>JANXYV010000115.1 GCA_025355875.1 Prolixibacteraceae bacterium | reverse complement strand
TTCAGCAAAACAAATTTTGTATAGGATAAATCGAAATGCAGATCAAATTAAAAGTCAAATGATTCGCTTTCCTGAAATATTACAGCCATATCCATTCATACTAAAAATCGTGGCCTGAGTTTTTCAGCAGACCCTAACTACACAAAATCAAAAACCTTACATTATTGAAAACGTTTAACAATCTGGGAAGGGATTTTAAATATATCAAAATGGAAATAGCAGAATCAGGCAATCCGGTAGTGAATCCCTGGATGGTCATCAACAAAAACATCGAAAAATATCAGAACCCGAGTATTGGCAGGAGTATTTGGCAAATAACCAACACCTTCATTCCCTATATCAGCGTATGGGTCTTAACCGTTAACAGACTTTCAGTTTCATACTGGCTGACAGCGTTTCTTATCTTTCTGTCCGCCGGATTCCTGGTTCGCCTGTTCATTATTTTCCATGATTGCGGCCACGGATCGTATTTTAAATCTCCGCGCACCAACCGGTTCGTCGGCATGTTTTTTGGGATTTTGGCCTTCACTCCATACGACAAATGGCACAACCAGCATCAAAGGCACCACGGAACAGTGGGAAACCAGGATAAACGCGGAGTTGGCGATGTCTGGACCATAACCAAAGAGGAATATCAGGCCAGCAGCAAATGGGAACGGATCAAATACCGGGTTTACCGTAATCCATTCATCATGTTCGGAATTGGTTCCCTGTATGTTTTTCTGATTCAGAATCGTCTGACCAGAAAAGATATGAGCAAAAAGGAAAGGTTGAACGTTTACTTCACCAATGCAGTGCTGGTTCTGATCTTCATCGTGATGAGCATGGCCATTGGCTTTGGTACTTTCCTGGTCATTCAGCTTTCGATCCTTTATATTGCGGCCATCTCAGGATTATGGTTGTTCTATCTCCAACACCAATACGAAAATGTTTCGTGGTTCAGGAATAATAACTGGAATTACCGGACGGTTGCTTTAGAAGGTAGTTCGTTTGTGAAATTCCCGAAACTTCTGCAATGGTTCTCTGGGAATATCGGATTTCACCATATCCATCACCTCAATGCCCGTATTCCAAACTATTTCCTCAGCAAATGCTACCGTGAAAATACGGTTTTCAAAGAAGTAAAACCGGTGACTTTCGTGATGAGCCTGCGGTCGCTGAAACTCCGCTTGTGGGACGAGCAAATTCAAAAGATGGTGTCGTTTGGCGGGAGAAACTAAGAAGTTGCAAGGAAAAATGGACCCAATAATCAGATTTGAATCTCCAGTCCGGTTTGACGAACCAATTCGACGATTGGCGAAGCATCATCAGAGTAAAACCTGAATAATCCGACAGAGATTGGTTCAATGCGGTGATCCACTTTATTGGAATAGATCCAAGGTTTGGAAAGTACATAATCATCGTCGGTATCAAACATCGACGAAATAAGCATCACGTCGATATCACTGTTTTCGTTGGCCTCATTTCGCGCATAGCTTCCGTATAAGAAAGCTTTTTCGATGTTTATTCCGGCTTGTTTCAAAACCTGAATATAGGTATTTAGAATATTTATAACTTCGATCTGAGACATTCTTTTAAAGTTTTAGACTTTTGTAAATAATCATGGATAACTTCTAAAGCAGGCATTTTTGGATAATAATCAGGGTATCTGCCTTCCATCTGATATTTCATCAATATTGCTATAAAAACAGACTGTTCACCGGTCAGTTCAAGTGCAGCAAGCTCTGCCAAATATGCAAGATTATGCGATTTAGGAGCCAATTCCCGAGTCTTCTTAACGACTAAAGCTTTTATCATTTTTTCAATCGTCAGGTGGCAAAAGAATAATCCTTCAAGATACTTTTTACCTTAAATCAAGAGTTCTGCAGTTTCATAATCGCTATCAGCGCCATTGCTCCAATAGTCAATTTGCTTTCCTATATCAAACATCTTATAAAAAAATATAAAATACGAAGTTACGATTTATTATTCTTTCTCAATTGGACTATTAATTGCTAAACGAAAAATATCCTATCTTGGTACTTCCAAAAGCGTAACTTTTCACTATGAAACAGAGCATTTCCGCAATCCTGGTTTTCCTTTGCTGTGCTTCGTTCTGGAGCTGCAAGCCAAATAAAACCTTCACAGAAAAAGAAATTTCGCTCATTCCGCAGGTCAGGGAAATGACTGTGGGAGAATCGTCATTCCTGTTTAAGAAAAACACAAAACTGGTGGTCGAAACGGTTGATCAGGAAATGATTGCCAGGCAATTTGCTGAGCGCTTCGAAAAAGTCTCAGGATGGAAACTGCAGATAATCGTAGGCGGAAACGAAGGTTCCAACCAGGTGAATTTCAAAACCGAAATTCTGATGGATCCGGAAGCCTATTCGCTGGTCGTTCAGAAAGACCGAATCCAGATCAAAGCCGCCAAACCAGCCGGGTTCTTTTATGCCATGCAAACTATCCGGCAACTGCTGCCCGAAGAATACGAACGGAATTCAATCCAAAAAGACTTTGAATGGCTGGTTCCGGCAGTCAGCATTTCGGATGGTCCGGAATTTAAATGGCGTGGTTACATGCTCGATGTGGCGCGGCACTTCTTTCCCAAAGAGGATGTTCTCCGGATGATCGATAATCTGGCCCTGCACAAAATCAATACGCTTCACCTGCACCTGACCGACGATCAGGGATGGCGAATCGAAATTAAAAAATATCCGAAACTGACTCAAACAGGCGCCTGGCGGGTCGATCGTGAGGATAAAAACTGGAACGCCCGTCCTAAACTGCAGGCTGGAGAAAAAGCAACCTATGGCGGATTTTATACTCAGGACGACCTCAGGGAAATAATTGCTTATGCACAAAAACGTTTCATTACCATCGTTCCTGAGATCGAAATGCCAGCTCATGCAACCGCGGCTCTGGCTGCCTATCCGCAATATTCCTGTTCCGGAGGCCCGTTTACCGTGCTTCCTGGCGGAGTTTGGCCAATAACCGATATTTATTGCGCCGGAAATGATTCTACGTTTTCGTTTCTGGAAAATGTGCTGAGCGAAGTGATTGACCTCTTTCCTTCGAAATACATACATGTTGGTGGCGACGAAGCGACCAAAACCGAATGGGAGAAATGCCCCAAATGCAGAAAAAGGATTAAAACGGAAGAATTGAAAGATGTTGGTGAACTCCAAAGCTATTTTATTAAACGGATCGAAAAGTTTATCAACTCGAAAGGCCGGGTACTGCTGGGCTGGGACGAAATTCTGGAAGGCGGACTTCCACCCAAGGCGACCGTCATGAGCTGGCGCGGAATTCAGGGCGGAATTGATGCTGCCCGTCAGGGCCACGATGTGGTAATGACTCCGACTTCGGATTGCTACATCGATTATTATCAGGGACAGATGGATCAGGAACCACCGGGAATCGGCGGATATTTACCCCTGAGCAAAGTGTATAGTTTCAATCCGGTCCCCAAAGATTTGAATTCCGAAGAAGCCAAACACATCCTGGGCGGGCAGGCCAATTTATGGACCGAATATGTTCCGAACCTGAAGCATGCTGAATATATGTCTTTTCCACGCCTGGCTGCGATGGCCGAAGTTTTGTGGAGCCCGAAGGAAAGCCGGAACTGGGAAGATTTTTCGAGGAGAATTCAGCAGTTTATGACTCGCTATGATGAACTTGGTATCAATTATTCTCAGAGCGTTTTCAATATCACGTCCAAATCGCAGTTCAATCCGGAGAAAAAAAAGGTGGAAGTTGCGTTGACCAGCGAATTTCCGGGAACTGAGATCCATTTTACCACCGATGGGTCCGAGCCAACCAATCTGTCACCGGTGTATTCAGTGCCCATTTTCATTGATAAAACGTCGACTATTAAAGCAATCTCTTTTGCAAGCGGGAATTCTTCCAAAAAACCGTTTAGCCAGACCTTCATCGTGAATAATGCCACCGGAAAACCCATCAAATATCTGATCCTGTGCAGCAAAAAAGTGTCGGGTTCGGGGGAATATACGCTGGTTGACGGTATTGCAGGAGGAAAAAACTTTTCGGATGGCAGTTGGATGGGATGGGAAGGCAATAACATGGAACTTGTTGTCGATCTTCAGAAAAAAGCGGAAGTTCACCGCTTTTCGGTGGCTTGCCTGCAAGATGCCGGTTCGTGGATTTTCTTTCCGAAAAAAATTGAATTTTACGTTTCGCCAGATGGCATCAATTTCAGGAAAGTGGCAGAAGCAGTAAACGATATTGACCCACTTTCTCCGGAAATTCAATTGAAGGAGTTCACTGCTACTTTTGATACGATACCTGCCAGCTTCGTAAAAATTGTGGCACAAAACCTGGGAAAATGTCCGAAAGGTCACTCCGGAGAAGGAAAACCGTGTTGGCTGGCAGTAAGTGAAATTGGCGTTGAATAAACCATTTGACACTAGCTAATTCGTAATACTTTTCCGACTTTCAAGGTGGTTTTGGAGGTAATGTGGTTGGTGGTGCAAATCTTATTCACCGAAGTGCGGTATTTTCTGGCAATGGTTGAAAGGGTGTCGCCTTGCCTGATCACATGTTTTTTGGCTCCTGCAGCAGCCAGCATATCCAATTCTGCAGGCGAAGGTTTCTTTTTGAAGTTGGATTTATCGGTCTCGAAACGTTTGTTGGCATAAAATATTTTGTCGGCTTTGAGAGTAAAGGTATCAAAATCAATGTATTTGTTCGAATCAAACGCCTGTCCAAACAAACGGGTTTCGAAATGGAGGTGATTGCAGGTTGCCCGTCCGGTTCGGCCACCCAAACCAATTAAATCACCGGCTTTAATACTGTCATTAACTTTTACCTTGATTGCTTTTAAGTGACCGTATATGGTTTCCAATCCATTATTATGCCTCACCAGAACCAGGTTCCCATATCCGCTGAACCGCTTGGCAAGTCTGACCCGACCATCGAAAGCACTGCGAACCGTATCGCCCGAGTTGAGCCGGATATCGATTCCGGTGTGCATACGTCCATGACGGATACCAAATTTGGAAAGAACGGGTCCTTTTACAGGCATGACAAATTGCTGATCGTGAGCGCTGATAAAAGCTAAGGATATGGTGTCATTTTTACCAGGTTGTGTATTTTCCGGATATTTGATCTGGCTGCAGCTCCAGATGTTTTTATAGAGAATTTCGTCGAGCGACAACAGCGAATCGCTATGAACACATTCAAACGTCTTGAGTAAAGAATCCATTTCGCTTTCCTGAATAACCATAACCGTGGTATCCCGAAGTGTTGGTTGCGCAAGGCAAGTGATGGAAAAAATCAAGCTCAAGGCAAAGGTCAGGGTACGTAAATTCATTTTCAAAATTTGGGTTAATACTTAGCTCAAAAATTTGAACGGGGTACGAAGGTAACATTATCATTATTTATTTCCACCATTTCTGCTAAAAGGCATAGTCATTTTAACAAACTATAACACCTTTTTATACATTTGCGCCAAATAGACAGGAGGGTTTTCAAGAGATGAAAAATAGTGGTTTCCGCAAGATTTTGAAGGTTTTAGGATATGGATTTGCGGGTATTTTTGCCCTTATCGGGCTGATTTTAACAATTGCGTTTTTTGCCGTCAAATTGCACCTGACCAACGATCCGGGAGTGGCCGACCTGAACGACCGGTATTTTCAGGAGATCAAAGACAAGTATGGGAACGGCGCTGAAAAGGATTCGGCCACCATCAATATGAGCGAAGTCCAGTTACTTCAAAAGCTTACTGTGCTGAACAAATATTTCCCAACCAATGCCTACTACATTCAGAATGCCTATTATATAAGCCATAACCTAAAGGAAGCAGAACGAATGATCGAGGCAGTTGACCTGCATATGCAGGATAATGCTGAATACCATTCCGAAGTAAATTCCTATATCGGAGCAGGGAACGCTGAACTGGAAAAGCTCAACACAAAAAGTGTTTTTGAGTGGATGAACATCAAGGAATGGCAGGATTTCAAACTGGCTGTGGCAAAAGATAAAAAGCTGATCGATTCTGCAGCCGTTTTAACCGGTGTTGAACCACGTTTAATCGTTTCAGTATTGGTTGGCGAACAAATCAGATTGTTTAATTCGAGCCGCGAAGCCTACAAAAAATGGATCGGTCCGTTGAAAATCCTTTCAGTCGAAGCTACTTTTTCATTGGGCGTAACCGGAATTAAAATTCCAACCGCCCAAACCATTGAAAAAAATATGAAAGACCGGTCCTCCCTTTTCTATCTTGGTGAAAAATATGAAAACCTTCTCGATTTCAAGACTCAAAACGTTTCACAGGAAAGATTCAAACGCCTGACCACGTACGACAACCATTTTTATTCATACCTGTATGCAGCTATCAACATTAAGCAGATGAAGCTGCAATGGGAACGATCGGGCTTTCCGATCGGCGACCGTCCCGAAATATTAGCCACCTTGTATAATATTGGTTACGAAGCATCCATTCCCAAAGAAAACCCGGTGGTTGGCGGATCAGGAATCAACATCAAGGGAAAACTATATTCTTTTGGCTCAGTGGCCTACGAATTCTATTATTCCGGAGAATTGTTTGAGTTGTTCCCCTTTAAGAACTCAAGATTCGACTTCAGTAATGTGTAGATCAAGATTAGCCAACACCATCCATGGAAGAATTTACCTCCCGCTGGGCGTATTTTTCATCCTGATTTCCATCACTTCGATGGCACAGACCAGGTGGATCAGTGAAATACACTGGAAAAACCTGATGGATGGTTTGCAATACGCTGAACTCGACGCTCCGGAAAAATCGGTGGTAAACGATTCGAAGCTGAGTATTCTGAAAATAGATGCCTGGAAATTCGATTTTCAGTTCCTGACAGCTTCCGAGAAGGGCAGACATCCGCGTACCGCTCCAGAATGGGCAAGCGAATTCGACCAAAACATCATCATCAATGCGGGGATGTACAAATACAACCGGATGCAGTCGAACAAAGGCTACATGAAGAATTTCAAGCATGTGAATAACCCGGTCAAAAGCAACTATTTCAATGCGATGCTGGCCATGCACCCGAAAGACAAGCTGAAACCACCCTTTGAAATCATCGACATCACCTGTCAGGACTGGGAAAAGGTAAAACAACAATACCATTCGCTGTGTCAGGGAATGCGCATGATCAGCTGCCAGGGTGAAGAAATGGAATTCTCAAAACGCCCCGATCAGTCGTGCAGCATGGTTATCACTGCCACCGATGCCGAAGGCAACCTTTATGTTATTTTTACCCGATCGCCCTATACCCACCGAACCATGATCAGGTTTTTAAAAGGTTTGCCGGTCGATATTCGTACCACTGTTTATCTGGAAGGCGGACCCGAAACCAGTTTCTATATGAATACCGGCGACACTGTAATTGCCAAATACGGTAGTTATGTGTCGAATTCCTGCGATAACGACAACAACGATCATTTCCGCGAGATTCCGAATGTGATTGCTTTGCGAAAGAAAAAGTAGCCGGATTCTTCCTCCTCACTCCCCGGTCCTGTAGAATTGGATAAAACGGTTCCTGTTGTTGAACCTTTTCGTGGTTCGAAGTTTACCAAAAATTATTATCTTGAAGCCGCCTTTCCCGGCATTCAGAAATTTCCTGAAAAAGAAAGAATATCTCAGTCAATTTAGGGGAAAGGTGGGCAACATCCTGTTTAAAGATATTCAAGTGGTGGGAGGATTGATGCCATTTTCAGTTTCCCATGGATTCGATGCAACCAAATTGAACGGATGAGCTCAGTACCAAAATTAACGTTAATTTTCCCACTAAAATAACCAAAACATCATGAATCAAAGACGCAACATCTTCATTATATTAATTTTAAGCTTCACGACTTCCGGATTTGCTCAAAAGACCAAACTCACCGGAGAGAAACTGCTCTATCATGAGATCGCTGAAAATTCAACCGATAATACCATTTTACCATGGTACTCTGCCGATCCAGGCATATCCTTTGATTTTGTTATTAATCAGGTATGGAATTTCTGGAATACCATGCGAACCGACAAAAACGGTCTGCCCTACTACATGAACCACCAGGTTTGGCGGGGCGATTTGAACGACAAGCGGGGAATTGGCGGCGACCAGTTTGCTATGGCTTTATCCTCCTGGAGTCTATATTACGGATATTCCGGTAACGAAGCAGTGAAGTCGGAAATGAATTACCTGGCCGATTACTACCTGAGTCATTCACTTTCGCCTGCCGATGCAGCCTGGCCAAATATTCCATATCCATACAATACCCTGATTTACTCCGGAATGTATGACGGTGATATGGTAATCGGTCCTGGCTTTACCCAGCCAGATAAAGCTGGTTCGTTAGGGTTCGAACTGGTCAAACTGTTTAAAATGACCAATACCACCCAATATCCCAATGTAACTGACAAGCGCTATCTGAATGCAGCAATAAATATTGCCAATACGCTGGCTAATTACATCAAAGAGGGCGATGAAAATAATTCTCCGCTACCTTTTAAAGTAAATGCAATTTCAGGCGAAATTGGTAAACTAAAAAATAATTCGGGTGATGGCAAAGACGATCAGCTCAGCAGCTATACCAGCAACTGGGCGCCAACGATGGAACTCTTCATGAACCTGATTGAGCTCAAAACCGGTGAAACCGAAAAGTATCAGAAAGCCTTTGAAACTCTGCTGAGCTGGATGAAAAACTACCCGCTAAAAACCAACAAATGGGGACCATTTTTCGAAGATGTTCCGGGTTGGAGCGACACTCAGATCAATGCCATTACATTTGCACAGTTCATGATGAACCATCAGGAATATTTTCCGAACTGGAAAACCGATGTGAAAGAAATTTTCGATTGGGTATTCAAAACACTTGGGAACCACGAGTGGGAAAAATACGGCGTGGTGGTGGTGAATGAACAAACTGCTTACAGGGTTCCCGGAAACAGCCACAGTTCCAGACAAGCCTCTGCCAATCTTCAGTATGCAAAGCTTTCGGGCGACAGTTCAGCAGTTAAAAATGCCATTCTCACCCTGAATTGGGCGACCTACATGGTTGATGCCGATGGCAAAAACTGCTACCCATGCGACGAAGTCTGGATGACCGATGGATACGGCGATTATGTCAGGCATTTCCTGCGAGCAATGGCCTGGCGGCCCGAACTGGCGCCTGCCGATCAAAATCATTTGCTGAGTTCAACATCAGTAATTCAACATGCCGAATATCAGCCCAACATCAACAAATTTTACAACGGACCGGTTCCTCCGGAAAAAATAAAAAAGACTTTGGTCGATTACCGTACTTTTGACCAAAAAGCAACTGAAATCATCCGGCTGACAGGCAAACCAGAGGAAGTCACAATCAATAAAATACCAATCCCTGAAACAAATGCCCAAACAGAAGAAGGTTGGTCATGGAAGCCGTTTGAAAATGGTGGCGTGCTAACCGTCAGGCATTTGAATGGAAATGAAGTGGCTGTATATTCGAAATAACGATAAAATATTAAGAATGAAAAACCTAATTCTTGCATTACTTGCAATATCAGTAATTGCTTGCACTACAAATCCGAAGAAAGCTGAACAACCGGGCGTAAAACGTTTCTTTGCTGAAGATAGTTTCTGGAACCAACCGATCGCCGGGGGTTCAGAGATTGATCCGCAAAGCGATCATTACATCAGCTTGCTGAAAAAGGATCACAGCCATCAAAACTTTGGCATCAACCTGAATAAATACACTATCCCGATTTTCGAAGTCGACAGTACGGTTCCTTTCGTCAAAGTTGGAAATCATCCCATGTTTAATTTTCGACATCATCCTGATTTTGACCGTATGGGCGTGCCTATTCCCACGAATCTGAAACCATCGCCGGGAAGCGATCAGCATGCCACCATAATTGACTGGAAGCGCAAACTCGCATGGGACATGTTTTTGGTTGAAAAAGACAGTTCAGGCAACTGGGTTTCGTGTACCGGGGTAATTGTTCCGTTAGATGGTTCCGGAGTTTTAAATAAGGCAGAATTTCCGGTGAAAGACGATGAATCCATTCACCAATACGGTCCAAGTCGGGCAGCGGGCGTGCCCTCGTTTGCTGGCACCATCATGTACGACGAGATCAAGGCCGGTGAAATCAGGCACAAACTGAGCTGTGCCCTGCGCTTTGTAGCCTACAAAGAATACGTTTATCCGGCAATTTGGACCGACGGCAACTTTAAGGGTGGCGTTCCTGAAGGTTCAGTCATTCAATTGGATCCAAACCTCGACCTTTCCAAATTCGATCTTTTGCCTGGTGAATTAACTGTGGCAAAAGCTCTGCAGAAATACGGCATGGTGGTAGTCGACTTTGCCGCCGCAAATGTTTTATATGGCGAAGGAATATGGATTTATCCGGAGAAATCGTGGAATGGACTCTTGCGTGAATGGGATGGCGGACTGAGCAGCATTCCACTTGACAACTTTCGCGTACTCAAAAACCACGATATCCAAAAAGGAGGCGATCGGATCAAACCCTTTTTTCAGGATTTTCTGAAAGGCTGGGAGAAAAATTAAAAGCAAAAATACAACATCATGCAAAAACTAATTGACGAAATTAAAAAGACCAGTGGCGACATGGCTCGCCGCGGATGGGCCGAATCGAACGGCGGAAACATCAGCCTTCGTTTAAATCCGGAGAATTACGAGTATTTTAACGGCTTGCAGCCCAAATCAGAAAGGGCAAAACTGCCTATTGCCATGCCTGAAATAGCCGGTGAACGTTTCCTCGTTACCGGAACAGGCCGTTTCCTGCGCAACATCGAAGTTTTCCCGGAAAAGAATATCGGGGTGATCGAAATCGACGAAACCGGCGAAGCCTGGCAGTTGCTTTGGGGCTATGAACCGGTTGGAGCGCCAACTTCCGAACTTCCATCGCATTTATTGTCACACTGTCGCATCAAGGAAAAATCAAACAATCAGTCTTTTGCATTCATCCACACTCATCCCAACAGTGTGATCGCCCTGACTTATGCAGTGGCCAATCTTGATACCCAAAGCCTGAGCAAACTGCTTTGGCAAAGCCATGCCGAATGTGTCGTGGTATTTCCACAGGGAATCGAATTTCTGCCCTGGGTAATGGCCGGAAGCCTGGATCTGGGAAAGGCCACCGCCGATGCCATGAGCCGCCGTAACCTGGCAGTCTGGCAATTTCACGGTATTTGCGGTTGCGGACGAAATCTCGACGAAGCCTTTGGTCGCATTGATGTGGCAGAAAAAGCATCAGAAATATGTTTGCGCGTAATGGCAGCCGGTGGTGCGAAAAACACCCTGAGCGATGCACAAATCAGAGCCATTGCTGCCAATTTTGATTGTCCGCTGGATGAATCTTTGTTTGAGTAAGGCCACTTTTCTTTAAAATGCTGTTAAACTGCATAGTTTGCTAAACTTAAACCTTCAATGAGAAATATAATGAACACTGTAACCCGATTCCACTGGCTTTCCTCCATTTGGGGGAACAGGAAGGGGGCTTACATCCTCATTCTTTTACTATCGTTTTCCGCTTTTTCCCAACCCGTAAAATGGACTGCACAGTGGATCATGCATCCCACAGCCGAACCACAGGCTCATTCGGTGATTCTGTTCCGGAAGAATTTCGAACTTCCCAAGAAACCCGAAAAATTCGTCATTCATCTTTCAGCCGACAACCATTACCGGCTGTTTGTAAACGGGAAATACATTACCCGCGGACCGGCCCGTGGCGATTTATCTCATTGGTTTTTCGAAACTCTTGATATTGCCGGATACCTGCAATCTGGAAAAAACACCATTGCCGCAGAAGTGGTAAACTGGGGTCCGAAACGCTCTTTCACTTTCTTTTCGCAAATGACCTCCTTTATTTTACAAGGCGATTCCGAAACCGAGAAAATGGTAAATACTTCCGGCGGAAGCTGGAAATGTTTTCACAATCAGGCGTATTCTCCAAAAATGGTAGAATGGATGACTGACCGCAATACTATCGATTTTGGTTTGTATGTGGGCAATCCGACCGATAGCATTCGGGCCGACAAATATCCATGGGGTTGGGAGAAATCGGCATATGATGATTCCAAATGGCTGCCTGCCAAATGGTGCGACATCGCCGGAGGTCGCGATGAACAATTTGCCGGAGGAATTTTATATGGTGGTGGAAAACTACTGATTCCGCGACGGACAGGAATCTTAAAGGAAGAAAAAGTGTTGTTTGCCGGAATTCGCCGCTCTTCAGGAATGGAAGTGAAGGATGATTTTCTGAAAGGAACCGGAAATCTCACCATTCCTGCCAATAAAAAAGTAAGCATCCTGATCGATCAGGCGGTGGAAACAATGGGTTATCCTGAAATGCTGGTCTCGGGCGGAAAAGATGCACGGATTCAGGCCATGTACGCAGAGAATTTGATTATGAAAAACCATGCTCCCAAAGGAAACCGAAGCCAGATCGAAGGAAAGTACATGGTTGGAATCAAGGATGTGTTCATTCCGGATGGAGGCAAAAACCGTTTGTTCAAACCAACTTATATCAGGGCTTTCCGCTATCTTCAGCTCGACATCCAAACCAGAAATTCTCCGCTTGTCATCGAAAACTATTACCACGTTTCCTGCAATGCACCGATTGAGCGAAAAGCAGTTTTCGAAAGCGATTCGCCATTGACCGGTTGGATGATGGATGCCGGTTGGCGGACTGTCAGCATTTGTGCGCAGGATATGCTGCTATCAGATGCGGCCTATGAACAAATGCAATATACCGGCGACTCGCGTGTTCACAACCTCACGCTGCTCACGCTTTCGGGTGACGACCGGCTGACCCGAAATGCGCTCATCCAGTTCGACCAGTCGCGTATTCCGGAAGGTTTGACCTATGCCTGCTATCCCAATCCTTTCCATCTGATTATTCCTTCCTATTCACTGATCTGGATTGATCAGGTACACGATTACATGATGTGGAAAGACGACAAGGCTTTCATCTCCCAGTTTGAACTGGGAATCGGCAATGTGTTGCATTGGTTTGAACAAAAAATGCAGCCCAACGGACTGATGGGAAAAATGGACTGGTGGGGCGCGCTCGCCTGGCCTCGTCATTATAAAAATGGCGAGCCGCCTGCCATTTACGAAGGAAACTGCATCCTGTACACCTTGCACTATGCATATACATTGCGTCATGCAGCCGATATTTTTGAATATCTGGGCAAAACTTCCCAGGCTACCGAATTCCGAAACCGGGCTGATCAGATTTGCAAAGCGGTCAATCAGCTTTGCAAAAATCCGGATGGATTTTATACTGAATCGCCTGACAATAAACAGGTCAGCCAGATTACCAACATCCTGGCCATCCTGGCAGAAGCTACTTCTGGCGAGGAAGCCAAACAACTTATGACAAAATTACTGGAACCTAAAGACTGGTTTGGTCAGGTCGATTTGTTCCTGCATTTGTACCTGTTCGAAGCACTGGACAAAACCTGTCTCCAGGAACAATTTCTGCCTCAGCTTTCGGAATGGGAACTGATGAAAGAACGCGGTATGACCACCTTTGCCGAAGTTCCGCTCGAATGGGGAGAAGAAAATCAGCGATCGGAATGTCATCCGTGGAGCACCGTGCCTGACTATTTTTTCTTCCGGACAATTTGCGGGATAAAACCTACCTCAGCCGGGCACAAAACGGTTGAAATTGCTCCGGCATTTGGCGAACTGACTTCAATCACGGCCGTTTATCCACATCCATTGGGGAACATTGAACTTGACCTGAGAAAAGTGGACACGAGAGTTGAAGGAACGATTGTCATTCCCAAAGACATCCAGGCCAGTTTTGTCTGGGGCACTCAGAAAATCAGCCTGAAAGCCGGGAAACAAACAGTCAGACTTCAAAAATAAAGCAATGAACCTTTTATAATCTTACTATATGAAAACAGGAAAATTATTGGTAATCCTTTCCGCAATTCTTTTCTGCCTGGCGGGTCATCAAAGTCTTCAGGCAAAAGAATATCGCATAATTGATTTTGGAGCCAGGGCTGACAACGCCACCGTCAATACCAAAGCCATAAACAGCGCCATTGCAAAGTGCAGTGAAGAAGGCGGAGGAACGGTGATCATTCCTTCAGGAACCTTTATTTCAGGAACCGTAGTCTTGCTTTCGAATGTCAATCTTCAGCTTGAAGCCGGGGCAAAACTGGTTGGGAGCAAGGATACTTCAGATTATCTGCCTCTAAAAAACGCGCTGTTTAACGAAGGGTACAACCGGTATGGACTGATCTGTGCCAGTGAAGCAAGCAACATCTCGATCTCGGGAAACGGTGAAATCAACGGGAGCGGAACATTCTTCATGAATGGCCTCGACAAACCCCACATGGGCCATGATTTCGACCGGAAATACATCCGTCAGGGCATCGAATTCATGAAGCCTGGAATCATCTTTGAGGATGGCCCGGTGTCGTATTCTTTCCGTCCGGGACTGATGATCCTTCTGGAAGCTTGCGAAAACGTCCGTATTTCAGGAATCACTTTAAAAGACTCGCCGGAATGGACTTTGCGAATCGGTGACTGTGATAATGTCGAAGTGGAGGGCATCTCTATACTCAACAATCCGGTGATCCCCAACAACGATGGAATCCATTGCACCAATTCACGAAATATCCGGATTTCCAATTGTAATATTCTGGCAGGCGACGATGCAATTATTGTTACCGGTTTCAGCAGTCTGCCTGCGCCAGGCGATCCGGCCTATCGTCCTCAGAAAATAGGAAATAAGACTGGTTATGCCGAAAACGTTGCGGTTACCAATTGTGTGTTATCCTCGCGTTCTGCCTGCATCCGGATTGGCTACGGACATCACCCGATCCGAAACCTGGTTTTCAGCAATCTGGTGATGGTTGATTCAAACCGGGGCATCGGAATCTTTGCGCGTGACCATACCTCCATTGAAAACGTTTTGTTTTCGAATATCATCATTAACAACCGCCTTCATTCCGGACATTGGTGGGGAAAGGGCGAACCGATCCATATTTCAGCCATCCGCGACACTCCCAATGGCGTGGTCGGAAAAGTGAACAACATCTCGTTTACCGACATCATTGCGCAAAGTGAAACCGGAATCGTGATTTATGGAACCAAGGAAAGTCAGATCGAAAACGTTCGTTTTAACAGGGTGAATCTGACTATTCGTTCCGGAAAGTACACCGCTTCGTATGGTGGAAACTTCGATTTGAGGCCCGCTTTTTCCAATGAATTTGCAGTGTTCAGACACGATATTCCGGGTTTGTATGCACAGTTTGTAAAAGGCCTTTCGATTTCTGATCTGGAGTTGAAATGGGATGGAAAACTTCCGGATTTCTTTACCAACGGAATTGAAATTCAAAATTTTGAGAATGTTTCCATCGACCGGTTTAAAGGCCTTGCCGCTTCAGATGCAAACGGCTTGGCGCCAATCAAGGCCAGCAATGGCAACAATCTGCAGGTAACCAATTCGGCCTTGTACGGAAAAGATGTATTCGTGCTAAAAGAAAATGTGAAATAATATGCGTAACAAAATTCGTTGGATTCTTTTCCTCACCATCTGTCCGCTGCTGATTCAGGCACAGACAGAAAAAACTGCTGTGGTCAAAAATTATCTTGGTAAGCCAACCCTGTTTGTTAACAATCAGCCAACTTCTCCTGATTTTTATGCCCTCACCCATGCCTACGGGGCACGCTGGAGCTGGGAAGAAGTTCCGCAGAGAAACCTTAAAAACTTTGCAGAAGCTGGAATCAGCCTGTTTCAGCTCGATTTGTATTTTGAAGACATTTGGTATAAAGGATCAAATCAACTCGATATTGAAAAAGCGCAACATCAGGTTCGCGGTCTGCTTGATGTTTGTCCGGATGCTTCGGTGGTTATTCGTGTGCATGTGAATGCTCCTTTTTGGTGGAACGAGCAAAATCCGGATGAATGTGTGCAGTTTGCCAATGGTCCGGTCGATCAGCGGACATACGGACCTCCTTTCAACAACGAGGATGGAGACACCGATCGTCCATTTCGGGCCAGTCTGGCTTCCATGAAATGGCGGAAAGAATCCGGAGAAAAACTGGTGGAATTTTGCCAGCGCATGGCTGAAACGCCAGAAGGAAAATCGGTGATTGGAATTCATGTTTGCAGCGGGGTATACGGCGAATGGCACAACTGGGGTTTTATCGACAATGATCCGGATACTGGTTTAGCAATGACTTCCTATTTCCGGAATTGGCTGAAAAATAAATACAAAAGCGACAAAGAACTTCAAAAAGCATGGAATTCTGAAAAATTCAGCCTGAACAATGCAAGCATTCCGGATACTGCAGAACGAAACTACACTGCCGAGGGCATTTTCCGCAATCCAGCCAAAGAGCAACGTGTGATCGATTATTACACCGCTCAACAGGAAGTGGTGGCCGAAGACATCGAATTTTTTACTTCTGTTGTCAAGAAGAACTGGCCACGTACGCTGATTGTCGGAGTTTTCTACGGATATTTCCACATGACTTTTTGTCGACAGGCTGCCGGAGGGCACATTTTTATCGAACGAATTCTGAATTGCCCCACGGTTGATTACCTCGCCGCGCCGCAATCCTATTGGGGGGCAACCCAACTCGCCGGTGGTTCCGGAAATTCACGCGGAGTGATCGAATCAGCTAACCTACACGGAAAACTATGGCTCGACGAAATGGATAACGGGCATATTCAGAAAAAAACAGCCCTTGATCCGGTGCGTAATTCAGGAAAGTATGATCCGCAATATGTCTCCGTACTTCAGCGAAGCGCAATTTATCCACTCATGCGTGGAACCGGATTGTGGTACTATGATTTTGGTCCGCGCGAAAGTTTTGGATGGTGGGATAATCCGGTTTATCTGAAAAGCATTCGGGAGGAACGGGAATTTTTCGAAAACCGGAAGAGTCAGGAGTATAAATCAGTTGCAGATGTGCTGTATGTATGGGATCAGGAGAGTTTTTATTACACCAAAAACCGCTGGACACCCATTTGCTACAACCTGCTTGATCAGGCTTTTGAAGAAGCATTGCGTTCGGGAACTTCGTCCGACCAGATATATTTGTTCGATCTCGATAAGTTAAATCTGGACCAGTACAAAGCCATTTTGTTTATGAATGTCTTCAAAATGACTGAAAAAGAACGAACATTTATACGCGAAAAGGTTGCCAAAAAAGGGCGGACACTCATCTGGAATTATCTTCCCGGATACACCGACGGACAGAAAAACAGTTTGGCTTTTGTCGAAGAGCTTACTGGTTTTAAAACGACTCCGCTTATTTCAACTGAAAAACCTTCGGTGATCATCCAAAACAGCAAAACTGAATACAATTTCGAAGGTGCTGTTCAGCCGATGGTCACAATAGCAGATCAGAAATCAGAAGTTCTGGCTCGGTTGAAAAAAGGCAGACAGACCGTTGCAGCAAGGAAATTCTTTAAAGATTACACCAGTGTTTATTCATGCCTACCGATCCATGAAACTGATTTTTTCAGGGAACTACTTCGGAAAGCCGGCTGCCACATCTACAACGAATCCAATGATTTTACCTATGCCAATTCAGGTTTATTGATGATTCACACCAAAGATGGAGGAGAAAGGAAAATCAGCCTGAAAAATGGAAAAACGCTGAACCTGAAAATCCCATCCTATTCAACCTGGCTGCTTGATGCTGAATCCGGAGAAATTTTACTAAAATAAAAGCATCAAAATACTAAACTAACTATGAATCAAAAAGAACGGGTTTTAGCAGCCATCCATCGGCGACCGCACGATCGGCCTCCGGTATTTGCCACGCTGACACCGCAAATGGCAAAAAAGCTCTCGGCCCATCTGGGGCTAGCCTTTGAAGAGCCGGAAGATTCGCTGCTATCGACCCGTATTTCGCATAGTAAACTGTTGACTGCCCTGGGAAACGATTGTGTGGGTATTGCCGCTTGTACTCCAAAAGAGCGACCAACAACTATCAGTCCCGAAGGATTGATCACCAACGAATACGGCATGGTCTTTAAAAATGCCGGCCTGTATAACGAGTTTTTTGAGTTTCCTTTAGCACATGCTGAGACGAAAGCCGACATTGAGAATTACGACTGGTTCGATCCGGAATGGCCTTCACGATTTAGGCTTGCCAATTCAGCAGTAAAAGAATACAGTGAAAAGTACGCAATTGTGGGCGATCTTGAAACCACCATTTTTGAAACCGCCTGGTACCTCACCGGCCTGGAAAAACTACTGATGGATTTGCTGATGGAACCTGATTATCTACTGGTATTGCTCGACAAAATCATGCACATCAATCTTGTCACTGGCACAAAACTCATTGAAGCCGGTGCCAACATCATCTGGGCAGGCGACGATTTCGGGATGCAGTCGGGCATGATGCTCGATTTGGACAGTTGGCGAAAACATTTCAAGCCGCGCATCAAATATCTTTTCGGGGAGTTTAAAAAAGTAAATCCCAAGGTGAAGATCGCATGGCATTCGTGCGGTTCCATTTTGCCGATCATTCCAGATTTTATTGAGATTGGTCTCGATATCCTGAATCCCCTTCAACCATTGGCCGATGGAATGAATCCGGAATATCTGGTGCAAAATTATGGCCGCGATCTGGTCTTCTTTGGCGGTATCGACATTCAGGAATTGCTTCCAAACGGCTCCATCGCTCAGATCAAAGATGAGGTCAAACGCCGAATCGAAATCTTCGGAAAATACAACGGATATCTCTGCGCTCCGGCACACAACATTCAGCCGGACACCCCGGTCGAAAATGTGTTGGCATTTTTTGAGGCGGTGAAAGAATTTCGATATTAAAACTCATAGTCAATATAATATATATTGAACCTCAAATGAATAGCTAATCGGCCCAGTCAAAAAAATTAAACTATGTCCATGAAAATTTTAACTGCTATTTTGTGTTCAGTTCTGTTCAACCTCAATGCCTTCAGTATTCAGGTTGTTCATCTGAAAACCGACCATCAATCGACTCCATTGGGTTTTGATAATTGTACTCCGGAGTTTAGCTGGATTTTACAATCCGAGGAGCGGGGAACTCTCCAAACTGCCTTTGAAATCATAGTCAGTGATGATCAGAAAAAGCCGGATGCCGGAAACTGCTGGCAATCGGGCAAAATTCAGGGTAACAGAACCTTCGGAATCCGTTATGCCGGGAAACCCCTGAAATCATTCACACGCTATTTCTGGAAGGTCCGGGTTTGGAATAAAAAAGGCGAAGCGTCAGACTGGAGTCAGCCATCATGGTTCGAAACAAGTATGATGAAAACTTCTGACTGGAAAGCGCAATGGATTTCAGATCAACGTCCGTTGCCATCAAAAGATGAGGATTTTTACAGGGAAACGCCCAATCCGCTTCTCCGGAAGGAGATCAAAGTGAAAAAAGAAGTGAAATCGGCACGCTTGTATATTGCCGGTCTTGGTTATTCAATCGCGTACATCAACGGACAGCGGGTCGACGACCAGATGCTCGATATGCCCTGGACACAGTTCGGTAAACAGATCATGTACAATACATTCGATGTTACTTCTCTGCTGAGGAAAGGTAAAAATGCGATTGGTGTGATGCTTGGAAACGGTTGGTATAACCCGATGCCCATCAATCTTTTCCAGCAATGGAATCTGCGGAACTACCTTACCGTGGGCAAACCATGCCTGAAAGCGAAACTCCGGATCACCTATTCCGATGGCACCACCGAAACCGCAGTGACTGACGAAAGCTGGAAATCAGGCGATGGTCCGGTTCTAAAAAACAGCGTTTACCTGGGCGAATGGTACGATGCCCGTCTGGAACAAAAAGGCTGGACAACTGCAAATTTTAATGATAGTAAATGGCAAAAAGCGAAAGTGGAAACAGGTCCGAAAGGACAGTTGATTGCGCGCTATATTCCACCCATCCGTGCGACAAAAATCCTGAAACCGGTAAAAATAACCGAACCAAAACCTGGAGTTTACCTGTTTGATTTCGGGCAGAATTTCGCAGGAATGCCGCGTTTGAAAGTTTCAGGAAGTGCCGGAACAACGGTGACCATGCGCGTTGGTGAAGACATTCATGCCGACGGAACACTCAATTACCTGACCATCATTACCTCACAGCTGAAAGCCATGTGGAATGCGAACGGCGGCCCCGGTTGCCCAAAAGATCCGATGATGGTGAATACCTATATTCTGAAAGGCGAAGGCGATGAAGTTTTTACACCTGAATTTACCTTTTCAAGTTTTCGTTACCTTGAAGTGACCGGTTTCCCCGGAAGACCGGATCTGAATTCGGTGGAAGGTCTGCGCATGAATGTTGATCTTCAGGAAACCGGAAGTTTTGAGTGTTCGAATGAGCTGTTTAACCAGATTCAGGAAATGACTAAATGGACGTTTCTAAGCAATGTTTTCAGTGTTCAAAGCGATTGCCCTGCACGCGAAAAGCTGGGTTATGGAGGTGACATTGTTGCAACTGCCGAGGCCTTCAGCTATAACTTTGATATGAGTAATTTCTATCGCAAAGTGGTTCAGGATTTTGTGAACGAGGTACGAACAAATGGCGAAGTGACCTCCATTGCTCCGAACATGGGAATCAGCGAAAATGGCGCTCCACTCGGATGGCAACTGGCTTTTCCGTTCGGGATGAAGGTGTTGTACGACTATTATGGCGACATCAGCACGGCCGAAAAAAACTACAAAGCCCTTAAAAAGCAGGTCGATTTTTTCCATTCAGTGAATCCGGACTACCTGATCAGAAATGAAATTGGTGATCACGAAAGCATTGATAAAAAGCCGGTTGCACTTTCGGCCATCGCATTTTATTACCATCATGTGAACATCCTGGCAGAATTTGCTTCACTTCTAAATAAAAAGGAGGATGCTGAACGCTACCGGAAAATGGCAGATGAAATCAAAACCAGCTTTGTAAAAACCTTTCTGAAGCCCGGAACCGGTGTTTTCGACTCGGGAACACAGGCCGCACAGTTGATTTCACTCTATTACGACCTGGTTCCTGAAAATGAAAAAGCAAACGCAGTCGATCGGCTTCTCCTTGAAATTTACGACAAACATCACGGACATCTTTCAACCGGAATTTTTGGGACCAAGTTTTTGTTCGAATTTTTCAGAAAGGAAAACCGAAACGAAGTTTCCTACACGGTTGCCAATCAGCGCACTTTCCCTAGCTGGGGAAACATGCTGGCACACGGAGCCACCACACTTTACGAAACCTGGCAATATCCCGATACCGTTTCATCGCAGAACCACCCGATGTTCGGCTCCATTTCAGAATGGTATTACAAATCATTATTGGGAATAAATTCAACTGCGCCCGGATTCACAAAATTCGAAATAAAACCTCAGCCCGCAGGAGATTTGACTTGGGCCAAAGGACATTACGATGCAGTGGTCGGACGAATTTCGAGCGATTGGAAGATTGAAGGAACCCGGTTTTTCCTGAAGGTGACGATTCCGGCTAATACTACTGCAACCATCTATGTGCCTTCGTTGCCCGAAAAACCTGTTTTGGAAAGTGATCAACCCAGCGAAAAATCTTCCGGATTGAAATTCATTGCATTTCGCGACGGATATGCTATCTTCGGGGCTGGGTCGGGCGAATATTCGTTTGAGTCAAAGTATCAGAAATAAACCTAACTAACCATGAAAAAACTGACAAGCCCTCTTGAACTGAAAGGCATCCGTCTTTACGCTCTTTTTGCCCTACGCCTTTCTATTGGCTGGCATTTCCTCTACGAAGGCATTGCCAAACTTCTGATCCCCAACTGGACTTCAGCTGATTACCTTCAGCTTTCAGGATGGATCTTTGCACCTGTTTTTCACTGGATGGCAGCCACGCCAATGGTGTTAACGATGGTTGACTGGATCAACATTATTGGATTAATCGTAGTTGGACTCACCCTGATGCTGGGAATTTTTGAGCGTATCTTTACAGTCATAGGTATGTCGCTGCTTTTTCTCTATTGGCTTGCCAACCCACCATTCATTACAAACGATTTTGGAGTTATCAACGAAGGTCACTACCTGGTAGTGAATAAAAATCTGGTCGAACTCTTTGCAGTTCTCATATTGCTACTATTCCCTACCGGAAAATACCTTGGCCTTGAACATCTTCTGAAAAGGAACAGATCAATTCAAGCTAGCACCAAAGTTGATCAGGCCAAACAAAGTGAGATTAAACCCGAGCCAAAGCCAGTTGTGAACCAGGAAGAAGTTATGCAGCATGCTGCTCTCGACCGAAGAACTTTAATCAAAGGACTGTCTGCACTTCCGGTGATGGGTGCCTTTGGTTATGCCTTGTACGAAAAAACAAAATGGGAAAGCTACGAAGAACGCAACCTGGTTGATGCGGTTACCGGTGCCAGTGCCAAAACTCTGAACATTGCCAGCCTGAAAGAGCTGAAAGGCAATATTCCGATGGGCAAAATTAAGGATATCCCCTTCAGTAAACTGATTTTGGGTGGAAACCTGTTATCGGGATGGGCACACTCACGCGACCTGATTTACGTTTCACAACTGGTGAAAGCTTATCATCAAAAGGAAAAGATATTTGCAACCCTGTTGCTGGCCGAAAAATGCGGGATCAATACCCTGCTGACTAATCCCATTTTATGTGCACTGATTGACGAATACTGGAAACGGGGCATTGGTAAAATTCAGTTCATTTCCGATTGCGCCGGACTGCTCTACTATGACAAAGGTGCCAGGCCAATGCCAATTAACGACTACATGGACAAAGTCAAGAAAGCAATTGACACCGGAGCTGTGGCATGCTATATCCAGGGCGAAACGGCTGACTATTACATGGGCAATGGAAAGCCCGATGTGATTGCCAAAGTGATGGATTATGTTCGCCAGAACGGATTGCTGGTCGGAATTGGTGCCCACAAAATTGAAACCATGAAAGCCTGCGTGGATGCCGGTTTTCAAACTGATTTCTGGATGAAAACCATGCACCACCACAATTACTGGAGCGCCAATAACCCCGAATGGCACGACAATAAATTCGATTTCTCGCCTGAAGAAACCACCCGTTACATCAACGAACTGAAAGAACCGGTTATTGGGTTCAAAGTGATGGCAGCCGGAGCTATTCTTCCAAAAGATGGATTTCGATATGCTTTCGAAAACGGTGCCGATTTTGTCTGTGCCGGTATGTACGATTTCCAGATGGTAGAAGATGTGAACATTGCCTGTGATATTCTGTCAGGCGATCTGAAAAGACATCGTCCATGGAGAGGTTAATCAGATTTTTTGTACAATCATTGATAACTTTTGCATTACTTTGGATCATAACTTACAACTAAAACGATAAAACTATGAAAAGACTGATTCTTTCGACTTTGATGATGCTTCTATTCAGTACCGCATTACTTCTTGCTCAAGGCAGCAAAGTTTCCGACAACCTGTCGATGCCCAGTAAAATCCTGAAAATGGACCGCAAGTATGCGATCTATCTCCCGCCTGACTACGAAACTTCGCAGCGCAGCTACCCGGTTTTGTACTTGTTGCATGGCTCCGGCGACGACCAAACCGGATGGGTGCAGTTTGGTGAAGTGAAAAACATCACTGACAAAGCCATTGCCGAAGGGAAATGTACCGCAATGATCATCGTGATGCCCGATGGAAATACCGGTCAGCGCGGCTATTTCAACAGTCCCAAAGGTGACTGGAACTACGAAGATTTTTTCTTCCAGGAGTTCATCCCTACTATTGAGAAAACGTATCGCATCCGTCAGGAGAAACGCTACCGCGCCATTGCAGGATTATCCATGGGTGGCGGCGGATCTTTTATGTATGCCCTCCATCATCCTGAATTATTTTCTTCATCTTGTCCATTGAGCGCCTATACCGGTCCTCTGACTATTGAAGATCTTGCCCGTCCGTGGGAAAAACAACTTGAAGGACTTTCGGACGATGCCAAACAAAAATATTTTGAGCAGCACAGTGCAACAGAATTGTTTAAAACAATGCCTGTAGAACAGTTAAAAAGTGTTCGCTGGTACATCGACTGCGGAGAAGATGATTTTTTGATTGAAGGCAACAGTCTGCTTCATCTTACCATTCATAAAAGGGATATTCCACATGAATTCAGGATGCGCGAAGGAAAACATACCTGGACATACTGGCGCGAAGCTTTGCCCGAAGTTCTTGATTTTGTGTCACAGTCCTTTCATCAATATTAAACCATAAACTATGAAAACATCACGCCGTTCATTTATCCAAAACAGTGCTGTTTTGTTGGCCGGAACTGCTTTCTTGTCGAAAACTGCATTTGCTGCATTGAAACCTTCAGAAATAATTGGCATCCAGCTCTATTCCGTTCGGGACGACATGAAAAAAGATCCGCTTGGAACCCTGAAACAGGTCGCCAAAATGGGATACAAACAGGTTGAACACGCCAATTATGTCGACCAGAAATTCTACGGATACACCGCCAAAGAATTCAGGAAAGTGCTTGACGACCTGGGTCTGAAAATGCCATCGGGGCACACGGTCATGGGAAAAGACCATTGGAATACCGCCAAAAAAGATTTCTCCGATTCATGGAAAAAGACCGTTGAAGATGCGGCAGTCATGGGCCAAAAATACGTGATCAGCCCCTGGATGGACGAAAGCATGCGGAAAACCTACGACGATCTGATGGTTTACCTCGATGTGTTTGCCAAATGCGGTGATTTGTGCAAGAAGTCGGGAATGAAATTCGGGTACCACAACCATTGGGCCGAATTCACTGCGGAACTGAATGGGATGAAACTTTTCGATATCATGATGAAAACCCTCGATGTCAACAAGGTAGTGATGCAGCTCGACATCGGGAACATGTACATCGGCGGTGCCAAAGCGCTCGATGTGATCGGCAAATATCCCGGCAAATTCGAACTGATCCACGTGAAAGACGAGATTGCCTCGACCAATGCCGAAAAATACGAAAGCGCCATTCTTGGAAAAGGAATTATTCCGGTAAAGGAAGTCCTCGACATTTGCCGGAAAACCGGGGGAACCCAGGTGTACATTGTTGAACAGGAAGCCTACCAGGGAAAAGCGCCGCTGGCCTGCATCGAAGAAGATTTAAAAATCATGAAAAACTGGGGATACCTCTAGTAAATTATATCGTCCCGAGTATTCGGGATTAGGTGAAAACCTGTTTCATATTGTTATAGCTAATGGATGAGATCGATTTCAATCTCATCCATTAGTATTTTTGATTCATACTCAACTCAACCATCATGCGCAAATTATTTCTCCTGGTATCTCCGCTGTTTTTCTATTTTGCCAGTCAGGCACAGGTTCGTCTTCCCCGTATTTTTTCCGATCACATGGTTCTCCAGCAAAATGTGCCGGTTCACGTTTGGGGCTGGGCAAAAACCGGAGAAAAAGTTTCAGTTTCGTTCAATAATAAAAAAGCTTCCGCAATCGCCGGAAAAGACGGAAAATGGAAGGTTTCGCTTCCTGAAATGAAAGCAGGCGGACCATACGAACTTACTGTGAAAGGCAAAAACCAGATTACCCTGAGCGATGTGATGGTTGGTGAAGTATGGTTGTGTTCTGGTCAGTCGAACATGCAGTTTGATCTGAAATCCAGCAAGTTTGCCAAAACAGAAATTCCAAATTCCCTGAATCCAAAACTCCGCCAATTTAAAGTTCCAAATGTCATGAGCGCCTCACCCGCTGAGGATTTTCCTTCCGGAAACTGGGCAATTTCTTCTCCTGAAACTTCCGGCGATTTCTCTGCAGTGGCTTATTATTTCGGGAAAAAACTCAGCGCTGATCTGAATGTGACGGTCGGTTTGATTAACGACAACTGGGGTGGAACTTTTATCGAAGCCTGGACCGGATCGGAGGCGCTGCATACGATTCCTGATTTTTCCGGGTACCACGATCTGACACAAACTGAGCTTGAAAACTGGTTTTCGGCGACGGAGAAAAAATACGATGATTTATTCCGGAACCTTGGAATTGCCAATCGCGACAGCATTGTCGAAGATTCGCTGGCCTGGCGGAAACCTGAATTCAATGATGCCAAATGGGAAAAGGTTCAGTTGCCCCAGAAATTTGACTACGATTTACTTCCCCGATTCGATGGAGTGGCCTGGTTTCGCCGCGAAATTAAGCTTCCGGAAAATGTCTCGAAAGCTGATTTAACCATTCATGTCGGTCGGATTGACGATGAAAATACGGTATTCCTGAATGGCCGGAAATTGGGCGACAACCTTCAGGAATACAAGGCAAAAGCCGAAATTCTGAAACCCGGGAAGAATGTGATTGCCATCCGCATCAAAGATTACTGGGAAAGGGGCGGATTCCTTGACCCTGCGACCGATTTCAAAATGAGTTCCGGAAACTGGCAGCAATCGCTCGCCGGTGATTGGAAAATGGGCATCGGAAAACTGCTTTTCATGTGGATCCGGACGCCCAGTGCTCATCCGAATCTCTTGTACAACGGCATGCTCAGCCCGATTTTCAATTTCCCGTTCAAGGGCGCAATCTGGTATCAGGGCGAGAACAATGTGCTTTTTGCCGAGCAATACCGGAAAGTTATTCCGGTGATGATTGCCGATTGGCGGAAACATTTTTGTTCCGGAGAATTTCCTTTTTACCTGTTACAACTGCCAAACATGAACCGGCTGAATCAGGACACCCAGCACGGAGGAAGCGACTGGGCAGAACTGCGCGAATCACAGACTGCCGCGCTGAGTTTACCAAATACGGCGATGGCGGTCACCATCGATCTAGGTGATTCGACCAACATTCATCCGACCGATAAAACCGAAGTTGCCCGTCGATTGGCCAATCTCGCCCTAAGAAATACCTATCAGCAGAATGTCGGCGAAGTGCTCAGTCCAATGATGTCGGAAACCAGATTTGAAGGCAACAAAGTGATGGTCAGTTTCAAAAATACGGGTTCAGGATTAGTTGTACACAACAAATACGGCTACCTGAAAGGATTCGAAATCGCTGGCGCAGATCAGAAATTTCATTTTGCCAAAGCCTTGATTCAAAACAATCAGGTGATTTTAAGATGTGATCAGGTTGCAAATCCGGTGGCTGTGCGCTACGCCTGGTCGAACAATCCTTCTGATTCAAATCTTTATAGTAAGGAAGGCTTGCCCGCTGCGCCTTTCCGCACCGACGCCTGGAAATTGGTTACCCATGGATCGAACTACGAGAACTGGATTAAATGAATTTCAAAAACCTGAACTAACAAAACCATGAGAATTTTTCTATTCACTCTTATGCTCATTTCTACATTGTCGGTCTTTTCTCAGATTTCTCCAGTCAGCTATTCCTGGGAAACCCAACAAGCCAAAGTGCTTCCAAATGGAGATCTGCAATGGGCACCTTTGGCCTTTCAATTGGTGAAAGGCAGTTCGGTGAGGTACATCGATTTTGAAGGAGGGAACGACAGTAACGACGGGCAAAGTACCACAAGCGCCTGGAAACATCATCCCTGGGATGCGGCCGCGACCGGAAATGCCAAGGCTGGTTCAGGAATACAAACCTATATTTTTAAACGCGGAGTAGTTTATCGCGGAGTTTTAGCGGCCAAGGAATCCGGAGCCGCAGGCAATCCCATCCGTCTCACTTCCGATCCGGATTGGGGAACCGGTGAAGCCGGAATTTATGGTTCGGTGCAGATTTCCGGAGGATGGTTGAAAGCCAATGCGACCGTTGCGCCGACGATTCCAAATGCCGATCTGGTCTGGTACAAAGATCTTTCAGGAATTGAAAACCCGACGAAAGTGGTTTGTGAAGTCACTTCTTCGGAAACCAAACGTGTTTACCTGGCCCGATCGCCGAATTACGTGAATACACCAGCCGAACCCATGCAGAAATGGTGGTCGTTCAATGCCAAAACCAAAACGGCTACTGCCCTGAACCTGACCGACAATCAGAATTTCACCTGGAAGGATCCGAATGCGCTCAAAGGCGGAGATGTCTGGGCTACCGAGGACGCCATCGTCATGTGTACGCTATGGAAACAGAAAATCAGCGATTACAATCCGGCGACCAAAACCATCACCGTGAGCGATCCGAATTTCGGCGGAAAAGACTGTAAATATTATGTCGAGAACACTCCGTATTTGCTCGATTCGCCGGGTGAATTTTACTTCGACAGGAACATCGGACGGTTGTTTATCCGACTTGCAAGCGACAAAGATCCAAATACAACCACCATTGAAGTGGCCTCCAAATCAAGCCTGATCAGCATTTCAGGCAAAAACAACATCGAAATCAGCGGATTGACTTTCGGGTTCACCACCTGCGACAATGTTCGTTTTGGCCAGGCTGACGGAGTTCCAGCCATCAAACTGAACAACTGCACAAATCTGGTCATCAAAAACTGCAAATTTCAATACCTGAATGGCAGTATCATGGCCAACGGAACCGGTAAAAACCTGATCATTTCAGACAATGAGATGAATTTCATCGACGACTTCTCCATCCTCCTGAATGGTCCGGATGAAGTTTTCATTCTCCGGAACAAAATCTTCGAAAACGGAACCCGGCATCTGGGGCGCTGGTACAGTTCCATTCCTGCCATCGCAGGAAACCTCACAATTGGCGAAATTGCAGGCAACATCATCGAACACACCTGGGGAAATGGCATTAATTTCACCTGGGGAAAAGCCGGAGATGCCGCGAACACGGTTCCTTTTATCCGGGGACTGGTGCATCATAACAAGGTATCTCATTCGCTTCAGGGCACCAACGATTACGGCGGAATCGAAAGCTGGCAGGGCGGACCGGTTTATACCTACAACAACATTTCGGAAGATGCGCAGGGCTGGCACTACAACTGGTGGGTGGGAAACATCATGTCGCTGGGCTACCCGTTTTATTTCGACGGGGCGTTCAAACAGTATGTTTTCAACAACATTGTCAAAGGCACGGGCTGGAACCGGAATTCGGCCGCGTATAACCAGGTGCTCGGTTACTACAACATGTTCGTGCATAATGTGGCATACAACGTGGCCTCATTAACCGGTTCGGGCGACGGAAATCTTTCACCCGACGGACAAAACTATTACCTTGCCAACGCGAGCGACAGTACACAGCTCCAGTTCGACCATACCACGCGCGCTTCAGGAATTCCGTATGAATCTTTCGGAAACAATTTCTTTTCCGGAAATGCTTTTCAGGGAACTTTCCTAACCAACAGTCCCAATTCGACACGGTTCAAATTCAATTTCGACGATTTTGTGAACAAGCTCAATTCGTTTACTCCCGATTTGGGGCAGGTCGGTTATGAAACATCCAAAAGGGTTTTTGAAAAAGCTTCTGCAGGCGATTTTCGTCCGACGGCAAGCAGCGAACTGATTGACCGGGGCGTGAAGTTCTTTGCACCTTTCCCTTTGAGCAGCGTGGTTGGCGAATGGAACTTCTGTAAACACCAGGCCGATTCGAGTCTGATCAAAGGCGAAAACTTCTATTTCACCAGCGAATTTGTGAACCGCGAAACCTACAACAATTTTCTAAAGAACCACATGAAAGCCTTCGGGTTGACAGCAACCAGTTTTGTAAAAGGCAATCTCGAAGATTTTACAGAGGGCGCTCTGGTTTTCGACGGACAACAAACTTTCTGCAGCCTGAACAACGCTACCACCAGCAAAACCATCTGTAATAACTTGGATATGACCACCAACAGTTTCATTCTGGAAACCTACTTCAAAACAGTGGAAGGCCTTAAAAACGGATGCCTGATTTCGAAATCCGGGACTTCAGGAAATGGATATCAGCTGGATCTGGATGGATCCGGAAATGTTCGGTTCAGTATTTTGAACAATGGAGCCGCTGCTTTTAGTCAATCCGGATCAACTGCTATCAACGATGCAAAATGGCATCACATCTTGGTTGAAGTGAACCGGGCAACATCTGTTGTAAACATTTATCAGGATGGAATTTTATCGAAAGGTGCAACAACCGGAACGATTCCTGCATCGGGAGTTTCCCTGAGCAATCCGGCAGATTTGCTGGTCGGGAAAAACAAGGACGGCAATTTCTTTGCCGGAACGCTTGATTTTCTCCGGATTTCAAAAGGAACTCTCGCCTATGCGAAAACCACGATGGATGAGCTGTACAAATGGGAATTCAACGGTCCTTTCCTTCATGATTTTGCCGGCAATGCTCCGATTGGAAAACGCGATGCAGGTGCTTTGGAGAAAGGCGAAAAGCTTTGCCAGATGAGCATCTCGTCCAATCCAATGAATTTCGGGTTGGAGGGTGGAACCAAATCGTTCACGGTTGATGCGGAAAAAGGCTTTGAAATCACGAAGAAAGTCGGAACGTTTTTTACCTATACTCAAACTGGAAACACGGTGAATGTGACGGTTCAGGGCCTGGTTTCAGGAAGCCGTTCCGGAGAAATCGACATTCTGGGTTGCAACGAAACCCAGCGGGTGACAATCGTCCAGCAAACGATTTTGGCAATTAACATGCAGGTCCAAAACGAAATCAGGGTGATGCCCAATCCGGTTTCCAATCAACAGCTCACCATTTTGGTTCCTGAAGAATTGAAAACCAGCCGCGCCAGATTCATGGATATGAGTGGAAAGTTACTTGCTCAAAACCGGCTTGTTTCCGGAGAGAATTCTGTCTGTATAAGCTTTCCGCGAGGATTGTACTTGTTGAATATTTCGGGACAGGAAGTCAATTATACCACCAAGATTTTAGTAAACTAACTGAAGAAAATTATGAGGAAATCAATGCGGATCATTCTTTCAGTCTGGATTCTTTGCTCATCCATTCTGGTTTCGGGGCAATCGGTAAAAATGGACCAAAAGAATGGGAAATGGCAGCTTTTAGTAAATAACCAACCCTTCTTCATCAAGGGTGTGGTTGGCCACACTTATCTTGAAAAGGTGAAAGCCTATGGCGGAAATTCAGTCAGGATTGGCTCCGGAAAAGAAGAGCTGGACAAAGCCTATCAACTTGGATTAAAAGCCTTGGTGAATCTTCCGGCCAATGCGGAGCGATACGGTTTCGATTACAATAATCCTGAAGCCATCCGCAAACAAACCGAAAAAATCATCGAAATTGTCAGGAAAACCAAAGATCATCCGGCGGTTTTGATGTGGGCGATCGGCAACGAACTCGATTTTATCCCGCCCGATAAGCCGTTCAACCCGAAAGTCTGGGATGCAGTCAATGAGGCGGCAAAAGCCATCAAAGCCGTTGATCTGAATCATCCGGTAATGACCGTTATTGGTACCAGTCAAATGCAAAAGGTTGCCGATATCGTGAAACGCTGTCCTGATCTGGATTTGCTGGGAATCAACACCTACGGCGACATTTACACTTTGCCTGAAACTCTGAAAAAATTCGGCTGGCAGAAACCTTTCCTGATTTCGGAATGGGGTCCGGATGGTTATTGGGAAGTCAGGAAAACTGAATGGGGTGCCCCTTATGAACAAACCGGCCGCGAAAAGTACGATTGCTACGAAAAGAAATACCGCAAAGCGATTGAATCAGGGAATTGTTTGGGTTCGTATGTTTTTTACTGGTTCAACAAACAGGAAACCACCCACACTTGGTTCAGCATGTTCGACGAAAAAGGAATGGAAACCCCGCTTCCCGGGCTGATGAATGAACTGTGGACCGGCAAACGTCCCGAAAATGTTGCACCGATTGTGGATTCCCTCAATATTGATCAGTTCGTCCGTTATCACGACATCCGGTTAAAAGCCGGGTCGAACCATCAGGCAAAAGTTATGGCTTCGGATGCGGATGGCGATCAAATAAGCTATAAGTGGGAAATCAGGCCGGAAGCGGTTTATGCCTCGTATGCCGGACAAGGAGAAAAAGAACCGCAACCCATTTCAGGATTAATTCAGGCGCAAAAAGCATCCATCAGTTTTACGGTTCCGAAGGAGAAAGGCGCCTACCGGCTTTTTGTCTATGCTTTTGACAAGGAACATTTTTCATCGGCAAATCTTCCGTTTTTGGTGGAATAGCAAAAATAACCACAAAGGGAAACGAAGGATTTCACAAAGGAACACGAAGAGGAAATTTAAAAAAACTTCGATGATAAAACACACATTCTGTCAAATTCTCTTGCTATATGACTTAGTGCGCCTTGGTGAAATCCTTGGTGTTTCCCTTGTGGTAAAAAACCTCCAATTCAAAAATATTTTCGTCTTTTGCTTTTTCCTTTTTCCTGCATTCTGTGTATTTGCCCAATCATGGCCACTGCCCCAATTGCCCGATACCATCAATTATGGCCGATACACTTCGCGAACCATGAATTTGCTGAATTCAAGCACTTCGGAAAAGCGAAATACGGTAAAAATTCTGGTATACGGGCAGTCAATCAGCGCCCAGGACTGGTGGCTTCCGGTTAAAAAAAGCATCGAAGAGCGTTTCCCAAATGCCAACCTCATCATGGAAAACAAATCCATTGGCGGATTTGCTTCACAAATGCTTTGTAAAACCGTCGAAATGGATGTCAGCACCTTTTATCCCGACCTGGTTTTACTGCATATCTACGGAAGCAACCAGATGTACGACTCGGTTCTGCACACGATCCGCAGCCGGACTTCCGCTGAAATTGCCATTCAAACCGATCATTTTGTCGGACAAAATGCCTGGAGCGATACCATGTCGTACTACTTTTTACCCGCGATGGCCGAAAAGTACAAATGCGATCTGATCAACATCCGCTATCCCTGGAAAAAATACCTGAACGACCATCAGTTAAAACCGAAGGATTTGCTGAAGGACGACGTGCACCTCAACAAATACGGCGAATTCCTGATGGCCGAACTGATCAAACCACTGTTTCAGTATAAATCGAAATTTAAACCTGATCCGTTTGGTTTGTGCACTACTTTAAAGGAAGGAAAGGATTTCAGGACAAAAAAAGGCAAACTGGAATTGCCTTTCTCCGGAAACCGGGTGGATCTGGACTTTCCAAAGAATTCAGATTCAGGAAAAGTGAAAATTTTGCTCGATGGAAAAATCCCATCGACCTATCAGGGGACTTATTTTATGACCCGACCCTATTCGTCGAACGGGAAAAGTTGGCCATGGGAGTTGCCTTCGATGATTCACATTGCCCACCAAACTCCGTGGATAACTGAAGAATGGACCTGCAAATTCACCAAAGCCGCAGAGCCTTTCGAAGATTTCAGCTTCGAAATCAGCGGATCAGTCACCGGAAAAGATGGTTCAGGAAAAGGCAGCGAAGATTTTGTATCGGATTCGAAGCGGGTGATGATCCAAAAAGGCGATGCCGAGCAGGGTGGAGACTGGCACCTGAACCGTTCGTGGAAAGTTCTGAAAACGGCTGTCAATACTGGAGATGAGGTGAAATGGAAAACCTATTCGATCAGCACAGATGAATGGCAAGCCAAATCCGGAGAACCAAACCAGATCACCTTATTTCAGGGAGTTCCCAATACCAAACATATTCTGACTTTAGTTCCGGAAGGAAAACAAAAACTTCCTGTAAAAGAAATCAGGGTTTACCGACCTTTTTTGAACCGATAAAACTTAAAAATTAGCATTTATGAAGAAACAATTTATTCTCGCCGGCCTTCTCATTGGCCTTTTTATTCAGTTTACCGCCTGTGCTCAAACCCAAAAACCTCGCTTGTTAGTTCGCTCCGACGATATTGCTTCAAGCCATGCGGCCAATGTGAGTTGTATCGAAGTTGCCACCAAAGGAATCAGCCGATCAGTCGAAATCATGGTTCCCTGCCCGTGGTTTTCCGATGCGGCAGCCATGCTGAAGCAAAATCCCGGAATCGATGTGGGGGTTCATCTCACTGTAACCAGCGAATGGGACGGAATCAAATGGGGACCAATCACCGCTTCACCTTCGCTGGCAGATGCTGATGGAAATTTCCTGATGGACACTGGCGACTGGTACAATAAAAGTTACAAGCTGGAAGAATTGGAAGCCGAACTTCGCAAACAGATTGAACTGGCCATCCGCGAAATTCCCAATGTGACCCATCTTTCTTCCCACATGGGTGCACCGGATGTGAAGCCAGAACTTAAGAATCTAGTCAAAAAACTGGCAAAAGAGTACAACCTGATTTACGAAGCTGAAAATCTGGATTATGTTCCTGACTTTGGCTGGGATAAGGCACAAAGTTTTCAGGAAAAAGAAAGCGCTTTTATCGAAATGCTTGGAAAACTGAAACCAGGCAAAACTTACCTGTTTGTGGAACATCCGGGAAATGAATCGGACGAGATGAAAGCCATCGGAAATAAGGGAATGCTTACCGTTGCCCGCGACCGGAACTGGGTAAGACAGGTTTTTACCAGTCCGAAAGTAATCAAAGCGGTTCAGGAAAAGGGAATTGAGCTGGTCGATTACACGAAGGTTGGTACGAGGGGAAAGTAAGGGAATTTGATTTGTAATGACTTCCAAAATTCGCCTGATACTAAAAGTCGGATCAATGTTATTTATTTCTGATTTTTATCCTCCAGTGGTTCTATAATAGGGCATTTCACAATACTTTTGGCTCTAATTTTTCGAGAACTTCTGAAATCGTTTAGGCAGAGATTTTTGATAGATTGATCCAGTGAGAAAAATTCAAAAAAATTAATCAAACACAGCTAAAAGAAATGGATAATTCAAAAAACCAAGACGCATTAAATTACCACAAAATGGGACGGCCGGGAAAAATTCAGGTTGTTCCGACAAAACCCTACAGTACACAACGCGATTTAGCCCTTGCTTATTCACCAGGAGTGGCAATACCTTGTTTGGAGATTCAAAAAGATCTTCAATGTGCCTATGACTACACCGCCAAAGGAAATCTGGTTGCTGTAATCTCAAACGGAACTGCCGTTCTTGGCCTGGGCGATATTGGCGCATTGGCCGGAAAACCAGTAATGGAAGGAAAAGGTCTGCTATTCAAAATTTTTGCCGATATCGATGTTTTCGATATTGAAGTAGACGAAAAAGATCCACAAAAATTTATTGAGGTGGTAAAAGCTATCTCACCTACTTTTGGTGGAATCAATCTGGAAGACATTAAAGCCCCTGAATGTTTCGAAATTGAAGAAAAACTGAAGGAAGCCCTAGACATTCCACTGATGCATGATGACCAGCACGGAACTGCTATTATTTCAGCTTCGGCCTTAATCAATGCGCTCGAACTGGTTGGCAAAAAAATCGAAGATATTAAAATCGTGGTCAATGGCGCCGGAGCTGCTGCTTCGTCGTGTACAACGCTTTATATGGCACTTGGCGCCAAATTGGAGAACATCGTAATGGTCGACAGTAAAGGAGTTATTTCAACACGTCGTAACGATCTGAACAGCCGCAAGCTTCCATTTGCAACCTCACTTCCATGCAATACTCTTGCTGAAGCAGTAAACGGTTCGGATGTTTTCCTTGGCCTTTCGGTTGAAGGTTGTCTTACTCAGGATATGGTTCGCAGCATGGCCAAAGATCCAATCGTGTTTGCCTGCGCCAATCCAAATCCTGAAATTTCATACGCTGACGCAGTCGCTTCGCGTCCTGACCTGATTTTTGCCACAGGTCGCAGCGACCATCCTAACCAGGTAAACAACGTTCTTGGATTTCCATACATTTTCCGCGGTGCACTCGATGTGCGTTCAACCGGAATTAACGAACAAATGAAGGTGGCTGCTGTTCTCGCCATTGCCGAACTGGCTAAAAAACCGGTTCCTGAAGTGGTAACCGCAGCCTATAACACCAGCAACCTGAGTTTTGGCCGCCAGTACATTATTCCAAAACCATTGGATCCACGGTTGTTGGTAACGGTAGCCCCAGCTGTCGCAAAAGCTGCTATGGAGTCTGGTATTGCCCGTAAACCGATCACCGATTGGGAAAAATATGAGGACGAATTACGTCACCGAATGGGTCTCGACAACAAGTTACTTCGCGGATTGACAGAAAAAGCAAAGGAAAATCCTAAACGCGTGGTATTTGCCGAAGCCAACCATTTAAACATGCTGAAAGCAGCGGCCGAAGCGCGTTCCGAAGGAATCTGCATTCCGATTTTGCTTGGTAATGAAGAGATTATCGGCAAGCTGATCAAGAATAACAGTATTGATCTTGAAGGAGTTGAAATCGTGAATCTTCGCCATGATCGCGAATTTTCGAACCGTGAAAGGTATGCCAAAATGCTGGCAGCCAAACGTCAGCGCGAGGGAATGACTTTTGAGGAAGCTTTCGAGAAAATGTTTGAACGCAACTATTTCGGAATGATGATGGTCGAAGCCGGCGATGCCGATGCTCTGATCACCGGAGTTTATACCAAATATCAGGATGCCATTATCCCGGCTGTTGAAATCGTCGGCATGCGTGAAGGACTGAATCATATTGCCGGTCTGACCATCATGAATACCAAACGTGGCAATTACTTTTTTGCCGATACCATGGTGAACAGCCATCCAACTGAAGAAACGTTGATTGATATTGCCAAGTTAACCTACGATGCGGTTAAACTTTTTAATACCGAACCTGTGATGGCGATGCTTTCTTACTCAAACTTTGGCGCCCGCGCTGCCGGAAGTCCCGGAATGGTTCATGACACCGTTGCCTATCTTCACGAAAACAATCCTGAAATGCTCATCGATGGTGAATTGCAGGTAAATTTTGCCCTCGACAAAGAACTGAGGAGCGAAAAATTCCCTTTCTCCAAAATTGAAGGTAAAGATGTAAACACCTTGATTTTCCCGAACCTCAGCTCGGCCAATGTGGCCTATAAACTGATGCTTGAATTTGGAATGTGCGAAGCCATCGGACCGATCCAGATGGGATTGAATAAACCCATCCACATCCTGAATGTCGAAAGTTCGGTTCGTGATATCCTGAACATGGTAACCATCGCGGTGATCGATGCCCAGGTTGAAGAACAGAAACTTGCGAAACGTTTGTAATCCGCAGAAATCTTCAGGAAAATTCCTGAATGACACCCATAAAAAAGCCTCACTGATTCGTTTCAGTGGGGCTTTGTTTTTGGGAATTTTGCATTTCAATCAGTTCACTTCATTCCCGGCACAATGATCCGGTAGTTGCCGCTCAGATGCATTACACTGAACAGGTAAAGAAGTCCGTCGAAATAGGGATCAAAATAGCCGTCGGAGTAGGGTTCGAGTTTGGCATTCCACACTACATCGACAAATTTCCAGCTTTTAGCCTGGGTCCCCATGATGGAAGCGGCTCCTGATGTGGCTACCAATCCCAGCGAATGGCGCAGTTTCTGATAACCGCCAGCCTGCAGAATCTCTTCCTGCTTTGGCAGCGATCCATCTAGGTTAAACTGGTCTTCAAACGTATCTATCCCGCGGCAGTATAGGAAATTCTGAATCCGTTTACCGTAATCCTGCTGCCATGTCTGGTCTTTGGCGTACCAGGAATAATCCATAGCAATATTCATCGGAACCCGCCAAGAATCATAACGGAAGGCCGGCTGCATTTTCCAGAAATTCCTGGGAGCACCACTAAACTCGGCATAATCCGAATTCAATCCGGTGGGCCGGTTGCAGGCACGATGAAGGTAAACCCTGGCCGTATCGGCACAATCGCGGTAAAACTGCTCATGTCCGTCTTTGGCATATTCTGCCCAGACTTCGAAAAAGGCAGGTAAATGGTACGAAGGATCAGTCCAGTTGTATCCACCTTTATCGGGCACAAAGGTGATTTGTTTGTGTTCGGTATTGATCACATTCGTCACGCCTTCGGTGCCGTTTTTGCTCCACATGGCATCCAGAATCCGTCGGGCTTCGGCGTAGTAATTTATTCCGGAGTTATTTCCCCAGCGGTTGGAGGCAAAAAGAAGATCGGTTACAAAATATAATTCTCCATCAGAGGCGGACCCCGGAGAGTTTTGCATAAAGGTTTTATTGTTAACACTCCAGGCAAAATAGGCATCACGGGCACCGCCTTGATGCTGCATGTATTTTTTGCTCCAGCGCCAAAGCTTGTCGAATACATCTTTCTTATTCAGTTGGACGGCCACCATCAGACCATAAGAAAGACCTTCGGTTCGGGCATCGTGATTTTTCAGATCGGAAATGTAGGCCATCGAATCGCCCACTTCGAAATACACGCGGCTTGGTCCTTCAAACACATCCTGATACGCTTTGGCCAGTTTGGCATTAATGTCAGGCTGACTGTAACCGGCATCGAGAAACACATTCCGGTATTTCCCGGTTTCATGCGCCCCTTTTTCCCAGGCAATCATTTTTCTGCGGGGATCTTTGATATCCTGATTACAATCCAGAGCTGACGATGTTGTCTGTCCAAAACACAAGCCAGTCAAAGTAAAAGTTAGAAGGGCAAAACAAAGTATAGTTTTCATTTCAGTATGGGTTTGGCTTTTTGAGTTAAAAAAATCGATATTTCCGTTGTCAAGACACAACTTTTCCTTTTTCCTCATAACTTTTTCCTGAACTTATTTCTTTCCGGATCATATCCTCAATTTGACGGGCGAGTTCGGTGGTATCCATGCCTTTCGGATCGATTGGGTCGAACACAGTCAGTTTCAGATGAACGCCAACTGTCATGGGGAAGTAGCCATGTTTCATCAGTTCGTAGTTGCCATCGATAGCAAAAGGAACAATCAAAGCGGAAGGCGAGGTTTTTATAAGCGAAGCAATTCCCGCAGGTTGAAATGTCTTGAGTTTTCCGTCGCGGCTTCGGGTCCCTTCCGGAAAAATGCAGGCTGAATAATTATTGGCTTCGATATGTTTTCCAAGGGTCAGGATATCTTTAACGGCTTGCCTTGGGTTTTTGCGGTCGATCAGCACCGATCCTCCGTGCCGCAGATTGTACGAAATGCTGGGAATCCATTTCCCAAGTTCAATTTTTGAAATGAACTTCGGGTGGTTTTTCCGGAATCCAACGATTACTGCCGGAATATCAATCGTGGTTTGATGGTTCGAAACAATAATCAGCGGCCGGTTTTGAGGGATCTTTTCCAGTCCCCGAAAAGTAATCCGGGTTCCTAAAATCCAAAGACTGTATAAAAGTCCAAAATTTAAAACATCCACTGCTTTCTTCCGGACCGGATAGCCCCATATCCAATTGGTAAACGTTTGCACCGGGTGAAAAATGACCAAAAGGAATCCAAACACGATCAAATACAATGGAGTCAGGAGATAGGAAAGTATTCTTTTCATGGAGGATTTGGCAATTTATAAGTATGCAAAATAACAAAAAAAATGAAGCAACAGAAAAAGAAATGCTTCAGGATAATGTTGTAAATTTATGCTTTGTCAAACGAACCTAAATCTAACAATCATGAAACGTATCAACCTCTTTTTAATCCTTGTTTTTAGTTTTGGAGTTCTGTTTTCACAGAATTCATCCACCGAAATGCTATCTCTTTCCCAGATCAAAAAGAATGTGAAAACCAAACGGGTCAGCAGCTACGACCGAACAGGCGGCAATGGAGATTGTCTGTCGGGGATTTCGACCGGCGAAAAAATCACCATCATGGATGTGAAAGGAGCCGGGATTATTGATCACATCTGGATTACCATCGCTCCTGAAGCAACCAAACTAAGCCGCAACGACATTATCCTCCGCATGTACTGGGATGGAAACGCGTTCCCGTCGGTCGAATCGCCCATCGGACCATTTTTCGGAAACGGATGGGACGAAGCATACAATTTTGTGAGCGTGCCATTGTCGGTCACGCCTGGTTGGGGAAAATCGTACGTCAGTTATTTCGCGATGCCTTTTGCCAAAGGCGCAAGAATTGAGATCGAAAACCAGACCGGCGAAAAAATCAACTCGTTCTATTTCAACATCGACTACACCGAAGTGCCTGAACTTCCGGAGAATTCCGGACGATTTCATGCCTGGTACAACCACGAACTGACCGAAGCGCTTCCAGATGGGGAAAACGAATGGGGCACGCTGGGCGAAACCGGTAAAAATCCAAAAGGGATTGGCAACTATTTGTTTGCCGATATTCATGGGAAAGGACAGTTTGTGGGCGTCAATTATTACGTCAATTGCCCTACTCCGATGTGGTATGGTGAAGGCGATGAAATGGTATTCATCGACGGCGATACCACTCCCACCTTAAACGGAACCGGTACCGAAGACTTTTTCAATACTTCCTGGTGCCCGAAGGAATTATTCTCGCATCCGTATTTCGGGTTCCCACGCGTCAACAACGAAACCGGATGGCTCGGTCACACGCATATTTACCGGTTTTTCATTGCCGATCCGGTGTACTTCGACCAGTCGTGCAAATTCACCATCGAACACGGACACAACAACAACCTGACGCTTGATCTGGCTTCGGTTGCCTACTGGTACCAGGATAAAGCCACCGCCCTTCCAAGATCATTTACAAAAGCGGAACGTCAGTTCAAACCCATCATCGGACCTTCCGAAATCCATAAATGGCGCGATGCCTGGAGGATTGAAAACGGCAAGAAAAGCCAGTTGTGGGGCGACGAAAAACGACCTTCAGACAAAAAATAAGCATGAAGTTTTTGTCAGGGTTTCGCCGCGAGTGGAACCCTGACTTTTTCTAAAGTTTTTTGTTTCTTTGACCAAATAATTTCAAAATCTAACCAGATGACCAACAACGACATCCTCAAAAAACTCCGCGTAGCCCTGAAACTGCGTAATGACGATATTCTGGAAATACTGAAACTGGTTGATTTTCCGGTATCAAAGGCCGAAATAAATGCCTTGTTCCGGACCGAAGATCATCCAAATTACAAGGAATGCGGTGACCAACTGCTCCGGAATTTCCTGAACGGATTGATCATATACAATCGGGGACCGATGGCGGAGGGAGTAAAACAGAATCCGGAGAAAAAGCAAGATCAAAAAGTGAAGCCCCAGATCATCATTAAAAAGCAAGGCGGCAAAGCCTGATTTTTATCGGAAAAGAATTGATTACACGGCATTTCAAGTCTTACCAGACAGATAATAAACTTTTATGCTTTTTATAATGAAAGACAGAAAGGATCAGGTAGGTTACCAGGAAATTGACAAAAGAAATGATTGTTGCAAGTATAAATACGTTTATAATACTGCCGGTTAACCGGTTGAATTTCAGGATATAGGCGGTAATATCAAATTCCAGGATCAAAGTTGCGAGATTGACCAGTAGAAAAATAAGCAGAATGGTTAATATTCCCGATCCCATGGTTTTTAAATCGGATGGACTTAACTGCATATGTGAGGAGATACAAAATGCCAGATAGATGAATAGCCAGAATGAAGGCTTCCCAAAATTCTCCGGAGAAAAAACCTTCATAAATAAGCCAACTGCAACGGTAAACATCCTGCCTGTATTTTTCACCAGATCAAAAATGCCTGTACCACTTAGTTCATTATTTGAAATGATTTCGGAGATCTGCCGGTAATTTGGCAAACAAAACCAGATCAGAAGAAATAGGATAAAAGACCCAAATAAAATGGGTCCGGTGCCAATGAAAAAGCCTCCGATTCTCTGGTAAAAACTTTTTGAATTGAAGGAATGTTTCACAAATCCAAGAGTACCGTCCTCACTATTCGGGCTGTATAGTTTGATATCGGTAATCCGGTGTCCAAATAAAATACAAAAAACCGCATGCCCAATTTCGTGAACCGGAGTGCCTATCCAGCCGGTTAAAAAAACATCTAATCGATCGTGGCCGGAATTACTGAATGCTTTTCGGGTTGAACGTGAAATAAGGTACAGCAAAAGTCCAAATAACAGAATCAATCCAAAAAGACAAAAGAACTGATACAGACTTGTTTTGACGACCTGAACAAAAAAATCATATGTACTATGAACATCATCCATGGTTTCGGATTTCTGAAATGTGACCACCTTTCTTTGATTCAAAGTAAAGCCAAAAAGTTTTAACTCCGGTCGAGAGTATTAATATTCAAACCCTTTCCTGACCCTGCATTTACTTTAAAACCTTTGATTCCCGGGCATAACAGGCTGCGCCAACCGCTCCTGAGAAATCGCCGTATTGTGCTTTCACAATCTCGGTCTGGTTTCCACTGGTCCGCCATTCGTAACGGCTCATGAAATTTCTCAGTGGCTCAAAAAGATGATTCCCGGCTTCGGTGATTCCGCCACCCAAGATAATCATTTCAGGTGAAAGGATATTTGTGAGGGATGCCAGTGCAATCGCTAATTTTTTTACCGAAGTCAGCCATACTTCAGAGGCAAAGCTGTCGCCTGCCCGGTATGCTTCCAGCAGTTGGTGAGTCGAGTTGTATTTTCCTGCCGTTCGTTTTTCAATGGTGCAGTTCCCAATGACGTCTTCCAAGCTTCCCGGAATTCCAATGATGTCCGGCTCTCCGTCACTATCGACCACCATGTGCCCGATATGGCCCGCTTTGTTGAAAGAACCCTGATACGGTTTCCCGTCGATGAGGATGGCGCCGCCAACACCGGTTCCCAGGGTAAGCATGACGACATTTTTTTTATCCCGTGCCGCGCCAAACCTGGCTTCGCCCATCATGGCCGAAATGGCATCGTTCAAAACAAACGTTTTTGCTTTTAAATAGTCTGACCAGATAAAGTTTTCGAGTCCCTGAAGGCGGCCAGGCATAAAAGCGATGGCTGAATTTTCGGCATTGGGCAAACCAGGAGCCGAAATACCAATGGTGTGCCAGCTGCAATGGAGCTTGTTTTTGATATCCTGAACCGCCGAATAAACGGCACTCTTCCAGACGGTATCGTCGCCGTCGTTGGTCGGTAAATATTGCTGGTAGACAATATTTCCAACTTTATCGATGGCCACAGCTTTAATTCTTGACCCACCAAGATCAATTCCAATAGTTATTGTTGACATAGTTTAAGTCTTTCCATTAAATTCCTGAATTGCATTGATCATGGCCACAATATTCTGAACAGGGACATTGGCCTGAATGTTATGAACCGTGTTGAAAACAAATCCACCGTTGGGGGCAAAAATACCGCACAGGCGGAGCACTTCTTCCCGGACTTTTTCAGGAGTGGCATAAGGTAGTGTGATTTGGGTATCGATTCCTCCGCCCCAAAATACCAGGTCTTTCCCATAGATCTTTTTCAGATGCTCCGGATCCATTCCTTTGGCATTAATTTGTACCGGATTGATGATATCAAAACCTGCCTCAATGAATTTGGGCATGAACGATTCAACGGCACCGCACGAGTGTTTGAAGGTTTTCCAGTTGGTGTGCGAATGCACCCAATCGTTGATTTTGCGGTAATACGGCAGCCACAAATCGTCGAATTGTTCGGGCGCGCAGAAGGTCGAATCCTGGGTTCCGAAATCGGTACCGCAAATGAAAACCGCATCCACCTTATCACCAATTACCTGATGCAGACGGGTGAAATTTTCCAATGCCAGTTCAGTTTGCCGTTCAAAAATGGCCTTGACATAATCGGGCCGCATCAAAATACTCATGTACCATTCGGTGACATCGCGGATTCCTTTGGGTTTTTTAAGTTTCATGCCGGGGATATGGGCAATATCACCCAATGCAGTTCCGCCCAGACCTGCAACCATCGCTTTTCCAGAGTCCCGGGCTTTTTGGGTGGTTATTTTCCAATATTCCAGATCGCTTTCGGTAACCAAGCCATACTCTTCCAGATTATCTTGCGGATCAAGATCTTCTTCTTCAAAAGGCAGCTGACGAATAATAGCATCAAAAAAGTAACTTGCCTCAGGCATCCGGGCTGATGGATCGGCCGACGTGTCGCCTCCGGGATAAATCAGAACATCGCCTTTTTCATCGTTGATGAAACGAAATCCTTCTGGAACCAAAACGTTTTGCCCCCATGGCGTGTGGAATTCCTTCAAAGGTTCGTGGTTGTAAAATCCAAAGGAACTGTTTTTTCCGCGGGCGGCAATCGTATCGACGCCCATGATCTCGATGAGTTCAGCATCGACCTCGCCCAGCATCTGATACGGATCGACAATTCTGACCGGTTTTGGCTCAAGTCCGTAATATTTCCGGAGGTTTTCAATGGCCAGGCAATGTATTCCGGTCACTGAAGTGGCTCCAAAATCGACGACAATCCGGTCAGGTTGACGATGGTTGACCGTCAAATCAAATCTTTCTTTTGATGTCATAAAAATTCAGGATTATGGCATGGCCGGTAAATTCCAGCCTTCACGATAGGTATGTTTGATGTAACCTGAAGCTGCTTCCAGTGCATTGAATTCGGCATATTGCGTGTTAAAATGCGGATGTCCATCAATCACACTAAACTCGTCCACCGTTAAGATTTTGAGTTTGTCACTGCCTGAAATATTGGAAAATTTCATGTTTTCGGCATCCCACTTCAGGATTTTTCCTAAACCTTGTAACCTGATTGCCAAAACACCCAGTAAAACCATTTCATTGAAAGGTCCGGAATAAGCAAAATTGGATGTTCCCTCAACCCTGTTTTCTGGCGATTCTTTGCATGCCCTGATCCAATCCTGTTCGTGCGGACCATCGACATAACCTTTGGCGCCGGGTATCCGGCGGAGATAAGGTGAAACAGCCGGTACGCGACCCGAAAGCAAACGGGGATTGAATCCGCCGGTGCCGCAAATCAAAGTATCTTTTGATCCAACGAATAGCAATCCGCCCATATCATCAGCCATCAGGTTGACGCCATCGAGCAGATCTTTTCGGTCGGGCAGCAAGCCACCATCATACCAATGAACATCCACTTCAGGCATAGTTACATTTTTTACTTTCGCACGTGCCGGAAAGCTAAACTTTACTTTCTCGGCCTGCGGTGCACTTTCTGTATTCAGCAGGGTTGAACTGCCGCTCACCGCACTGGGGTAACCTAGTTTGAGCGACTGGTAAACCGGGTCGAGGATATGACAGGCCATATCGCCAAAAGCGCCGGTTCCAAAGTCCCACCATCCGCGCCAGTTCCATGGAGTGTATATTTCGTTATAGGGCCGCATCGGTGCTGAACCAATAAACAAGTCCCAGTTCAAGGTATCAGCCGGGGTATTTATTATTTTGGGACGTTGCAAACCCTGTGGCCAGATCGGACGGTTTGTCCAGGAATGGACTTCTTTCACTTCACCAATTTCGCCGTTCCATATCCATTCGCAAACCTGACGAACCCCATCGCCCGAATTGCCCTGGTTTCCCATCTGAGTGGCAACCTTTTGCTTTGCCGCCAGTTTGGTAAGTAATCTTGATTCGTAAACAGAATGTGTTAATGGTTTCTGGCAATAAACATGTTTGCCCATGGTCAGTGCAGTGGCTGCAACAATGGCATGAGAATGGTCGGCAGTGGCCACCATCACCCCATCGATAGATTTGCCCATTTCGTCAAACATTTTCCGCCAGTCGTAGTATCTTTTTGCCTTCGGAAATTCGTCGAAACATTTTTGGGCATATTTCCAGTCGACATCGCAAAGTCCGATAATGTTTTCGGTATTCATTCCGACCAGGTTTGGATGGCCCTTTCCGCCAACGCCAACACCCACAATATTCAGTTTATCGCTTGGAGCTTTGTATCCCAGGCCGCTGACGGTCATACTTGGAAGGATGGTAATTCCTGCGGTGGCAAGGGCTGTATTTTTCAGAAAGTCGCGTCTTGATGTATTGATTTTCATGATCGTTTGGTTATTTAGTCGTTAGTTCTTTGATCTTAACACTCCGGTAATCCACATGAGTTCCGTGATTTTGCAATGAAATGTGGCCTTCGTCGAATTTGCCGTAATCCGGAAAATCCTTCCATTTGCCGCTGGCACGAAGTTTTTTCCAATCCGGAGAGTATTTCTCGAACTCAACCACGACTTTTCCGTTCAGGATGTGTGTGACTTTATTTCCATTCACAATCAGGTGAACCTGGTTCCATTCGCCAAGGGGTTTATAAGGTCTTACTTTGGGCGGGTACATGGCATAATCGGCCCCGCAAATCTGCCAGTCTTCGAGTTTGTCGGGCCAGTTGTCCTGATCAATTACCTGATATTCGGCGCCGGTTTCATACGGATATTTGTATTTGGGATCTTCGGCAACATGATAGATAATGCCGCTGTTTGCTCCTTTGGTGAGGCGGAATTCGAGCGTCAGCTCAAAACTTTTATAGATTTTATCGGTAATCACATCCTGATCTTCTTTGCTGCCAACAGAAGTCATTTTCATGATACCATCCTGAACCACCCAGCAATCAGGAATGCCTTTCATGTTGTATCCGTGCCAGCCATTGAAGGTTTTTCCGTCGAACAGGAGTTTCCACCCGGAGTCCTTTTCCTTTGGAGTTAAGGTATTGGGCGACGCTTCGCCGGCCTTGGCAGTTTGAGCATTTGTAGTCGAGCAGACGATTCCGGAGAAGAATGCTGCAATCAGAACAATTAGCCTGATTTGAGATACTGAATTTTTCATGGCGATTAAATTATTGGTTTTACAGTTAGTTTGATTCATGCCCGGATTTAAGGAGATTCATAAATCCAGAAAGTATGAAATTTCTGAGTTCAATTCGTTATCGAATGTAGGTGATCCGCTCTAAGCGATCTACACAAAAAATGATCGAAACTGATACTTTTCTAACGTGATTCGAACAAATTTAAGTCAAATATTTGCGAATAAGAATTAGTACCCCTGATTTTATCTTCAAATTAGCTAATTTTCGGTCGTCCTAAATAAATCCTAAACCCTAGTCAATGAAACCAGTCCTGGAACATTTGCCAAAAAAGTCAGCCGAATCGTTTGTTGTTGAGTATTTTGAGTTCAATTATTACCCCAACCCCTGGCATTTTCATCCTGAATATGAGTTGGTTCTGGTGACTGAGAGTGTTGGAAAACGGTTTATTGGCGACCGGATTTCGGATTTTATGCCTGGCGATCTGGCTCTGATTGGCCCAAACCTCCCACATTTGTACCGTAACCATGATGAATATTATCACAACAAGGAATTAAAAGCCAGTTCGATTGTGGTTCATTTTCAGGAATCTTCGTTTGGTGATAATTTCTTTTCACTTCCGGAAACAGCGGCCTTGCAGACCTTGTTTTCAAAGTCGAGCCGGGGCATCGACGTCAAAGGAGAAACAAACCGCATGGTAAGCCTGAAGATGCACGAAATCCTGACGTTAAAAGATTTTCCACGATGGTTTAAATTGCTCGAAATACTTAATATCTTGCTTTCGTCGGACGAATACGAATATATTTCGGGAAGCGGAGTAAAATGGACGAGCGAAAAGGAATCGGAACGGATGGGGAAAGTGGTCAATTTTGTGATGAAAAATTTCAACAAAGACATTTCACTGGCTGATGCCGCCGATGTTGCCAACATGGCCGAAAACTCATTCTCACGGTATTTTAGTCAGCGGGCCCGGAAACCATTTGTGAAATACCTGAACGAAGTTCGTCTAAGCCACGCCTGCAAGTTGCTGATCGATGAAAAGATGAGTGTTGTTGAGATCTGCTACGAATGCGGTTTTAATAACCTGTCCAATTTCAACAAACAGTTCAAGCAGAACCTGAAAGTGAGCCCATCGGATTATCAAAAGCAATATCTGAAAACAACTTTGTCCTAAACGCAAAAAAGACCCCTTGATAATCAAGGAGTCTCTCGCATAATATGAGGTCAGTGGCGTATCTCAACTGACCAATGATTATCAGTGTTTTATAAATATATTAAAACATAGGGGCGGTCACAGGGGCGGTTTAATATTTTACAGTTGGACGGTCAACAGTTCATTCCCTAAATTATGAAGGGCGTTCTCAATCTTTTTCCGTTGTTCCAAACGTGGTTTTTTCAACCCGGTGGCGTAATGATGTAATTGTTTCTGGTTGATTCCGGTTAATTTTTCTAATGCAGGTTTTGTAAATACGTTTGAATAATGGTTCAATATACTTTGGGTATCGTACCTGTATTCAATTTCGTAATCACCGTCGATTAACCATTGGGGGGCTTTGCAGTAACTTTTTTCACTATTCTTTACCATTAATTTTAACCCTTCCAATATATTCGCCTTGCATTCCTCAATGGTATTTCCAGCTCCATTGATTCCATCACAATTAACTGCGAAACCGCCAAAATGATTTGAACTTGCTCCAATTTGAATAATTAATTTTTCCATGCTTGTATTTTTTTTATTGGAATTATTTCAGCCCCATATTCTTTGCAATTTTAATTCTAAGCGGTTCATAAAACTCTTTACTTCCATGAAAAGGGACTGGCTCTGAAAGAATTCCATCTTTCATATAAAAATAATGGCTGCCCTCGGCATGGCTAAATTTCCATCCATTTTTTATAATCTTTCGGTGAAACTCTGAATATTTCAATTTTTCAACTGTTTTTATTACATCACAAAGGTATATAATTATATACCATTTACAAACGTAGTATTTAAAAACACGTCAATGATTTGTCAGTTTTCTATTTATTGAAATGTTTGATTGTTCCCTAACAGTTTAGAAAATTTATACATCTCTAAAAAACTCGTATAATAAATAGAACCTTTCATCCCTTTATTGATAATTGTTTCAATATTATCTTCAGACTTTACATTGGATAATTCAATACTAATTCCTGAATGAAATTTTCCGGTTATCTCTATTTTATCATCCTTAAATCTAAAATTTAGATAAAAGTTACCTGATTTTGGAAGTGGTTTTATACCTGATTTTATTGTGAGTAATTCTAAATCCTTTTTTTCAATTTCAAAATCATTATCTAAAAGTAAGTTCAATACTTGTTTAAAGTTTTCAGCTTGATTTTGATTCGTTTCAACTATTATTTTAGTAGTCCCTTTTGGAATTTCCTTGATCTCGTTTTGTCCTACTGCTGAAACATTAAAAAGGGTCGAAAGAAAGGCAATGATTAACAGTTTCATTCAAATTGTTTTAAGTGAAAAGATTAAACAATTTACAACTTTCTTTTCAATTCGCAGCTTATCCGTTTTATTATTTACAGGATGGGAAACTAGGTTCGTGCTGTTAAGGTGTTTCAGCCTGTTGGTGGGTTTCCTTCCATTAATACAATTCAGGCCCTTTGGCCTGATCTGTTGTTCCTTCCATTGGTTCCCGGCCTGAGTTGTTTCCGGTGGCATCCATCCATCAGGTGAAAGCTTCGTGCGACAACGGCCTGTTCCTTTCGATGGATACCAGTATGCAATCGAATGAGTGATTCAATTCAGGTTGATTGGTTGTTCCCTTTGGCCTGATCTGTTGTTCCTGATCAATGGTTCCCGGCCTGAGTTGTTTCCGGTGGCATCCATCCATCAGGCGAAAGCTCCGTGCGACGACGGCCTGTTCCTTTCGATGGATACCAGTATGCAATCGAATGAGTGATTCAATTCAGGTTGATTGATTGTTCCCGGTGGCCTGATCTGTTGTTCCTGATCAATGGTTCCCGGCCTGAGTTGTTTCCGCTAGGTTCTATTCTATTAAAAAATCCTTAGTTTATTGTTCTGATTATGAAATTTTAAAATCAGAATTGAAAGACTTATTTTTACTACAAAGTATCATAGAACAGATTTTTAATTGTTCAATATCTTCTTTTTCAACTTCTGAAAGTTCGTTTAAATACGGTTCATAAAGGTTAATCACTTCGTCAATGTTGCTGATAATTAGAGATTTTAAGTTTTTCATGTCGTTTGTTTTTAGGGGGGGGTTAATATTATTTTACAATTTTTAAAGGTGTTCCTTTGAAATAGGGGTGATTCATTAGCAATGTGGCGTTTTCTTCTTTGGTTACACGGATATACTTTAGAAATTCTCTTTCCGTGCGGTGGCCTGTGATTTTCATTATTGAAATAGCAGGTATTCCGGCCAAAAACATTAGGGTTGCACCCGTTCGCCGGGCGGTGTGGGTTTTTATCAGTTCGTGTTTCGGTTTGCTCTGTGCGACTTTTAAACTGCCTTTTATTTCCTCAATCTCAATCAGTTCTTTTATATCAGCCTTTTCACAAACTAATTTTATCCGTTCATTGGCCTTTTGTTCGTGGGTGTGTGGTGGGTTGTAATCGTATTTCTTTAAAATCGTTTCCAGTTCCGGCCTGATTGGTATTGTGACACGTTCCCCGGTCTTTTTTTGAATGAGTTCTATAAATTTTCCGCCTTTTACTTCTTTAATGTGTTTGGCGTTTATTCGGCTGTAATCGCTGAAACGTTGGGCGGTATAGCAACCAATCAGGAAAATATCACGGGCAATATCAAGGGGTTTATTGTCCGACAAATCCAGATTAAACAGGGTTTCAACTTCCGATTGTGTTAAGTATATCGGGTGTACTTCAGTAGTGATAACTTTAAATTTTTTACGGTCAATGTCTTTATTCTCGTGTAGTTTATCTTCTCCGGCGGCTTTCATTATTACTTTCAGGTTCTTGATGTGGCGGCCTACTGTGTTGGGTGAATAGTTCATTGCATTGAAAAACGATACATATTTATCGTAAAAGTCAATGGTAATATCTTCAAAATCAAAATTTCTCTTTCTGAATTTTGGTTCTTTGGGTTTGTTGTCCTTCCGTTTTTTCCGTTCCTCTGAATTTTGTCTATCTCTGGGGTCTAACTGAAATTGATTAAACATAGCCTGAAACCCCAAATAGTTTTTAATGGTTCCGGCGGTGTATCGTGTTCCGTTTTCCGTTGTTCGTTTCCCGGTCTTAATTTCCTGAATGAATTGTTCAATGTATTGATTCAGGTTAATTTTTTCGGGGGCGGTCGTTTTCTTTTCGGGGTCAGTCGGTCTAAATACTTTGTCGTATTCAATCTTTAACAGTTCGTTTGCGGGTTGTATAAGCTGATAACTGAAATAGTTGAAAATACGGGCGGTTTCGGTCTTAAATCGGTCTAGTTCGTTGTCAATTATTGCAGCCTGTTTAATTTCCTCTTTGGTCATTGTAACTGACCGCCCCTGATCATTTTTCGTCTGGGGGCGGTTTTCGTCACTATTCCAAAGGTCGGGGCGAATAAGTAACCCGGTTGAATACTTGAATCTTTCTTTATTATAATAGACAATTAAGTATATAAGTGTTTCATTTATAGACTTTTGGTCTTTAAGTTTGAATTGTGGTGTAACCTGTGCCATAACTTTAGATTAAGATACAGCAATTTACAATAAATATTTACAGGGGCGGTCTGGGGGGCGGTATTTTCTTTTCTTTTTGCAATTTATTTTTATTTCCTGAAACTATAAAAACAAAAAACCCTTGAAAATCAAGGGTTTTTTGTTTTACCAAATTCTAAAAAAGTAAGAATATGAGGTCAGTGGCGGATTCGAACCGCCGTACACGGTTTTGCAGACCGCTGCCTAACCACTCGGCCAACCGACCATTATATGGTTTTTCCCGTTTTGGGTGGGCAAAGATAACAAAAAATAAGTCCAAGCTGCAAGGGAAAAATGATGATGAAGTAAAAAACACAGCTAAGGATGTTGGTTGTCGTATTCGGTCCTTGCCCGAACAATTTCTTCCTTACTTCCTGAAGCCCATTGCGCCAGCTCCCAGATCTGACTGAGAAGACTTTCCCCAAGCGCGGTTAATTCATATTCCACACGCGGCGGAACTTCGGCAAATATCTTCCGGCTAATTAATCCGTCACGCTCAAGCGAACGAAGCGTTACGGTCAGCATCCGCTGAGAAACTCCTTCAATTCTGTTTTTCAATTCATTGAACCGGGTTTTGCCTGAATTGCCTAAATTCAGGATGGCCAGCAACGACCATTTGTCGCCAAACCGGTCCACGACATCGCGGATCGGACAAAACTCATGATGTTCGGAACCTTCCTGAAAAAACGCATTCAATTTTTGCTGAAGTTCAGGACTTTGATTATTTGTTTGTTCAATTTCCATATTCTTATAAACCATTTGTAATCGGATTTGTTTAATTGATAGTTACTTTATATCTGTAAGATACTTTTAGTAACTATTAAGGCGTTAAAACAATTGAACAATTAAAAAGAAATTAAAGATGAGCACATTAACAAATTTGAATTGGCGTTATGCCACCAAGCGGATGAACGGTGAAAAAGTTCCTGCGGAAAAACTTGAACGTATTTTGGATGCCATCAGGCTGGCACCAACGTCAATCGGGCTTCAGCCTTTTACGGTTTTTGTGGTTGAAGACCCGGCAGTGAAAGCAAAAATAGCTCCGGCCATTTATAATCAGCCTCAGATTACAGAAGGATCACATGTCCTGGTATTTGTTGCCTGGAAGGAATACAGCAATGAGAACATTGAAAAGTATATTAATCATATCGCTGCACTACGCGGCATTCCGGTCGAATCGCTCGATGGAATGAAAAACATGATTACCGGATCTGTTTCAGGAAAAACTCCGGAACAATTGCTAAACTGGAATTCGCGTCAGGCCTATATTGCGCTGGGTTTCGGCCTGGTTGCAGCCGCCCAGGAACAGGTTGATGCCACTCCCATGGAGGGATTTGACCCCGATGCGCTCGATGTCGCTCTGGGATTGACCGAAAAAGGTTTGCACAGCACCGTAATTCTTACTTTGGGATACCGCGACGCCGAAAAAGATTATCTGAATGGCGCAGCAAAAGTCAGGAGAGAAAAAGAAGAATTGTTTGTCAGGATTTGATAGTAATTGAAATAACGATCTGATCAGGAATCACAGGCTTTCCAGCCGCGAGATTCCTGATTTTTTTTTGAAAATAGGATGGCTTCGATGGATCATTTGGTGATGGTTTATGGAATGCAGGAATCTGGAAGTGTGGTAAATGTTATATTTACACTCTTAAAATACGGAAAACAATTAAAGATGAAAACCTTATTCTTTCTGCTTCTGCCTCTGTTTATAGTATCCTCATGTACAGGAAAGAAACAAAAAACAACTGAAAAAGACCAGGCAACACATTTCTGGCAATATGCTAAAACGCCTCCAATGGGCTGGAATAGCTGGGATTGCTACGGACCGACAGTTACTGAAGCTGAAGTGAAAGGCAATGCCGACTATATGGCTGAGAAGCTGAAAAAACATGGTTGGGAATACATCGTTGTTGATATTCGATGGTTTGTTGAAAACGACAAAGCGGGTGGCTACAACGAAAAAGATCCGATTTATACTATGGATGAATATGGCCGGATGATGCCTGCCGTAAAGAAATTTCCTTCAGCAGCCGATGGCAAAGGTTTCAAACCACTGGCCGATTATGTCCATTCCAAAGGTTTGAAATTTGGAATTCATCTGATGCGCGGCATTCCGGTAGAAGCGGTGAAGAAAAATTGTCCGGTTATGGGAAGTTCAGTAAAGGCAGCTAATGTTTATTCCGATAAATTCCAGTGCGGTTGGCTACACGATATGTTCACCATTGATACACTGAAAACAGGTGCCCAGGAATATTATAATTCAATCTTCAATTTATATGCCAACTGGGGAGTCGATTATGTGAAAGTCGACGATTTGTCGAAACCCTATCATCATGGCGAAATCGCAATGATCCGAAAAGCAATTTATCAAACCGGACGCCCGATGGTTTTCTCAACCTCACCAGGCGCTACGCCGCTTCCAAAGGCAGGTCATGTGATGAACCATGCCAACCTCTGGCGAATCTGCGACGACTTTTGGGACAATTGGGAAATGCTGAGGCCGCAATTTAAACGTTGTGCCAATTGGGCGCCCTACATTGGTGAAGGTCACTGGCCCGATGCTGACATGCTTCCATTGGGCCATATCGCTTTGCGCGCCGAACGCGGAAACGACCGGATGACGGGTTTTACAAAACCTGAACAATACACCCTGATGAATCTTTGGGCCATTTTCCGTTCACCCCTGATGTTTGGCGGCGATTTACCAACGAACGACGAATTCACTTTGTCACTTCTGACCAACGACGAAGTGTTGGCGGTCAATCAGAATAGTACAAACAACAAGCAACTCAAAGAAAAAGACGGCCTGATTGTATGGACTGCCGACGTGCCTGGCACCAAAGACAAATACGTCGCCTTCTTTAACACGAATGATCTGGGAACTTCTGACATTTCGGTAACTACTCCCGAACTTGGAATTTCAGGTAACTATACGGCGAAAGACCTGTGGACCAAGGAAAACAAAGGCGCTGTTACCGGAATATTCACCGTTCCGGTTGAACCACATTCATCGGTAATGGTCAGGTTTACGAAAAGAAAATAAGTAGGAAAAAGAAAAAAGAAAAACCATGCATTTCACTTTTTACTTTTTTCTTTTTCTATCCTTCCATCGTCACACTCACCTTTTCAATTTGTCCGCCCATCGGCGGATTCATTTTTGAGACTCTGATCGTCACTTTTTCGATCTCTGTATATTCAGTTTTAATCCGCGTAATGATCCGCTGGCAAACATGTTCAAGTAAATCTGATGGAATAGCCATTTCCACTTTTACCGCCAGATAGGCTTTCTGGTAATCGAGGGTGTCTTCCAGCTTATCGGTTTGCCCGGCTTTGCTAAGGTCGGCTTCTATTTTCAGGTTCACTAAAAACCGGTTTCCGGCAATTTTCTCGACTTCAAAATGCCCGTGAAACGCATAAAATTCCATTCCTTCCAATTCGATCAGCGCCATAAATATATACTATTAAACTATTTACCATTTACTATTTTGTGTCAACTTTCAGCTTTGCGTCCCTCCGGTCTTCCGTTTTCAGTCTCCGGACTTTGGACTTCGGACTTCCGTCTCCGGACTTCCGTCTTCCGCATCAAAATTAATTTTATTGCCGTGGAAATCAATTTTCAAACCCCCGAATTCTGATAGCTGAAATCATTTTATACTTTTGCTGAAATACCATTTCCAAATTTGATTTTAAACTGAAAACGATGAACGATAATGTCCCTGAAAACGACAATGTGTTGAAATCCAACAATTTTATTCACCAGATCGTCGAAGAAGATTTGAAAACCGGAAAGAGCAACAGTCGCGTGCATACGCGGTTTCCGCCGGAACCCAACGGATATCTGCATATTGGCCATGCCAAATCCATTTGTCTGAATTTTGGAACTGCTCAGAAATACAACGGTTTTACCAACCTTCGTTTCGACGACACCAACCCTTCGAAAGAAGAAACCGAATATGTGGATTCCATCATGGAAGATGTTCGCTGGCTTGGTTTTGACTGGGACGACCGGCTCTATTATGCCTCCGATTATTTCGATCAGTTGTTTGATTTTGCCGTCAAACTGATCAAAGAAGGAAAAGCTTACATCGACGATCAGGATGCGGAAACCATCAGCGCTCAGAAGGGAACTCCGACCAGACCGGGAATGGATAGTCCATTTAAAAGTCGCACCATAGAAGAAAACCTCGATTTGTTTTTACGCATGAAAGCCGGTGAATTCAACGAAGGGGACCGGGTATTGCGGGCGAATATTGATATGTCGTCACCCAACATGCACATGCGCGATCCTATTTTGTACCGGATCATGAAAGCACCGCATCACCGTACCGGCGACAAATGGTGTATCTACCCGATGTACGATTTTGCCCACGGTCAGTGCGACTACTGGGAAGGAATCACCCACTCGATTTGCACCCTCGAATTCGAGGTTCATCGTCCGCTATACGATTGGTTTGTGGATCAGCTAATGGACTCGGATTACCGTCCGCGACAAATCGAATTTGCCCGCCTGAACCTGAATTTTACGGTGATGAGTAAACGCAAATTACTCGAACTGGTGAAAGATGGCCATGTAACCGGATGGGACGATCCACGGATGCCCACCATTTGCGGATTGCGTCGCCGTGGTTATACACCCGAATCACTCCGGAATTTTGCCGAACGCATCGGAGTTACAAAAACCGATGGAGTAATCGATGTGGGTGTTTTGGAATACAGCATCCGCGAAGACCTGAATAAACGTGCACAACGGGTGATGGGTGTTTTAAATCCCTTGAAAGTAGTAATTACTAATTGTCCAGAGGGAGTGATTGACCAAATGGAAGCTATCAACAATCCTGAAGATCCAACGATGGGGACCCGTCTGGTTCCATTTACCCGCGAATTGTACATCGAACGCGACGACTTTATGGAAGAACCGCCCAGGAAATTCTTCCGTCTTTCACCCGGAACCGAAGTCCGCCTGCGTTACGCGTATTTCATTACTTGTACGGATGTAATTAAAGATTCCAACGGCGAAATCACCGAAATACATTGCACCTACGATCCAGCTTCACGAGGAGGAAATTCACCCGACGGTCGCAAGGTAAAATCGACCATCCACTGGGTATCGGCCACCGAAAATGTGGAAGCCGAAGTTCGTCTGTACGACCGTTTATTCTCAGACGAAGAACCGGATGGACACAAAGACATTGACTTCAAGGAATTCATGAACCATGACTCACTTCAGGTTTTGCCGAAATGCTATATCGAACCTTTCGTGAAAGGCGCCAAACCATTGGATCATTTCCAGTTCGAACGTTTGGGCTATTTTAATATCGATTCAGATTCAACTCATGAAAAACTGGTTTTCAACCGGACGGTGCAGTTGAAAGATACCTGGGCCAAAGTGCAGCAAAAATAGACCGAAGTCAGGAGTCGGAAGACCGAAGTCAGAAGTTCGAAGAGACGCTCCCTGAGCGTTCGACTGAGACTTCGACGTGAGCTCAGTCGAACGTTCACGCCGAAGGCCGCGATGGTTCCTGAGTATCGAAGCGTATCGAAGGAAGCGAGTCGAAGAGGAAAAATTCTGAAAGGGTGGAATGAAAATTCTGCCCTTTCTATTTCATGAAAGTCTCGTAAAAACAGCATCCCATGATCTGGGTATGTCATGAATCGGTTGGAAAGAAAAAAGTACATTTGCTCGATTAAATCAGGACCGAAAATCAGTCCTTTTTATGATGCACTTTTTCAGGATTTAAAATTATTTCATTCATCATGATCCGACGTATCCAATTCATTTTCTGGCTGATAGCTTTCTCGCAGGTTTGTTTTGCACAGCTTACCACCAATCCAGCCCATCCGGTTGATAAAAAGGCGGTTACCGTTTTCTTTGATTCCTCAAAAGAATCCCGGCTCGGAAAATTTTCAGGAGACTTGTATGCACACACGGGAGTTTCCCTACTGGGCAGCGGTAACTGGAAACATGTGATTGGAAGCTGGGGCGATAACACCAAACAACCCAAGCTTACCAACAAGGGAAACGGAATTTATGAATTAGAGATCAGTCCTGATATCATCAGTTTTTACTCGGTTTTGTCGTACGAACTGGTCACAAAATTGGATTTTGTATTTCGCTCGGCCGATGGGACCCAACAAACCAACGATCTTTTCATTGACGTGAATGCCGGAGAATTACGCGTCTCCGTCAGCTCACCTTCCAGAGTCAATGTTTTCGAAAAAAACCAGAACATACAGTTTACTGCCTCGTGCACCACGACTGCTGATCTGAAACTTTTCATGAACAATCAGCAGGTTTCGGCCCAAACCGCCTCCACAATTACACAAAATCTAACAATTCCTGATGCCGGAAACTACTGGCTGAAATCGACTGCCACCCAAAATTCAACCATTGCACGCGACTCAGTTTATGTGTGCATCCGCGAAACCACTCCAACCGAAAGCAAACCTGCAGGATTGCAAACCGGAATCAATTACACCGACAATCAATCGGCCACCCTGATAGTTTATGCGCCAAAGAAAAATTACCTGTTTGTGACCGGCGATTTTAACCAGTGGCTTCCCGATAACAACTTCCAGATGAAAAAGGATGGAGACTTTTTCTGGTTAAAAATCGGGAATCTGACTCCTCAAAAAGAATACATTTTCCAGTACCTGATCGACGGTAATCTGCAGATAGCCGATACCTACACCGATAAGGTTTCGGATCCGGAAGACCAATACATTTCACCTGCTGTTTATCCTGATCTGATTCCCTACCCAAATGGGAAAGCAGTCGACCGGGCATCAATATTGCAAACCGGACAAACTCCCTTTACCTGGAAAACCACCTCATACACCGTTCCGGAGACAAGCAAGCTTTCGATATACGAATTACTGATCCGCGATTTTACCGAAGAAAAAACCTACAAGGCCGTACAGGCAAAACTCGATTACCTCAAACGCGTGGGAATTAACACGATAGAACTGATGCCTTTCAGCGAATTTGAGGGAAACAGCAGTTGGGGATACAACCCGAATTTCTATTTTGCCCCGGATAAAGCCTACGGAACCAAAAACGATCTGAAATCGCTGGTCGACGAGTGCCATAAACAGGGTTTCATTGTCATTCAGGACATCGTTTTGAACCATTCGTTCAATTCAAGCCCGATGGTGAAAATGTACTGGAACAGCACTCTTAAACAGCCTTCAGCGGATAATCCGTGGTACAACCAGATATCGCCAAACCCTGTGTATTTCTGGGGAAACGATTTTAATCACGAAAGTCAGGCCACCAAAGACTTTGTTGACCGGGTTATCCGATATTGGATAACCGAATACAAAGTGGATGGTTTTCGTTTCGACTTTTCCAAAGGTTTTACAAATACACCGGGCGATGGCAGCGCCTATGATGCCTCACGAATAGCTATCCTGAAGCGGATAGCCGATAAAATCTGGGAGGTCAATCCAAAGGCCAAGGTTATTCTCGAACATTTCACTGCCAATTCGGAAGAACAGGAACTGGCTGCATACCGAAACGGAATGCTGATCTGGGGCAATGCCAATTTCAATTTTTGTCAGGCTGCGATGGGATTCAACGATGCCGGAAAATCTGATTTCAGTTGGGCATCCTACCAAAAAAGAGGTTATTCGAAACCCGGTCTGGTTGCCTACATGGAAAGTCATGATGAAGAACGACAAATGTTCAAGACCACTACCAACGGAAATTCTTTGGGAACCTACGATACCAAAGAATTGGAAATTGCCTTGCAGCGAAGCCAATTAGCCACTACTTTTTTCATGTGCCTGGCAGGTCCAAAAATGATCTGGCAATTTGGGGAATTGGGTTATGATATTTCAATCGATGAAGGTGGCCGAACGAGTGAAAAACCGGTTCTCTGGAATTATCTTGACGAGCCAAACCGGCAGAAATTGCTGGATGTATATTCGGCCATGCTCCGATTGCGGGCACAATTCGATGTTTTTACTTCAGGAAAAGAAACCCTTTCGGTTGGCGGGCTTACCAAAACTATTCAGCTGAATTTAAATGACCATAACATTACCCTGATTGGAAATTTCGATGTGACAAACCAAACAGTTTCTGTAAATTTTCATCATACCGGAACCTGGCAGGAGTTTTTCAGCGGGTCAATTCTTGACGTGACCAATGCCAACACAACGTTTAACCTGAAACCCGGCGAGTATCGTTTGTACAGCGATAAAGCCCTGCCGGCATTCAAGGATTTAGCAACCGATCTTTCAGTTAATAACAACCAAAATGCAATTCATATTTTCCCAAATCCGGCTTCCGGAAACCTACATATTGAAACAACAGATCCGATTGAAAATATTGAAATATTTACCATCGATGGTAAAACGATTTACCAATCTTCACCAAAAACAAATCGGACAGATATAGATATAACAGATTTTAAAACAGGAATATACCTGATCAGGATTTTAACCCACAGTCAACTTTTCACCGAAAAAATCGTAAAGGACCAATAGCTGAATCAGCGTAAAGATTTTTGATTATCTTTAAACCAATTCATGGACTGTAAAAGCATGGGATATGAAAAGATTACTCTCTTTCCTGATTATGGTTATCCTGGTTAACACTTTGATTGCTGTACAACCGGCACGAAAACCATTTTTACAAATTAAAGTTGATGGAGTGGCTTATAAAAGTGGTGGAATCCTGACTGTTACATCAGGCCAAAAACTGACTGTGAATGTTGAATTAGAGGGAGGCCGAAGAGATTTTTGTAAATTTCCGGATACCTATGCCGACATTACCGGAACGGCACAAATCCTCTCGAGGGGAAATGATGGACTGAGCTACGAACTTGACGGCATTAAGGCCGAATGGAAACTCCTGAGCCAAAAGTTCCTTTTCGCGGGGGATGAGTTTGTTACAGTAAAATCTCAGGCCGATCAATCCAACGCAGAAATTACAATTTCGAGTGCCAAATTTTCGCAATCCTTCGTTAAAGTAACGGCAAAAGCAACCTGGCAGTTTATTCGTGAAGGAAAGACCATTGAAGAAGAAAATCTGGCCGAAGGCACTGTTTATTTTAAAATTGCCGGTTCATCCGATGTTTGGTTTTCAAGCCCAAATGTACAGGCGGGCGGAATGAGAAATGAGGGGGTCGAGGAAAACCTTGTTGCAGTTCAGGCCCAGTTCGACAGCATTGAAAACCATTTTTACAAGATGAACTTTTCGGCTATCCAGCAATCGGTCAAAACTCTTCAAACTTCAGTAAACGAGGTTAAAACAACCATCGATGAAGTGAAAAAGAACAATACTTCGTATAAGGCCAATTTTGTTTTTATTGGTCTTCCAAGCGATAAACCCTACCAGCATATCAGCTTTCTTGCATCGATAAAAACCGACTGGGGTGAGTTGGACCCATTGTTGCAAGATATAAAACTTCAGCTTGGAAAACTTCCGGCTCAATCATCGAAGGAAAACCAAAATGAACTGCTTCGGCTGATTGGCAAATATGCCGACTGGCAGCAAAAATTGCCGGAAAACACATTTAAAATCCTGCCCAGGTACATGCCTGAAATTACTTTAGAAACGGTGCAAATCCCGGAAAGCCTCCGTCAAAAATCGATCGGTGATTATAGCCAAAGTCTGAAGGATTATGCTGCTTTTGTCGATCGGCGAATCGAACAGGCAACGGTCGAAAGCCAAAAAATAAGTTCCACCCAATCGCGCCTGCAAGCCGTTCGTTTGTTCGACGGAATGCTCCGCAGCTACTTCTCCTCAATCAATTGGGCCGAATGGAAAAATACCAGGGAATAAATTCCATTGGAAATCTAACCTCTGCCAGATATTCAATCCATTTTATTGAAAATATTCCTGTCAAAGAAGTTTCGAAACCTTTCGTTCAACTATGACTTGCTGAAAACTTACAGGTATGGGTAGGGCTATTTTTGAATTTCATTCCACTTATCTAAAATATTTTCTTCGCCTTTGAAATATCCTACTTTTGAATCCTTTGCAAATATCTCAAGTGACGGAGCTATAAGTATCTTTCCTGAATCGGGGTATTCGCATATATCCATGCCAGCAAATGTTCTTATGTCAAGATAGGTGCAGGATTCTGTGCTGTGATTAAAAAACTGATGAGCGCCAGTATCTCCTTTTTCACAGAATACCAGATCTCCGGTTGTTATTATTTCAAGTCCGTTGGGTGTTCTCATTGTCATAGAGCCAGATAGCACCATAAACAATTCTTCAGCATATCTGTGAAAATGGTATGGCGCTGAAAATTGCCCCGGATTTAGTAATCTCAAATCAAAGTTTAAATTTTCGGGTTTTATTCCATTTTTTACTCTCGAAACATCCGAAAATAAACGAAAATTATCAATCTTGTTAGGGTCTTCGCTAAATTCCCTTTTGTCACATTTTAGAACTGTTGCCATTTTTCACTGTATTATGTTAATCTTTATGAAACCAATATGTCGATACATGCATGCCTGAGATTTTTACTGTTGCCAGCAAAGTCCTTCCTTCAGGAAAGATCGGAGTTTCCAGATGAACTGCCTAAAAATAACTGCCTTTCTAACTATCCATATTTGCGTAAATCCAAATTTCGGCCAATGAAGCACAGAACCCAAGCTCATTGAAAGCTTCATTTCTGACATAGAGGTCCTTTCTGCTTTTCGGATCTAATTCGGTGACTCGATTTCAAACTGCTTCCTTTAAAGTAGAGATTAAAAATTTTCTCCCATATACTCCTATTCCTTATCCATAATCTCTGTCTGCATCCGCACCGAATCTTCGTGAATGTGCTGGAACATTTGCAGCACAAAATTCGGGTCAAGGTTCAGGCTTTCACCCAGTTTCATGCGTTTCTCCATCAGTTCAGAAAAACGTCCAACCTGAAACGCAGTCACATTGTTGTCTTTTTTATACTGACCAATTTGCCTGACAACCTCCATACGAGACGATAAAGTTTCGAGCAATTCGGTATCGATGGCGTCGATCCGGCTGCGCAGCATTTCGAGTTGATTTTCAAACAATTTGTTGTCAGAAGTGACAGTACGGATCACCAACCTGTCAAGTAATTTGGCCAGATCAACCGGTGTAAGTTGTTGTTCCTTGTCGCTCAGTGCACACGACGGGTCGCGGTGAGATTCGATCATCAGCCCTTCCATTCCCATATCGAAGGCTTTCTGGCTAATATCGAAAAGATATTCACGTTTGCCGCCAATATGGCTAGGATCGCAGATAATAGGCAAATTAGGCATCAAACGGCGCAATTCGATCACTGTTTTCCAGTTGGGATAGTTCCGGTACTCGGTTTCGCGAAAAGGCGTAAAACCACGGTGAATAGCCACGAGGTTTTTAATTCCGGCCTGGCTCAGCCGTTCAAACGCTCCAACCCACAACTGAACATCGGGATTGACCGGGTTTTTCACCATTACCACCGCATCGGTTCCTTTTACCACATCGGCAATTTCCTGGACAACAAACGGACTGGCGGTCGAGCGCGCTCCTATCCAAAGTACATCCAGACCGGCATCCAACGCTTCTTCAGCGTGTTGAGCGTTTGCCACCTCAGTACCTACCGGCAAACCCGTTTCCTCGCGAACCATTTGCAGCCATTTCAGGCCAATGCTACCAATGCCTTCAAAGCTTCCGGGGCGGGTCCGGGGTTTCCAGATTCCGCCACGGTAAACGAAAACCCGGTGATCTTTGGCGAGTTGAAGGGCGGTGTCCATTGCCTGCTCTTCGGTTTCGAGACTGCAAGGTCCGGCAATGATCAGCGGATTGTTAATTTGTGGCAGCCAGTGCCTGATCGGGTTAATTTCCAAGTGAATTCCCATGACTATTTTGTATAAAGTTTAACGATTGTCTTTTCATTTTTTACCAGCGAATCGCCTTCGCCGGCTAATATTCCCCGAATCCGGTTGGCGTTTTTCATCAGTGCCATCATTTGTTCCGGATCGGATTCGATGCTTTTTTTGAATGCCTTCAGGTGTTTGATATAAACTTCCAGTGATTCAACAATATACTCCTTGTTTTGTTGAAAAATGGGTCCCCACATTTCCGGAGAACTCTTTGCCAAACGTACTGTTGAGTTGAATCCACCACTGGCCAGATCGAAAATAATTTCGCGATCTTCCTTGTCGAGCACGGCGTTGGCAAGAGCAAAAGCCGCCGCATGTGGCAGGTGAGAAATGAAGCCAGTACTATGGTCCTGATCGTCGGCGGTCATGTAAGCAATGTCCATTCCCAATACCTGAAACATTTTTTCGGCCAGGGCGAGGTGCTGCGGTCCGCTTTTCTCCTGATCGCAAATGATATTGATTTTTCCTTCGAACAATCCTTCCAACGCTGCTCCGGGTCCGGAGTTTTCGGTACCTGCCATCGGATGGGCAGGAACGTAATTTCGGCGCCGGGGATGCTTTTCGACCGCTTCTGAAATTGATTTTTTGGTCGATCCCACATCCACCACCGTGGTTTGCGACGAAACAAGGTCAAGGACGGTAGTCAAGGTCGCCAACACCTTGTCGACCGGAATTGCAATGAGTACCAGATCAGCTTTTAAAACAGCATTTTCCAGCGTTTCAACACGGTCGACAATTCCAAGACGTTGCGCTTCCTGAGCATTCTCAGGATTGACATCAACCCCGGTTATTTCAGTAGCAAAACCAGCTTTCCGAAGGTCTTTTGCCATCGATCCGCCGATCAATCCCAAACCAATTACTGTAAGTTTCATATTTCTAAAATTAAAAAAGGGCCTCGTTCAGCACGGGGACCCTTTTGTAAATTATCTTTTTGTAACAACAAGACATTACCCGCCGATCCCGATTTGAGAACAGAAGTAATAAAACCAATAAAAAAAACTATTGTTACTGGTGCGTTTCATTTTACGTTCAATTTGAGGGCAAATATAGAGTTTTTATTTTATCTGTGATTATTGAATCAGAATTTTGCAGGTAACCATCGGTCCATTCTCAGATTCAACCGAAAACAAATACAAGCCTTTTGTGAAATTGCTCACATCAATCTCAGTCCGGAAATCGCCGGATGCATCCGGAAAGGTCTGAATATAAACCAAACTTCCGGAGGAATTGAATGCTTTCAGAATCAGCTGATGCACATTTTTCTGCATCCTGACCTGTACATTCAGGCGATCAGTTGCCGGATTTGGAAAGAAATTCACCTCTCCGGAAGCTAAAAGGCCCGGCTTGAGACCGGTTTCAATATCCTGGATCTTCAGGTTATCAATCATCCAGCCCCAGCCATGCGCATAAGGATCGGAAAACAACCGGAAACGGACCTGGATTGTATCTCCCTCCTTGAAATTTCCGTTGGCCAGCAAGTTGATTTCGTGATTGACAAATTGATCCTTCGTTGGCACGGCGGTACTGTTATTTCCTGTAATTGCACTGTTCCAGAGCGTTGCCCATGCTGCGTGCAAATTGCTGTCATACCCGTCGGCCAAGGGTTTCCAAGTAGTTCCCTTATCTAATGAGCCTTCTGCAATCACATAATCGAAGAAGTTTGCATCTCCAAATTTGGTTCCCGGATCTCCCGGTTCAACCAGTACGATTTCATCATAATGCATCAATCCTCCCGGTTTCAGGATAATCGGATATTTCAAAACCGTGGTGAAATTGAGTTCCTGATTGTCGGCATCAGGGCTGGAATAAGGATGTTGAGAATTCAAGGCTGGACTGTCGAAACCTGCCACCTTATAATTCCTGAAACTGGAACTGATGAAATCAAGCGAATCCTTGTCGAAATTATTAGTGTAAACCAGAACCGGTTTCTGAAAGCCATAGATCCGGATAGTAAAATATCCGGAAAGTGGCAGATAACCAATGTTGCTCTGGGAGGAAGCATCAACTGCCACGATATGGTAACTCACTAAATCTCCATCTTTTATAGACCATTTAGGAAATGACAGGTTTCCTGAATACGTGTCCGCAGAATCGTTTTTCATGGCCAATTCCTGAATCATTCCACCATTCACAAAATACTCCAGCTTTACCGATTTTACTGCAATGTTATCGGTCACCTGGGCCGATATTTTTGTGCTTAGGTCAGTGTTCATGAGGTATTTCACAGAAGTGTGAACGACGACCGGAGCTATTTTATCAATCCCAATATTGAAACTCAAATATTGGGTTGATGCACCTGACGGAAATACAAATCGCTGCTTTTTGACATCGCTCGCTGAAAAGTAATAGTCAACTTCACCGTTCTGTTTCAGGTTCAATGTGGTGGCAAATTCAGTTGGAACAGCAGTCGCTTTCAACAGGACCGAATCCTTTTTCACAAATTTATTGGTCGAGTACACCAGAAACAATTTGGTGGAATCGAGATCGTAATCGCTGGTGATCTTCGCCATGAAACTGAGTGGCTTAGTCACATATTCAATGTCTTTCAACGGCATATGCCAGATTGAAACTGATTTCCATCCCATATGGTACATAACGGAAAGGGTAGATTCGCCTGGATTGTGGATCGCTTCGCCCATTCCGGTGAACGGGGTCATCAGTGAATTCGGATCACCGGCCGGATAGGTATTTTCGTCCAGATGATAAATACTTGAGCCTGTATCCCAGATGGTTGGGGCATATAACCTGGGAAAACTTCCCTGGGTTGCGCCGTTGTTGAAGGCAAGCCAGTTGGAGGTCAAAGCCAGGTTTAACTTTACCGATGGGTTGGCAAATAATTTGGTATTGACCAGTTTTTCTGCTGCCTGGTTTTGAACCGAAACATCAAAAACGGCAGGTAACCCGTCATCACCGTAGCCACCCCGGCCACGACTCACATAAAATTTACCCACAAAACCCAAACCATGGGTCAGCTCGTGCAGAACCACTGATGAAAAATCATATTTGTCAGACGGCGTTTTCCCGTCAATACCGAAATACCAATTTGGAAAATCCTTATTAAACGAAGCATCCATATCCGATTGATCAGGCCCGTTTATTTCCTCGCCAAGCATTTTCTCGGCAATCACCACCGGATAATAGGTATTCCAAATTTCGGTGGCATTGAAATTTTTGTAATAATCGGAAGGACCACAACTTCCCAAAATAGTGGCGGCCAGACTTGTCCAGGTTGCCGTGATATGAATCGGAATCGGAGAATAAATCAGGGTCTGCCAAATATCAACTGCATACTGAAATGCAGCCTGTGCGTCGGGAGGAAAATCTACATACTTGACGACAATTACAGCTTTCTTGAGAATACCGGATTTTAGTCTTTCGCTGTAATCAGCAGGTGGATGTACGAAGGTCTGAAACGATTCGGGTGATGCATAGCAGACCGCCGGAGGCAATTTAATCCCTTCAGCCTTCCAGTTTTTCTGTCCGTAGCTCATGGTCACGGACAAGAGAAACAAAATCAATACTAGTCGTTCTCTCATTATTTCATTTATATTTGTCAAAACTACAAAGACAGTAACAATTTAGATATGAAAAATACTATTTTTCTCCTCACTTTTTTTATTGCTTCCTTTCTTGGCCCGGTTTCGGCCTTTTCAGCCAAGCCGGTAAAAACATACAATGAATCGCTTCGGCCCCAATATCATTTCACTCCTGAAATCAATTGGATGAACGATCCGAACGGCCTGGTTTTTTACAAGGGCGAATATCACCTTTTTTATCAGTATAATCCCTTTGGAAACGAATGGGGTTATATGCACTGGGGGCATGCTGTGAGCACCGACCTGGTTCACTGGGAACAACTGCCTATCGCCCTGTTTCCTGACAATGATTCGAAAGACAAGGAAATCGGTACCGCTTTTTCAGGAAGTGGGATGGTCGATGAGAATAATGTAACCGGACTGCAAAAAGGAAAAGAAAAAACGATTCTGCTTTTCTATACCAGCCAGAAATGCGGACAACGCCTGGCCTACAGCAACGATAAAGGACGAACCTGGATCAAATACGAAAAGAATCCTATTATTCATTTTGATGAAACTGATGATGCCCGCGACCCAAAGGTGATTTGGCACGAAGCAAGCAAACAGTTTGTGATGGTTCTCTACCGAAAACCAAATAACGATGATAAACAAAAAGGAATATCGTTTTACACTTCAAAAAACCTGATCGACTGGCAATTTAAAAGCCATCTGGTTGGTTTTTTCGAATGTCCTGATTTGGTTGAACTACCTGTTAACCACCGGTCGGACGATAAGAAATGGGTACTCTTCAACGGTGATGGCAGTTACCTGATCGGAACTTTCAATGGCGAAAAGTTTACCGCTGAATCAGTTAAAATGCTAAGCGATTACGGAGCAAATTATTACGCTGCCCAAACCTGGAGCAATATTCCTGAAACTGACGGAAGGACCATTCAGATTGCCTGGATGAAAGGTGGCGAATATCCGAAAATGCCCTTCAAAGGTCAAATGACTTTCCCTTGTGAAATTTCGCTTAAAAAATTCACAGAAGGCATCCGGCTTGTGCGCCAGCCGATAAAGGAAATTTCACTTCTTCATGAAAAAGGCGAAGTATACGAGAACCGAAATCTGATACCGGGAATCAAGAAAAATCCGACTCACGGCGTAAAGAATGATTGCATGCACATTATCGGCAATTTCAAGTTGAAAACAGTCGATAAATTTGGTTTTGTTCTGCGCCTGGATAAAAAGAATAACGGAACTGAACTCATGTATGATGTTAAAACTAAAGTTCTCAGCTGTTTAGGAAGTTCGGCAATCGTTGAGCCTGTCGATGGTAAAATTAAGCTTGAAATCCTGCTTGACCGAAGCTCGGTCGAGATCTTTGCAAACGACGGGAAAGTGGTCATGAGTTCGTGTTTTGTTCCGAATGAAAACGGAGATGGTTTGTATTTGTTTAACATAGGAGGAGAGCTGATGGTTGAAAAACTGGAAGTTTACCCGATGAAAGCAATTTGGACAAAAGAAAAAGAAAAATGAAAGCAATTATAAAACTCAAACCGGAGAAAGGGATTTGGATGGCAGATGTTCCAATGCCTGTAGTCGGACCGAACGATGTATTGATCAACATCAAAAAATCTGCCATTTGCGGCACCGATCTTCATATCTACAAATGGGACGAATGGGCTCAAAATACAATCAAAACTCCATTGGTTATCGGTCATGAATACATGGGCTACGTGGTTGACAGAGGTTCTGAAGTATCGCGAGTTCATCTGGGCGAACGGGTCACAGTTGAAGGCCATATTTCATGCGGATTTTGCCGGAATTGCCGCCGGGGCCGCCAGCATATCTGCGATCATACCGTTGGAATCGGAGTTAATCGCGACGGAGGTTTTGCCGAATATATTTCCGTTCCCGCATCGAATGTTTTAAAAATCGATGACCGTATTTCAGATGAGTTGATGTCAGTCATGGATCCGCTTGGAAACGCAACTCACACCGCTCTTTCCTTTCCTTTGCTTGGCGAAGATGTCCTGATTACCGGAATCGGTGGGCCAATTGGAGCAATGGCAACTGCAGTCTGCAAATTTTCAGGAGCCAGAAATATCGTTGGCACTGATTTGAGTGAATACCGCCGTAATCTGGCCCTAAAAATGGGCGCCACCAAAGTGATTGATCCACGCAAGGAAAGTATCAAAGATGTCCTAAAATCGCTCGGAATGGTGGGTGGTTTCGACATCGGCCTTGAATGCAGTGGTTCGGCAGCCGCTTTCAATGATATGGTCGAAAATATGTATAACGGAGGGAAGGTTTCCTTGCTTGGTTTGCTTCCTTCAACAACTCAGCTGAACTGGAGCAAACTGATATTTAAAGGACTTACGCTCAAGGGAATATATGGACGCGAAATGTACGAAACATGGTATCAGATGGAAATGATGCTTTCGACCGGTCTGAATATTCTACCCGTAATTACCCACCGGTTCCCTGCTGACAATTATCTGGAAGCCTTTCAGATCATGGAAGAAGGGAGTTGCGGAAAAATCATCCTAAACTGGGAATAGATTTTTAGATGTCGATGTCGAGTAAAACCGGACAATGATCAGAATGAACTGCATAAGATAAAATTCTGGCATCCAGAATTTTATCTTTCAAATTATCAGTGACAATATGGTAATCAATCCGCCATCCCTTGTTATTCTCCCGTGAGTTTGCGCGGTAACTCCACCACGAATACTGGTGCTTTTCCTGATGAATTTCCCTCAACGTATCAACGTAGCCATCCTCCACAAATTTAGCAAACCATTCCCTCTCTTCAGGTAGAAATCCGGAGGTATTTTGCTGTTGCGCAGGATTATGAATGTCAATCCAAAGTCGGCAAATGTTGTAATCTCCGGAAATGATCAGTTTTTCTCGGGTGGTGCGCAGGTCATTCAGGTATTCGTGAAAATCGGAAAGGAAACCCATTTTAACGGCTTGCCTGATATCTCCTGTCGTTCCTGAAGGAAAATAAGCGTTGATAATTGAAACATCGCCAAAATCGACCCTTATCACCCTTCCTTCTATATCATATTTCTCATTTTGCATACCAAATATGACTTGGTCCGGTTTCACCTTAGTAAAAATAGCCACACCACTGTAACCCTTTTTGACGGCAGAAAATGAATTGCAATGATATCCGGCTGCTTCAAATTCTTCCTCACGCATTTGTCCCGGCTGAGCTTTTGTTTCCTGAAAACAAACAATATCAGGATTTTCCTCTTTCAAAAAGTCCAGCAGACCTTTACCGATCGCTGACCTGATTCCGTTTACATTATAGCTTAAAATCCTTTTCACAATTTTTGTTACTTTTGGTTCATGTTTAACAGGTTACTAAAGTAGCGGAAAATCATTAAATCTGAAACATCCATTGAAAAAAGGTATTGTCATTAAATCAACCGGGAGCTGGTATACGGTAAAAACGGAAGAAGGAAATCTCATTGAAAGCAGAATTAAAGGAAATTTACGGTTAAAGGGAATCCGCAGCACAAATCCTGTCGCAGTAGGCGATCATGTTGAATTGACCGAATCCAGAGAAGATAATTCGGTAAATGGCCAATTAGTCGGATTCATTTCCAGGATCATTCCCCGATCCAACTATATCATTCGCAAATCACCAAATCTTTCCAAAGAATCGCATATTATTGCTGCCAATATTGATCAGGCTTTTCTGATAGTCACCATTAAATATCCGGTAACCACCACTACTTTTATCGACCGCTTTTTAGTTTCGGCTGAAGCATACCGGATTCCTTGCCATCTCATTTTCAACAAAACTGATATATACAATGAAGAGCAAACTGCCTTGATGAATTCATTGATTGAAATCTATGAGAAAATTGGGTACGACTGTCTGAAACTTTCGGCAAAGACAAATATTGGCATCGATGAATTGAAAAATATGATGACCAATAAAACCAATGTATTCTCAGGTCATTCAGGAGTTGGAAAATCTACGATCATCAATTCGGTTCAACCGAACATGTTTTTAAAAACCGGAATAATATCGGAGACTCATTCTTCCGGAAAACATACAACAACCAATTCTGAAATGTACGCACTGGAATTTGGAGGATATATTATTGACACTCCGGGTATCAAAGGTTTTGGAGTCCTTGAAATGGATAAGGAAGAAATCTCCCATTATTTTCCCGAAATATTCAAAACCTTGGAACGATGTCAGTTTTACAATTGCACCCATACGCATGAACCTATGTGTGCCGTAAAAAAATCGGTTGAAGATGGTCTTATTGCGCAAAGCAGATATGATTCGTACCTCAGCTTGCTCGAGGGGGAAGAAAAGTACCGGAATTGATTTAGTTTAAGCCAGAAACCAAGCCAATTTTTGTTCAGTTTTGTTCGATTAATCTCTTATATTTCAACTGCTTAGTTTATAAAAATCAAAGATTAACCTTGCTTTAGAATCGCCTATTTCATTAGCGACCATACTAAAGCTTTGATTTTTCAAATTTTCAACGCTCTTAAATCGCTTTAAAACTAACGTTATGGTCTTCCCTCCTATTCCCGAAATATTTTCAAGCTCAGATTTCAAAAATTCACCTGACCTTTTGTTCCGATGAAAGGTTATCCCAAACCGATGTGCCTCGTCGCGCAATTGCTGAATGACTTTTATGGTTTCAGAATTTTTATCAAGGTAAAGAGGCACAGAATCATCTGGAAAATAGATTTCTTCCAATTTTTTAGCAATACCGATGATTGAGATTTTGCCACGAAGATTCAATTTATCCAGCGCGTCTAAAGCTGCACTGAGTTGCCCCTTGCCTCCATCAATCACAATTAGTTGAGGCAATGATTTCTCTTCTTCAATTAATCTTCTATACCTTCTATAAACGACTTCTTCCATCGAAGCAAAATCATCTGGTCCAACAACTGTTTTTACATTGAAGTGACGATAATCCTTTCTTGACGAACGGCCATTTCTAAAAACCACACAGGAGGAAACCGGAGTTGTTCCTTGAAGGTTACTATTATCGAAGCATTCAATATGGACGGGCCTAACTTTTAACCGCAAATCTTTTTGCACGGTTTCCAAAACCCGAATTTCTGTCTGTTCAGAATTTGAAACCATTTGATGCTTCATTTTTTCCATTCTGAAATACTTTGCGTTTCGTTCCGAAAGTTCAAGTAGCTTCTTCTTATCTCCTTGTTTAGGAATTCGAAATTTTATACCTTCCAACACCATATCAAGTTTGGTAGGTACCAGTATTTCCTTTGCATTACTAAATATCTTTTGGCGAATGTCGACGATGGCAAATTCAAGCAATTCTGCAGATGATTCATCCAGAACCTTCCTGATTTCGATCGTGTAGGTCTGCATGATTGCGCCCCGAATTATTTTCAGGTAATTAATGTAAGCAAAGGATTCATCCTGGTCAATTGTGAAAACGTCAACATCGCTGATCGAATTACTCACGACGGTTGACCTGGATTGGAACATTTCGAGAAGATCGAGCTTTTCTTTGATTAATGCAGCTTCCTCAAATTTCATTTCGATTGAAAACTGTCTCATTATATCCTTCAGGTATTTGATCACACCGGCGATGTTGCCCTTTAATATCTCCTTTATTTGATCAATATTTTTCAAATATGAATCACTTTCAATTTTTCCTACACAAGGGGCCAAACAGTTTCCGATATGATATTCGAGACAGACCTTGAATTTTTTCTGACGGATATTCTCATCGGACAAATTTAACTTACAATTCCGCAACTTAAAAAGCTTACGAAAAAGATCAAGCAACATTCGTACGGTCAGAATAGAGGTATATGGTCCAAAATAGGTGGAGCCATCCCTAACGACGGTTCGAGTTTGAAAAACCCGCGGAAAAGGTTCATTCCGGATTACGAGCCAAGGATAAGTTTTATCGTCCTTTAACCTGATATTGTAGCGAGGCTGGTATTTTTTGATCAGATTGTTTTCAAGCAATAACGCATCCTGCTCGGTTTCAACAACCATATGCCGGATTTCAGCAATATTCCTGACTAATAATTCTGTTTTACGATTTTGCTGTGTCTTATTAAAATAGGAAGAAACCCGTTTCTTCAGATTCTTTGCTTTCCCGACATAAATAATCTTGCCGGTCGAATCAAAATACTGATATATTCCAGGTTGATCAGGAAGAATAGAGGCAATAGACCGGAGATGCTCAGCATTTTTAAGAATCATCAGAAACTAATTAAAATTCAATTCTAATACTGAATCACAGAATGTGTTTCGTAGGTGGCCAATTCCTTTTTCTTTTCAGTATCGATAAACTTTAAATCACAAATAAAGGAAAAATATATCTTCTTCACATTTAATTGTCTTACTAAGTAAAGTGCTGCCAAAGCCGTGCCTCCTGTTGCCAACAAATCATCGTGAATCAGCACCACATCATTTTCGTTCAACGCATCAACATGGATTTCTATTGAATCCACACCATATTCCAACTCATACGTTTCATTCAACACTACCGATGGCAACTTGCCCTTTTTTCTGATAGGTACAAATCCTGCGTTGATACAATAGGCAACTGCCCCACCAACAATAAACCCCCTGGATTCAAGTGAAACCACTTTTGTGATTCCTCTATCTCTATAATGCGATGAAATTTGATCCACAACTTCCTTGTAGGCAGTCGGCTCTTTCAACAAAGTGGTAATATCCTTAAAACTGATCCCTTCGATAGGATAGTTTTCGATAGTGCGAACAAATTTCTTAAGATCCATTTCTAGTTTTTATGTGTTCCACGTGGAACAATGAACATCAACGACCCAACAATACAAGCAAAACATTGATATCAGAAGGATTGACTCCAGGAATTCGACTTGCTTGTCCAATTGTTTCCGGCTGAATATCTGCAAGTTTCTGTCTTGCTTCCGTACTTATTGTATGTATTGACTTATATTTAAACTTTCCTTTGATCAAAATATTATCCAGCCGTCTGAACTTATCTGCAACCAGTTTTTCCCGATCGATATATCCTGAATATTTAATGGCTATTTCAGCAGACTCCAAAATTTCTGAAAATCTATATTGAGGAATACTCCTTAAAAATACTTTAAAAGGATCAATCTCATCTATCAAATCAAATATAGAAATTTGTGGTCTTGATATTACATCAATCAATTTAACTCCCTGCTTCAAAACAGATGAACCTTTCTTTTCAAGGATATAATCTATATACTTCGGTTTAATTGAAAAATTTGTAACAAATTCAACAACGCATTCAACTGCTTTCCATTTTTCCTCAACCAGATCTAGCCTCATTTGATTAGCCAAACCCAACTGAAAAGAGCGCTGTGTTAATCTGAAATCTGCATTATCCTGGCGCAATAAGATACGGTACTCTGCACGCGATGTAAACATCCGGTATGGCTCATCAACACCTTTTGAAACTAGATCATCAACCAATACACCGATATATGCTTCGTCGCGTTTCAAAATGAAAGGTTCAAGTTTGCGAACATTTTGATGAGCATTAATTCCAGCAACCAAACCTTGAGCAGCAGCTTCCTCATAACCAGTAGTTCCATTAATTTGCCCGGCAAAAAAGAGGTTTTTGATCAACTTTGTTTCCAAAGTCAGACTTAATTGAGTTGGATCAAAATAGTCATATTCAATAGCATATCCTGGTCTAAAAATGCGGACATTTTCTAAACCGGGAACTTCCTTCAATGCACGCAACTGAACATCGCACGGTAAAGAAGAAGAAAAACCGTTCAAATAGTATTCAATGGTATTCTCACCTTCAGGCTCCAAAAATAGCTGATGAGAACTTCGTTCAGCAAAAGTTACAATTTTTGATTCAATACTTGGACAATATCTGGGACCAGTTCCGACAATTGTTCCATTGTACATCGGAGAATCGGCAAAACCTTCCTCCAAGATTGCATGAACTCTCTCATTGGTATACGTAATCCAACAACTTCTTTGTTTTAGAGAAGTTTTAACTTCAGGAAGAAATGAAAACTTTTGAAAATGTTCATCACCTTGCTGTTCCTTAAGTTTTGAAAAATCAACACTTCTTCCATCAATCCGTACCGGAGTTCCGGTTTTCAACCTTCCCGTCCTGAAACCAAGACCAGAAAGCTGATCTGAAAGACCATAAGAGGCATTCTCGCCGATTCTACCACCTTCCATTTTAGTCCGCCCAATATGCATCAATCCATTTAAGAAAGTACCATTCGTTAGAACCACAGAACCTGAATAAATGTCAACACCAATTTTCGTTCTTACCCCCTTTACAACATTTTCATTGATAATCAGCGAAACTACCGCATCTTGCCATAGATCAAGATTGTTAGTACTTTCAAGAATATTGCGCCAATTTTCAGTAAAACGAAACCGGTCACATTGAGCACGCGGACTCCACATTGCCGGTCCTTTGGATTGATTCAGCATTCTAAACTGAATACTCGATTGATCAGTAACAATTCCAGAGAAACCCCCTAACGCATCAATTTCGCGAACAATCTGACCCTTCGCAATTCCTCCCATGGCAGGATTACAGGACATTTGAGCATATTTAGTCATATCCATCGTAATCAACAATGTTTTTGAACCCAAATTTGCTGAAGCAACAGCCGCCTCACATCCCGCATGGCCTCCTCCTACTATTATTACATCGTAAAACGGTAACATCTCTAAAATTTATGTAATTCTCAAATATTTAAAACATTAAGATAAATATCTTCCTTAAAAGTCATCAAATCCTTATCTGCTTTACTTTTATCCTTATATCCAAGTAAATGTAAAACTCCATGAATAAGTATCCTTTCCAGTTCACTTTTAAACGTTGTATTGTATTCTTTTGAATTTTCCTTGATACGGTCTATGCTTAAAAAAATATCTCCTTCAATAACATTACCATTGACATAATCGAAAGTTATTACATCAGTCAAATAATCATGGTTTAAATATTTCCTATTAATCTCAAGCAAGTAATCGTCAGAACAAAAAATAAACGAAAGATTACCGCAAATCTTTCCTTCAGAATCAATCACTTTCTTAATCCATGCATTTATAATCCTTCTCTTTAAATCAGGAAAGGCAACATCTTCTTTAAAATAATGAATACCCATTAATCAAAATTATATTGAATGACTACTTTACTTCCACCATCTAAATACAAAACATCATCTGCGAATTGCATGATTAAATAGATTCCTCTTCCACACTCCCGTCTGCGATTTTCTGTGCTAGTCGGATCGTCAAGGTAATCCAAAGAAAAACCTTTTCCCTCATCTTTTACATGAACTAAAAACTTTCTGTCTATAAGTATTGTACTTATGAAAACACTTTTGGTCGTATCGAACTTGTTTCCATGCACAATAGAATTATTCACTGCCTCGCTTATTCCCAAAAAAACACGGTTGAACTGCGACCTGTCAAGTTTGGATTCATTAAAAATCCTATCCAAAAAGCTCCTCACATCACCGATACAAGCAAGATTTGAAGGTATGACCAGATCGCGTTTCAAAATTAGTTCTTTAATTGATTTATGAATTTATTATATTTTTGATCGTAAAAAATCCTCAATAAATAATTGTTCCTTTTTATGATTTCATTTTCATTCTTCATCTTATTCTTATACTCAAAATAACTTTCAGGGTTAATATTTTTTACATCTTTGGCAGTTTTTGACTCACGCTTATCTTCAAAATCCCTTTCCATTTCTGACTTTTCAGCATCGAGCAGCTTAGACATAATCATGTTCTGCCGGTTGATTAATTCAGAACTGATATTTTTACTCATCAAATCCTTCCTCGATTGCTCAAGTAATTGATCAGCAGCTTTCAACTGTTCCCCAGCCTTTGATCCAACCGATTTCCCATTTAACATTTCCCGAATCAACTGCTGCATCATTTCTTGCTGTGCAAGCGTTTGACCAATGCTTTTACTCATTTTTCCAAGATCACCTTTTTTCATTTGACTGATCATTTCCTGAAGCTGATCTTTTATGGAACTCTGACTGTCTTTCAGCTTTTTCATTCCAGGTTTTGAACCTTTTCCACCTGGTTTGTCACAATCACCATCACCCGGCTGTCCATTTTGTTCTTGTTTTTTTAAATTTTCAAGAGCTTCGCTTAGGAAAAGCGCCAAATTGTTTGCCGCAGTCATTCCATATTGCTGATACATAAGCGAACCTGCAATATTACCGCTTTCCAGGTAATCGAATGAATAATTGACACTATTTTCCAAATTAATCATTTCTTTGTTTACAACCGAACCTATTTCTGGAGTTCGTTTTGCAAGAGCATAAATCGAATCTTTTACAAATCCAACCTGCTTGATCATATTCTTCTGTTTCGCCTTGAACTCATTAATCAATGGATTATTAAAATCTGTAAGACTCAACTTTTTCATTGCATTTTCCTGATCAAACGATACATAAATCATATTTGCCAGAATCTGTTCCAAATCCTCAACATTTGCCTGGTTTTCTTTCTTTTTTCCAATGTTTAACATCTGGTCCATAGCAAATGCAAGTTGATCCATATCCTTTATGTTATCTCCAATTCCATTAGAGGCCTTTTTCCAATTTTTATTTTCCAACTCCTTCAAAACCCTTGAATAGTTTCCTTTGATGCCGTTAAATTCACTGTCAAATTTGAACAAATTCATCGGTTTCTCAAGTGCCTTATTATATTCCAAGGCATCCTGATAATCCTTTTCCAGACTATTCAGTAACAAAGAATTTTCATTTTCCAGTTGATTAGCTGCCTTTAAATCCGAATTTCGGTTAAGTTTATTTAAAATATTTTTCTCTTCGACAGATAATTTCTTTAATTCCTGTAGAATCCTGTCAACTTTCTGCTCGACCTTCATTTTCTTTAACAACTGCATATTTTTATCCAGCTGCTTCGAAAGGTCTCCAAGATTTGAATCCATTTCCTTTGATAATTGGTCAAATTTTTTCATATCGAACTGCTTGGCCAAGTCATTAAACTCCTCAAAAAGCTTTTTTAATTCATCACTAAACACTTCGTTCAATAATTCTTCTATTTGCTGCTGCTTTTTCAATAGATCAGTTTTCTCTTCTGTAAATGATTTCTGAAAATTGCCAGCATCCTTATTCTGTTGGTTAAGTTGATTTATTACATTTTCAAGTTCATTTGTTTTATTCATTATATCCTTCACAGTTTGAAATTTATCCCATTCTGAAAGCTGTGAATCAATCTGCTTTCTTTTAAAATTTTCCAACTCCAGTTGAATATCTTTAGAAAGTTTTGAACTTTTTTCCAATATTTGATTGATGCTGTTCAAATCTGAATTTTCTTTCAAAACGATTTCATTATAATCCGGAAAAGTAAAAGTAAAAGTTTCGCTCATAGAGCGTTTAAAATGATTAATGTAATCATTATCAGATACAGAAAAATAATAAGAAAATGATTTTCCAAAATCTTTCAAAATTTCAAAATTGAATGAATAAAAGAAATTCTGATTTATCATATACGTTGAAAATGGAATTTTAAAAACACTATCTTTTCCATTACAACTAACATTAAAATCTAGTTTGCTAAAACCATAATCATCTACAATATTTCCTTTGAAAACAAAATTTTTAAAGTCGAGCGTATCACGCATTTGTACAACTTTAATTTCTGGAAATAAATCCGCAACTGTTTCAATTTTGTATACCAAGCTATTATTTTCTCTCAATTTCAAATTGCTAACAGAAATTCTATATTCCAGATTGTTATAAACTGTTTTTATTACTTCAAACGAATCTCCAATATGAATTCCATTTACCCTTGAGCTATCACTAAATAAAATACTTAAACTGTCCGTATCTACCGTATTAAACTTCCATTTCAATTTTGTACCCGAAGTAACTTTGAAATCACCAATGTTTTGGAATACTTCATTGGTTATATTGGTATAGGAAGGTGCTTCAACTTCAACGATAAAAGAAGAGATAAATGGCTTACTTAAAACAGTGATATGATAAATATCTGAAACATACTTTTTATCAGTAAAATAAATTGATACAGAACTATTCAAATTTTCAATAGTATATTTATAAGAGTTATCTAGTTTACTCATCATAAAATTATTTCCACTGATATTTACAAACATCATCCCCGGCAGATCCTTTCCTTCGCATTTTAATCTGAGTTCAATTGATCCTCCAGTAACTATTTCCAAATTATCATTTACAAGCTGAAAAGTATAAGGAGAAGGTTTTTCAAACTTTTGTTGAAAACGAATAAGACGAGCCGAACTCTCTGAAAAAATTGCTGGTGACTTTATAAAAATAACTGAGAAAATAACCATTCCAAAAACTAATATACCAAATATCAACTTCAAGTCTTTAAAACGTATAGCATCGCTAAAACTGAATATTTCTAATTCATCAATTTTTTGATCTATACTAGCATTTTTCAATTCATTTGAATATAATGAATCACCTTTCTCAGCCAATTCAACAATATTGATTAACCGATCTCTAATTTCAGGATATGTTTTATTTACAAGTGAAGAAACATCATAATAATTCAATCTTTTACCCAGACCTATCAATTTTACTATAGGAATGACAAGAAAATAAATGAAAATGAAAAATGTAAGAATCAGAGTAAAAACTACAATTAAAAGCTTTACATTAGGGTTAAAAAAATTAAAATATTCGAGAGTTGAAACGAAAACAAAATATACTAAAGCAACTACCAGAAAGAGAATTAAGCCTCGTATTAACTGGTAGAAGTAAAATTTCTTAATGTATGAATTTAGTTTATCAACAAACTGTTTATAGTTATTACCCATCTTTACAATAAATTCATTACTAGTAAATTATAAATTCAATTTTTAAACATTCTTATTCAATTCTTGTTTATAATTCAAAAAAAAAATGTCAAAGTTTTGGCAAAGATATTCATAGAAATTTGTAATAGATATCTTTTCCCAATGAAGCAAGAAGAATTAATAAAATGTAGTGAGAATTATTATAAACAAAATTAGAATGGTTTTGTAACACTTATTTATAAATACTGCAGCAAACTAACAGATGTTAATGCAAAATAGAGTAGTTTTGTTTTCAGAGGTTTATACTGTTAATAACCTGTGAGCAAAAAAAAATAAAATAAGAGATTTTAAATATGCAAGAAGAATACCTAAAAGATATCATGAATACTAACAGTACATATTCATATTCATTCCTTTTATATTCATTCAAAAAATATAATAATAATACAATTCTAATTTATTTTTGAAATTGAGGGTATCCTTTTAGTGTTTTAGGGAATATATATTATTAGTAAGGTAGCTCGAATGATATGGGAGAGAGGTTAAATATATTGCTGGTTGAGGATAATCTTTTAAATCAACGTATTGTAACGTTTAGTTTAAAGAAGTACAATCATGAAGTGGTTATTGCCAACAATGGTGTTGAAGCGATTGAACGATTTCGTGAGAGAAAATTTGATGTAATTTTGATGGATATCATGATGCCAGTTATGGATGGGCTGGAGGCAACCATAAAAATCAGAGAAGAAGAAGTTACAAAATTTATTGAAAAAAGAACGCCTATCATTGCTCTGACGGCAAATACAATGGATAACGACCGGGATAAATGTATTTCATATGGAATGGATGAATTTATGGCAAAGCCATTTGATATTGAGAAACTGAAAATAATTTTTATAGAACTTGAACTCGCGGTCTGATATTCTTTCCCCAACTTTAAAAAACACAGTGCTTTATTTTTCCTACTTTTGGCTGATACTAAAAGCTAATAATGAACGATCATTTTGATTTCAGAGAAGAGTATGGTTCGGATAACGATCAGGAAATTGATAAGCAATTGAGGCCATTGGAATTTGATGATTTCAGTGGACAAAATAAAATTGTTGAAAATCTCAAAATATTTGTCAAAGCTGCCAAAATGCGCGGAGAAGCTTTGGATCATGTATTGTTACATGGACCCCCAGGACTTGGAAAAACTACACTTTCAAATATAATTGCCAACGAATTAGGCGTTTCCCTTAAAATTACTTCCGGGCCGGTATTGGATAAACCAGGCGATTTGGCTGGTTTACTGACTAACCTCGAACCCAATGCAGTTTTGTTTATCGATGAAATTCATCGATTGAGTCCTATCGTGGAGGAATACCTGTATTCTGCCATGGAAGATTACAAAATCGATATCATGATAGATAAAGGCCCCAGTGCGCGATCCATTCAGCTCGAATTAAACCCTTTTACATTAATTGGTGCAACTACCCGCTCAGGTTTATTAACAAGTCCTCTGAGGGCTAGATTTGGCATCAAATCGCATTTGGAATACTACGATGTGGACATCCTTACCAAAATTGTAAAACGATCGGCTTTTATTTTAAATGTAAAAATTGAAGGTCAGGCGGCTGTTGAAATTGCTTCCAGAAGTCGCGGTACACCACGAATTGTGAACGCACTTTTACGGCGTGTGAGAGACTTTGCACAGGTAAAAGGAAGTGGAAATATTGATATTGCGATTACTTTGTTTGCTTTGGATGCCTTGAATATTGATAAATATGGGCTTGATGAAATGGACAATAAAATTTTGATCACCATCATTGATAAATTCAAAGGCGGACCGGTTGGAGTTTCGACGATTGCTACTGCAGTTGGCGAAGATTCAGGAACAATTGAAGAAGTGTACGAACCATTCCTGATCAAAGAGGGATTTTTGAAACGGACTCCCAGAGGAAGGGAAGTAACTGATCTGGCTTATAAACACTTGGGACGAATCCATTACGGAGAATCCCCTACCCTTTTTTGACCAGTTTTATTTCAAAAATTTTTGGATAAAGTTTGCCGGTCACGTAGATTTTTTTTGTTTGAGGATCAATGGCAATTCCATTCAAAACATCAACTTTTTTACTTGAATCAGGCATTGATAAAATTCCGTCAAGATCAATCTTTTGAAGTACTTTACCGGTTTTCGGATCAATTTTGATCAGTAAATTGGTTGTCCAAACATTGGCATAAATAAAACCATCAGAATATTCCAGTTCATTCACGTAGATGACGGCATCTTTGTCATCATAAACCTCAATTTTTTTTACTGTTTTATAAGTAGTAGGATTTATGTATGTTATTAAGTTAGTTCCATCACTCATGATCAGGTTTTCATCATCATGTGTCATGCCCCAGCCTTCAGCCGATTCAAAACGAAAGCTGTCGACAACGGCCATAGTTTCCAGATTATAAACAAAACCTATTTTTGTTTTGTAAGTTAGCTGATAAATATGGTTATTGAAAATAGTGATCCCTTCCCCAAAATACTTGTCGGCAAGTTTTATTGACTGAATGGTTTTTCCTGTTTTTAGATTTGTTTTATTCAATGCAGATTTTCCGTTTTCACCGGTACTTTCGTAAACAAAACCATTGTGAATTTCAAGTCCTTCCGTAAAAAATGTTTCGTTGTGAGGATAAGTTTGAACCACTTCATAACCATACATTTCAGGAACAATATCCGACAAAACTTCAAAGGTTTTAAAATAGGCGCCCTCTACCCCATCGGTTTTTCTTGCCACAGCTTTTATGGTATGTTTACCTAAGCTATTGAATTTTTTAAGGCTATAAGTAAATTCAGTTTCTGTGCTTGAAGTTAGTAAGGCAGAATCGACATATAGTTTAGTTTCCTGAAGTTGACCATCTTTGACTTTTATCGTCAGGTTAATTGTGAGGTCGTCTCCATAGACGATTTTTTTGTTTAAATAGTCAATTTTAATTTGAACAACTGGTTTTCGGGAACGATTTGGCTGGTTTGAACAGGAAAAAGAACTGATAAAGATTGCTAAGACAATAAAACCAGCGGATAGTCTGAAATTCATTTGATTGTGTGTTAGTTGATGTATTTACCAGGCTTCAAATATAAGACAATTTGAAAATCATTTGGCTTTCAGGCTCATATTTGACTTTGATGAAAACTATAATCAAACACTCTTTTTGAATAAAAAAATCCACTTTCAAAGATTAATCAAGCATTAAAGCAATAAAATACTTTAAAGTATTATTTTTGAAATTTTTTAGATAGAATATGAAAAAGTTGAAAATAGCTGTTGCAAGCGATCATGCAGGATTTGGGCGCAAGCAAGCCATTTTGGAATATCTTCAGGAACAGAAAATTGAATTCAAAGATTTTGGCGCATTTTCTTCTGAAATGAGCGATTATACTGATTTTGCACATCCTTTGGCGATCGCGGTGGCCAATAAAGAATTTGATTACGGGATCACGTTGTGCGGTAGCGGAAATGGAATAAATATGACCGCAAACAAACATCAGGAAATACGGTCAGCCATTTGCTGGCTTCCAGAAATTGCACAACTTGCACGTTTGCACAACGATGCCAATGTTTGTGCTCTTCCTGCACGTTATATCACTGACGAAGAAGCGGTTGAAATTGTGAAAGTGTTTTTGTCCACGCCGTTTGAAGGTGGTCGCCATCAGAACAGGGTAAACAAGATACCGGTATAAAATGTCGGAACAGAAAGATATATTTATTCAAAAATCGGAAGAGGTTGCATTCGATCTGAAACATCGGGCAGTCATTCGGTTCAACATATCGAAATACGATGTTGCGGTTGATCGTGGAATGAAGCGGTATTTTAATCTTGATTTAGCAAAATCGCGTGCTTCGTATGTTAAATCTCAGGCAATTGATCATTTGCATGATTATTTGCTTCAGTTCGAAAAGAACATTTCAAACCATGGAGCTTCGGTAATTTGGGCAGAAAATTCTGTTGAAGCAATTGAAGCGGTAAAAAAGATTCTGATTGAAAATCAATCGAAAACGGTCGTCAAAAGCAAGTCGATGACCACCGAGGAAATTGATTTGAACGAACATCTCGAAGAAATTGGAGTTGAATCGCTCGAAACCGATTTAGGCGAATACATCGTGCAGTTGGCCGGCGAAAAACCGTACCACATTGTGACTCCCTGTATGCACAAATCACGTCAGGATATTGCCGAACTCTTTACCGAAAAGTTTGATACTCCGGAAGGAAGTTCGCCCGAATACCTGACGGCCTGGGTCAGGAAAAAGCTTCGGAACAAATTCACAACAGCTGATGTTGGAATTACAGGAGCCAATTTTTTGGTGGCTGATGTGGGCGGAATATGTTTAACTGAAAATGAAGGCAATGCCTTGATGTCGGTTTCTTTCCCAAAAATTCATATCGTCATTGCAGGAATCGAAAAAATAATTCCCAGAATGCAGGATTTGGGTTTGATGTGGCCAATACTGGCGGCCCATGGTACCGGGCAGCAAATCTCAGTTTATAATTCTTTGATCACTGGTCCGAAAAAGGATGGTGAAATTGATGGCCCTGAAAAAATGTTTGTGATTCTTCTGGATAATAAACGCTCCGAACTCTATCAAAACGACGAACAATATCCGGTTTTAAAATGTATTCGTTGCGGCGCATGTCTGAATGCCTGCCCGATCTACAGGAATATAGGAGGATACACTTATAATGCCACATACAGCGGTCCGATTGGTTCAGTAATTTCTCCATTCTTCAAGGGATTAAAAGAATTCAATCACCTCAGTTCGGCCTGTTCAGTTTGTGGAAAGTGTACAGAGGTTTGTCCGGTTAAAATTCCTCTTCATCATCAATTACTGATCAACCGCCGTGATGCAGTCAGGGCAGGAGCGGGCGGATTTATTTGGAACCAGGGAATGAAAGTGTACGAATTTGCCTTCTCCAAACGAAGCCGTATGGATTTTTTAGGGGGAAAAACAAAAAATGTCTTTTCTTTGTTTAGTGCAAACGCTTTGGGAGAGAAAAAGCAAATACCCAAATTGGCCAAACAATCATTTAGTAAACAATGGACTAATAAATCATAAACTATGCTATCCAATACTTGTAAATATGCCATCCGGGCGCTCATTTATCTCGGAAAAAATTCTTCCGACGGAACCAGAATTGGTATTAAGAAAATTTCTTCTGACTTGACCATTCCCACTCCATTTTTAGGGAAAATACTTCAGAATATGGTGAAGCAGAAGATTTTGGTTTCAACCAAAGGTCCGAATGGAGGATTTGGACTGGGTAAAAAGGCCGAAGATATTTCACTCTACGATATCGTGAAAATTGTGGATGGAGAAGATTTCTTCAATAATTGCCTGATAGGCCTACAACCATGTGCCTCCCATGCGCTTAGCGGAAAACCTTGTCCAATTCATAAACAATTTGGCCCAATTCGTGCGCAGCTGCATCAGTTCTATCAGAAAACCACTATTGCAGGAATCACCAACGATATGGAAGGTATCGAGGATTTGATAATGCTTTAATTTTCATGGCCGGGATATATATTCACATTCCTTTTTGCCGGAAGCGTTGCCATTATTGCGATTTTTTCAAATCAACTGATTTCGGACTAAAAAACAGATTGCTCGCCAGCCTGAACCATGAAATTGAAATCCGTTCATCCGAACTTTCTTCCGAAGAAATAAACACGATCTATTTGGGTGGAGGAACTCCTTCTACCCTGCTTCTTGGCGAACTGAAAGAACTTCTTGAAACCATTCGTCAAAACTATCTGGTTTCTCCGGATGCCGAAATAACCATGGAAGCTAATCCCGACGATTTAAACCAGTCCATTCTTTCGGCATGGAAAGAGATTGGATTTAACCGTCTGAGCATCGGTATTCAGTCATTTTCTGAAACTGACTTAAAACTGATGAACCGTCGTCATGGAGTGATGCAGGCAATACAATCGATAAAATGGGCGAAGAATGCCGGTTTTTCGAACCTTAGTATCGACCTGATTTATGGTTTGCCCAACCAAACCATCCAGGAATGGGAGCGAAATGTGCGCATAGCCGTTGAATTGGATGTACAGCATATTTCGGCTTACCATCTGACTTATCATGAAGGCACCGTCTTTTATGATCAACTAAAAAAAGGGATTCTGAAGGAGTTGCCCGATGAGTTGAGTGTTCAGCAATTCGAAATCCTGATCAGGATATTGAAGGAGGCCGGGTTTGAACATTACGAGATTTCCAATTTTTGTAAGGCGGGAATGTATTCCAGGCACAATTCATCCTATTGGAAAGGCCGGAAATACCTTGGATTTGGACCTTCGGCACATTCGTTCGATTTGAATAGCCGACGCTGGAATGTATCCTCCATTCCGAGCTATCTGAATGGTTTGGAAAATGGTGAAACCTACTCCGAAACCGAAATTCTGAGCGAACAGGACCGGTATAACGATTCTATCATTACCGGTTTGCGAACTATCTGGGGAATCCGGGAAGAATACATCCGCAGCCGGTTCTCAGAACCGTATTTTGCTCATTTTCAGAATACAAAGGATAAATATTTACAGGCCGGAAACATCAGTTATCTTTCAGGAACAGTTAGTTTAAGTCAGAGTGGATTATTTATATCCGATCATATCATGGAGGATTTCATGGTGGTGAAGTAAAATTCCTAAATCGCGCAATATCAAGGTTCTTTTTAGATTGTTTTTTCCTTTTTCCTTTTTGCCTGATTGTGGTTCAAGCTGCTAAATAATGTTAATGTGAAAACTTTAAGTATTTCTTTCCTACTATAAATCCATATCTTAGCGGCTTGTAAAAAAATAAACTTCAAATGATCGTAAAAATAGTTAATCAATCCGGCAATCCATTACCGGAATATAGTACAATCCACTCTGCAGGTATGGATTTGCGGGCCAATATTTCTGATCCGATCACCTTAAAACCACTGGAACGGGTTTTGGTACCTACTGGTTTGTTTATCGAATTGCCTGTGTGTTATGAAGCGCAGATCAGGCCTCGCAGCGGACTGGCATTGAAAAAAGGAATCACGGTGTTAAACACACCGGGAACCATTGATGCCGATTACCGGGGCGAAATTGGAATTATCCTGATTAACCTTTCAAACGAAGAATTTGTTATTCAGCATGGCGAGCGTATCTGCCAGATGGTAATTGCCAGTCATGAACACATAGGTTGGAACGAAGTTGAATTATTGGAAGAAACAGAACGAGGTGCCGGCGGTTTTGGGCATACCGGAAAAAAGTAAAAAGGATGAAGAAAAGAGAAATAATCTATCTGCTTGTAATTTTAATTTTGGTCGCTTCGTGCGGAACCACCGGCAAACAAACCAAGTCGGTTGTTTCCGCAAAAACTGAATCCAAAGAAACACCACTTTCGGATGACAATAGAAATGAATTTGAATACACGTTTATTGAAGCATTAAAACAAAAGATGATCGGCAATCAGAAAGCTGCCTTGACCCTTTTCTCGAAATGCCTTGAAATCAATCCAAATTCGTCATCGGCCATGTTCGAACTGGCCAAAATCCACAGCGGCAACGGCGACCAGACCAGTTCGTCACTATTGCTCGAAAAAGCAATCAGCCTTGAACCCGATAACAAATGGTATAAATTGCTGTTGGTCCAGATTTATCAGCAAGGAAAACAATACGAAAAAGCGGCTGAAGTCTATGGGCAGCTGCATGGCAAAGACCCCGAAAACCTGGAATACCTGTACATGAATGCCGCCATGCTTTCGTCGGCCAAAAAATATGACGAAGCTATCGAAGCTTACAATCAACTGGAAAAGAGAGTTGGCATAAACGACCAGATTTCGGTCGAAAAACAGCAGATTTATCAGGTTCAGGGAAAGAAAAAGGAAGCGATGGACGAACTTCAGAAACTGATTGATTCGAATCCAAAAGAAGCACACTACTATGGGCTTCTGGCCGATTATTACCTTTCGGAAAAAGATGATGTGAATGCTCTGAAAAACTACAATAAAATTCTTGAAATCGATCCGGATAATGGGTTTGTTCTGTTTTCGCTGACTTCGTATTATCGCCAGAAGGAAGACAAGGAAAAGGCATGGGAATACATCAAAAAAGGCTTTCAGAATAGAACCGTCGATGTGGAAACCAAAATCCAGTATTACGTCATGATAAACTCTGAGCCGGATAAACCATTCTTTACCGAAGATCAGATCAATGAACTGGTTAACATCCTGGTCCGGACGAATTCCGACGATTACCGGGTTTTTACCGTTTATGCCGAATATCTGATCAGTAAGGGTAAGTTGGCTGAAGCCCGCGAACAACTTCGCAAAGTACTTGAAACCAACAAGGACAACTACCTTATTTGGGAGCGCTTACTTTTGGTCAGCAACGATTTGCTCGATTTTAAAAGCATCTATACCGATGCCGAAAAAGCGATAGAGCTGTTTCCCAACCAACCGGTTTTATACGGTTTGAAAGCGGTTGCCTGTTTGCAGCTCGAAAAGTTTTCCGAGGCCATCGAAATCCTCGACGAAGGCGAACCGTATTTGTTGGATAATATTCCCCTGAAAATACAATTCGATCTTTACCGTGCCGAAGCCAATTATAAAATGGGCAAGGTGGAAGAAGCGTTCAAAGCCTTCGACAAGGTAATCAGCCTTGATCCGGAGAACTGGCTGGCCATGAACAATTATGCCTATTACCTTTCCCTCCGGAATGAAAAACTCGACAAGGCGGAGGAATTAGGAAGTAAAGCGGTCCGCGCCAATCCTGATAACCCAACTTATCTGGACACCTATGCCTGGGTTTTGTTTATGCGACAAAATTACACGCTGGCAAAATTTTACATGGAAACGGCCATCAAAAACGGAGGCGATAAAAATGGAACCATTGTGGAACATTATGGCGACATTTTGTTTATGCTTGGCGACAAGGAACCAGCCTTGGAACAATGGAAAAAGGCCGAAAAAATTGGTGATACCACCAAATTTATAAGCGAAAAAATCAAGCAGCAGCGTTACCTCGATAAATAACATAAGGGAATAAGAATGTTTGGAATTAGAAAATTAGTTTGGGGAATCGGGTGCCTGGTTTTGCTTGGTTTGTCCTCATGCCATACTACTCGGGTTGTTACAACAAGTTCAACAGCGAAACCAATCACCTCCGGGAAACTGATTCGGAATATTGAAAACAATAAATTTGATTACACGCATCTGGCGATCAAAAGAATCTCCTGCCAGTTCGATAACGGGAAATCCAAAACCTCGTTCAAAGCAAGCATTCTGGCCGAAAAAGACAAACGGATCACGGTGATGCTTACGAAATTAAACATTCCGGTTGGGCGGGTCTGGCTCACCCCGGACAGCATAAAATTCATCAATTACCTTGATAAAACGTATTTTCTCGACGACTACAGTTATCTGAGTTCCTGGCTCGAAATGGATCTGGATTTCAAAACCATCAATGCCATTATTTCGACCAACATTTTTTCGCTTCGGGATGAAAAAAAGGATCCGGAAGGCAGTGAATATACCACCCGGATCGATTCAGGAATGTATGTTTTAGAATCGGTTACCAGGTTGAAGGCAAAAAGGGCAAACCACCGCGAGGGATTGAGAAAATCCTCCCGGAAATCACAACAGGTTGTGGCCGGTTCGCCTGTAAATCAATCGGTTTATGTGGATCCTGAAACCTACAAAATCCGGAAAATTAAGATGGACGATGCGGTAAACTCCAGAAAACTGAACATAGATTTCTCGGATTACCAGGCCATTGACAAACAACTGTATCCGGGCGAAATCAATCTTTATTTTTCAAATCCAGAAAATTATATTCAACTGAATGTGAAACTCTCCGGGTTTTCGATGGATACCGATAATGAAATACGTTTTAAAGTTCCCGAAAAATATACGCGGATAAATACCAATTAGGATGCGATTCGTTTTACTCCTTGCTTTTTTCTTCGGATTGACCGTGCTCTTGGAAGCTCAGTCGCTCGATGAATTGCGCAAAAAGAAGGAGAAAACCAACGAGCAGATCAAATACACTACCAAGCTCCTGGAAGACGCCAAAAAATCGGAAAAGCAAACCCTGAGCAAATACAAAATCCTGAATAAACAAATTGAGCTCCGCACCAACCTGATTACCGGAATTAATTCTGAAGTGGGCGTTTTGGCCGACTTTATCGACCAGAATGCCTGGTTGGTCAGTTCGTTGAATTCCGATCTGGAACAGCTGAAAAAGGAATATGCAGGTATGATCCAGTTTGCTCAGAAAAATCCAACCAATTACAGCAAGCTGTTATTCGTGCTCTCGTCGAACAGCTTTAACCAGGCTTATAAACGACTGATGTATTTGAGGCAATATACCGAATACCGAAAGAAACAGGCTGAACTGATTCAGTGGATTCGCGACCTGATTCAGGCAAAAGTTGGACGATTGCAGGTGCAACGAACCGAGAAGGAAACCCTGCTTCAGGCTAAAAAACAGGAAGCGGATAAACTGAACACAGAGAAAAAACAACAGGGAAAAGTGCTGACCACTCTTCAGCAGAAACAAAAGGAATTCGAGAAGAAACTCCGTGAGCAGCAGCAAATCGACGCGCAATTGAGTCGTGAGATTCAAAAAATCATCGATGAGGAAGTTCGAAAATCGATGGAAAGGGCGAAAGAAAAAGAAAAACAAACGGGCAAACCTAGTGGTACCGTAAAATACGAGATGACTCCGGAAGAAAAGATCGCTTCAGGGCAGTTTGAGCAAAACAAACACCACCTGCCCTGGCCGGTCGAAAGGGGAGTGATCACCGATCATTTTGGGGTGCACGAACATCCGGTCCTGAAAAACATCCAGGTAAAAAACAATGGGGTTGATATCTCAACTGCACAGGGAGCCAGTGCCCGCTCGGTTTTCGCCGGCGAAGTGAGCCGGGTTTTCATGGTTTCCGGAGGAAATTATGCGGTAATCATCCGGCATGGTAAATACCTGACCGTATATTCCAACCTGGTGAATGTACAAGTCAAATCAGGGGATAAAGTTTCGATCAAGCAGACCATCGGGACTATCGGGACTGATGTGGGCGAAGACGATAAAACTGTGCTGAAATTCCAGATTTGGAAGGAAAACATGAAGCAGGATCCGGAAGACTGGATTGCCCGATAATGCCGCGTGGGTTGCCTTAAAATGAATGGTATTTTATTATCTTCGTGACTGTCAAAATTTAAAAACCATGAAAAAAAAATTAAACCCAATTGTCGTATCGGGATTGACCCTCACTTTACTGATGTCGTGTGCAACCAAACAGGAAAAAATGGAAAGCCGCCTGAAAGAGTTTCTTACTGAATATGATGCTAAAGTCATTCCGCTTTATAAGGAATCAGCGATTACTTCGTGGAATGCCAATATCACCGGTACGGACGCCGATCTGGCGAAGAGCGAACAAGCTGCCTTCAAATTCGATAAATACTACACCGACAAAAAAGCTTTTGCCGAACTGAAAGAAATCAAGGAATCGAATGCTGTAAAAGATCCGATTCTTCTTCGGCAATTGGATCTGATATACGATTCATACCTGGGAAAACAGGTTGATACCATCCTGATTTCCCAAAAACTCAGGATGGAAACTGAAATCAACAAAAAATACCTCAACTTCAGGGTAAAAGTGAATGAAAAGGTTCTCTCCGACAATCAGGTTGAAGATATTCTTAAGAATTCAAAATCAAGTGCAGAGCTTCAGGCCGCGTGGGAGGCTCATAAACAGCTCGGCCCGACAGTTGCCGATGAAATTATTCAACTGGTCAAACACCGGAACCTCATTGCAAAGAATCTGGGATTCAGTAATTATCATGAAATGAGCCTGAAACTGTCAGGACAGGATCCTGCCGAAGTCACTGCTACTTTCGATGAACTTGATAACCTGACAAGAGCAAATTTTGCCCAATTGAAAGGTCAAATTGATGAATATTTTGCCAAACGGTTTAGAATTAAAACCAGCGAACTTCAGCCCTGGCACTACCAGGGCCGGTTTTTTCAGGAAGCTCCTGAAATTTATCCTTCGAATGTTGACCAGTATTACAAAAATCAGGATCCGGTTAAACTTGTTTCAGCCTTCTATAGTGGCATTGGTCTGCCCGTTGACGCGATTCTGGCAAAAAGCGACCTATACGAAAAACCCGGTAAAAACCAGCACGCTTTCTGCACCGATATCGATCGTTCTGGTGATGTTCGTACGCTGGATAATATCCGGCCCGACTCCTACTGGATGAACACCATCCTTCACGAATTGGGACATGGCGTTTATTCGTATTACAACGACATGAACCTGCCGTTCACACTTCGTGATGCAGCCCATACTTTTACCACCGAAGCCATTGCGAACATGTTTGGCCGGATGGCTATCAATCCCCTATGGATGCAGAATATGGCAATCATTGATGCCAAAGAAAGTGGAAAAATTGCTGAAGATTGCCGAAAGTCACTCCGTCTTCAGATGATGGTATTCAGCCGCTGGGCTCAGGTGATGTACCGATTCGAAAAATCGATGTATGAAAATCCGGATCAGGATCTGAATCAGTTGTGGTGGAACATGGTGGAGAAATACCAGATGATAAAGAAGCCTGAAGGCCGTAACATGCCTGACTGGGCGACTAAAATCCATATAGCGCTCTATCCGTGCTACTATCACAATTACCTTCTGGGAGACCTTCTTGCCTCACAAATCTACAATTACATCACGACCAAGGTTACTAAAAACCGGTCGCTGGTTGGTGAAAAGGCAGTGGGTAACTACCTGAAAGAACAAATATTTATTCCAGGTGCCCGCTATTCATGGAATGGGATGATCGAAAAAGCCACCGGCGAAAAACTGACCGCCAAATACTATGCGAAACAGTTTGTGGAATAAATTCAGGAAAAAGGGAAAGAAAATTTAAAGCGGTCGCTTCATCTATTGAAACGACCGCTTTCTATGGTATCTGTTTTATGAGTTCGATAATTTCTTTGTCAGTAAGGTTTTCAATTTCACTTTTGTTATAAATGGAAAGCAGAAAAACTGTCTCATCGATATAGACAAGATGTGTTATTATCCTTGCTCCTCCTGACTTTCCTTTTCCCTTACTTGCTTTCGAAAGCCGGATTTTGAAACTGTTTTTTCCAATTTCTGTACCCTTGGTCGGGTTTTGCTTTAGCTCATGAATAATAACGGCAAGTTCTGTTTTTTAACGAAGGAAATTTTTTCATCAGGCGTTTTGCCTGTCGTTCAAATACCTTTATCGTTTTTACCTTAAAGTTCATTAAGAAAATCTTCGGCATTGCGAGCCTGTATTTTACCTTCCTTGATTTGCTTCATTTCTTCAATGACTTCAGCCAGTTCGGCCAAAAACAATTTTTTGTTTCTCAGACGTTCAAGTTCCTCAAGGTCTTTTTCTTTTTTTTTCCAATCTCTAAGGCGCAATTGAACTGCACTTTTTTGACCTTTTTTGTTAGAAACGTATTGTAATTCCATGATATCTAAAGTTTGATTGCAGCTACAACAAATTCGCTACTTTAGTCAGTCCAGGAACATTGATGAAAATGATCCTTCTTCCCTGAAGATCGATCAGTTTATCCTGTTTAAATTCGGAAAGAAGGCGAATTACGCTTTCGGTGGCAGTTCCTACCATGTTGGCCAGTTCTTCGCGGGTGAGCGAAATCTGGAGGGTGTTGGCATTGTCGAGTTCAAAGTTTTCCTTCAGGAGCAACAAAACCTCTGCAAGCCGTTCACGAACTGTTTTTTGGGCGATGTCGGTAATGTAGTCGTTGGCTTCGCGCAATTCCTTGCAAACAATCTGGAGCATGTGGTGAGAAAACTGCCAGTTATTCTGGATCAGATAGAGAAGCGTTTGGTAAGGAATGTGGCTCAGCACCGATTCTTCAATGACCTTGGCTGTGGTGCATGCCAATTCCTGGCTCAGGAGCGAGCGATAAGCAATAATGTCTCCCTTTTTGGCAAAACGGATGATTTGTTCTTTTCCGTCGATACCAGTCTTGAATATCTTTAAAATGCCTCGCGTAACGCAATAGAAACCCGTTAAACGGCTTCCTTCACGGTAAATGATACTTCCTTTTTTATATAACGAACATGTTTTGTCGTAATTGAGTTGGGCGATTTCCTGCTCGCTTAGTTTCTTGAATAATTGAAACCCACTTAAATCGCATTCGTCGTCTGCCGGTCGTTTAATTGAACTTCTCATCGGGTTGATATGTTTTAGGATTGTAAAAATAGCTTAATTATTCAATTTGCAACAAACTAAATAACTTGATATGAAACATGTGCTCGATCTGGCGTGGAAACAAAATCTGGCTTTTGAATGTGAAATGGATGGGCATCATTTGGTCATCGATGCATCCAAAGAGGGTGGGGGAGACGACCTTGGCCCACGACCCAAAAAGCTGATGCTCACAGCACTTGCCGGCTGTACGGGTATTGATGTGATTATGATTCTGAAAAAAATGCAGGTAGTTCCCGAAGCATTCAATGTAATTGTTGAAGGCGATTTGACCGAAGAACACCCGATGCGCTATCATCAGATGAGGATCGTTTATCAGTTTAAAGGGAAAGATTTGCCTCTGGATAAACTTGAAAAGGCTGTAAATCTTTCGCAGGAAAAATATTGCGGGGTCTCCGCTGCCTATCGTTTAGCCATGGATTTATCTATGGAAATCAGGATAGTAGAATGACATTATGATTGTGAATAACGGCTTTTTTGACGGTGGGAATGAGAAGATTTTTACCATCCGGAAGATATGTGATCTGGATCATGAGGAGATCGAGCACAATCTCATGCCTCATCTTCATGATTTTTACTCCATTTTCTGGATCGAATCAGGCGAAGCGATTCATGCCACAGATTATGTCGAATACAGCCTGAAAGCAGACACCATTCTATTCGTTCCGCCCGGACTGAAACACAGGATGTATATTGACGAATCAGTGGGAGGAACCTACATCCTTTTTAACGAGGATTTCATTGAATATAACCGCAAAAACTATACGCCATTAAAGGAATACCGCTTATTCAACAATCCTGACTTTAAAAGCCTGATAACGGTGTTTCCGGAAAAGCGCGAAAAACTAAGAAACATTACCACACTTATTTTTGACGAAATCAGGAATTCGGATGATTACAGTCAGGACATCGTGTTGAATTTACTGCATCTGTTTTTACTTGAATCACGGCGGATTTTCGACCAGCAGTATCAGACGGCAAAACAGGAGGATACGGATACAACTCCTGATACAACAATCATAAAGTTCAAAGAACTGATTGAAGAGAACTATGCCACTCAGAAAAATGTTTCATCGTACGCCGAAATGCTCCATATTAACCCGTCCTGTCTGAATGAGCTTTCCAAGCGAACGACAGGGATAACCGCAGGTGAACTCATCCGGAACAGGGTCATTGAGGAAACCAAGAAGCTGTTGTATTCCAGCGGGAAGTCTGGAAAAGAGATTGCCTTTGAGCTTGGATTTGAAGATCCTGCCTATTTCAGCCGCTTTTTCAGGAAATATACCGGTTCCACTTTGAATGAGTTTCGCGATCATAGCAGAAAAAAGTACCATTAAATCCGTTTTTAGTCCATTGTCTTGCCCTATCCGCGGCCATATCTTTGTAACTGTAAAAACAATTAAAAATTAAACAGTTATGAAATCTTTAAAAACATTGGGCATGCTGGTGGTTGCCCTTATCCTGACCACCTCAGTCTTCGCAGGTACCCAAAACGTTGATCCAGCAAAAAGTTCAGTAAAATGGCTGGCAAAAAAAGTGACGGGTCAGCATACTGGCACCATCAATATCAAAGAGGGAAACCTCATAGTGGACAATGGTAAAATCACGGGAGGAAAAGTAGTCATCGACATGAATACAATCGTCGATACCGACCTGACCGACCAGGCCTGGAATGCAAAACTGATCGGTCACCTGAAAACGGATGATTTCTTCGGAGTAGCCACTTTCCCGACATCGGAACTGACCATTACCAAGGTTGAAGCGAACGGAAACAAACTCACTCTCTCCGGAAACCTGACTATCAAAGGAGTGACCAATCCGGCAACCTTTACCGCCACTTCGGCTAAAGAAGGAAAGAATACGACTTATACCGGAACCTTGTCGGTTGACCGAACCAAATTCAATGTCCGTTACGGTTCCAAATCCTTCTTCAACGACTTGGGCGACAAAGCTATTGAGGACATATTCACCCTTGAATTTTCATTGGTTGCAGTGGAATAACCAGGGGATTTAAGCGATTCATTTATAAGTCATTAATGACTATAAAATGACCATCAATGACCATGAATTCACAATTTTCAAAAGATTCACTATGAAACTTACAGTTCACCGCTCAGGTTGCCGTGGCCATGCCGATCACGGTTGGCTGAAAACCTGGCATTCGTTCAGCTTTGCCAGTTATTACAATCCCGACCGGATGCATTTCGGGGCACTCCGGGTTTTGAATGATGACATAATTGAGGCCGGAATGGGGTTTGGTACTCATCCGCACGACAATATGGAAATCATTACCATCGTTCTTGACGGTGAACTTGAACATCGTGACAGCATGGGAAATGGCTCGGTGATCCGTCCCGGCGAAGTTCAGGTTATGTCAGCCGGAACAGGAATTAAGCATTCAGAGTTTAACCATTCTGAGGCGAATGAAGCAAAGCTTCTTCAAATCTGGGTTTTTCCGGATAAAAAAAATGTGGAACCACGGTATGGTCAGGCAAAATTTGAGGAAGATGAAATGAATGGAAAGTGGCGTACGGTGGTTTCTCCGGATGGTCAGGATGAGTCGCTGTGGATTCATCAGCAAGCCTGGTTTTCGCTGGGCGATTTCAGGCCGGGAAGCACCGTCGGCTATCAGCTCAAAAAAGCAGATAACCTTATTTATTTGTTCGTGATTTCAGGAGAAGTCGAGGTTGGAGCTGAAAAGCTGAATCAGCGCGATGCCTTGGGTATCGAACAAATTTATTCGACCATTGACTTGAAAATAAATCAGCAATCGAAAATTTTGGTCATGGAAGTCCCCGCTTAAGACGAAATTCGGGAAAACAAATAGTGGGAATAGAATTTAAATAATCCTCCAGGGCAGTGCCAGGGAGGATTTTCTGTTTGATAGCTTGCAGGTCGAAGATAAATATGAGAAATCTCTGTGATTCAGAATGATTTAATGGGAAAATATGCTTAACTTTTCTCTCGAATAAACTAATCATTTCTGTCATGAAGAAATTTATTTTGATCTCAGTCATTGTTCTTTTGGTTGCCTCGCTTGCCATTTATGTGAGTTTGAATGAATCCAAATCTGACGTACGCCTTATAAAAATGAAAGGAGTTTCGGCTGCAAACTTTTCGAAAGGATGTATCTACATCATTTCAGGTATGAATAAAGACAGCCTTTCTGCGATTCCAGCCAGCGGAAAAGACCTTGTTTATGTTGCAAATGGTGACGATGATTTTCAGTTCTTTTATAAGCCTTTGAAAGAAGATGGCGATGTTCTTGAATTCAGGACGGATTCGTTTGGCGTATTTTTAGGGAATAAACGGATTTCATTAGATATATCGGCAGAAAACGGGTCTCTGGAATGGTTGAGAAATTGCCCGAGTGAATTGATCAACCATCTTCGGTCAATCATGATTGAAGATAGCCTCACCGAAAATTGCCTTCCCGGAATAAAACGAATTGCAGAATCGGGGGCTCACCTGGGACTCATATTAGGGAAGGATCAAAAAATAATTCCGAAAATTATCAGACAAATCAAACCGGTTTGGATCTTATCCGGAGGTCCTGGAACGGATTCCAATGCTATGAACGCTATCTACGAATCAAAAAACCTGGAATTGCTGGCCTTCGAAGGGAATAACCTTGATCTCGGCAGGCTTTCCGGTTTGCCTAAACTGAAATCGCTCATTCTATCCGGAATCGATTCGGTAACTGTTTCATATCTGGATCGTTTGCCAGGCAGAATTTCTTCTCTTGAAATCTCTGATTCGAAAGTTAGAGATCTTCATTTTTTGAAAGCCGGTTCAACACTGAAAGAGCTGAATTTAATTGCCGGTGAACTGCAAAACATCGAGTCACTCAGGAATTGCGCGAAACTGGAGGTTCTTTCGTTAATTGCAACCGATTCAATCCCCGATCTGAGCCCCTTATCAGGACTGCAACATCTGAAATGGCTCGCGCCTCCATGGAATATCAGCGATCGTGACCTGGAAACGATTGTGAACAATTCTCCGGAAATCGAAACCCTGGTTTTGTACGATTGCAAACACCTGAAAAGCCTGCATCCGTTGCGGAAATTGCCGCGGCTTGCAAATCTTTCTCTTCTCAAAACCAGTCTTCCGCCCGATTCGGTGGTTCAATTTCAAAAGCTGAAATTCCTCTCATTCAATTCGGATAAGAAAACAGATTCGCTGAATGTGGTGCAACTGCAAGCCAAAATGCCCCACACACTCGTTGTTCCAGCTGAACCTTTTTGCATGGGAAGCGGCTGGTTAATCGTGTTTTTCCTGGTTCTTTTCCTGGGAGCAGCAGTCTATTTTCACTTCAGGAAGAAAAGTTTTAACTCATAGTTCATGGGAAACATCCAGCCAGCAAAATCGGGTGCGGGATTTCGGGCCCTGATTTTTTTTAGCGGTATCCTCATTTTTATGGGTTTCCTTCAGTTGAAATCTCCGTGGAATTGTTTTTCCGTCGCGGGCATTTGCATTTCCGGGGCAATCCTGGTTCAGGGAATCAGCTCTGTAAATGACCTGATCAACCTTTTTGGGGTGAAATCAATTTCCCGGCACATCGGCTATTTTCTGGTGATTAGTATTCTGATTGGATCATTCTGGAGTATCGTTTTCAGGCATTATCTGAATATTCCGCTTTTTCCTGAAAGACTGACCCGATTTGTTTTCATCGCGGTGACTATTGGTGCCGTTGAGGAATTGATTTTCAGGGGTTATCTACAGCGATTGCTAAGAAATATGGGAATCCTTGTTTCCATTCTGGGCGCTTCGGCCCTGCATTCCCTGTACAAATGTTCCATCTTTCTGATTCTGCCTGCGAAGCATCCGACCGACTATTTTTACCTGTTTATCTGGACTTTTGGCGTGGGTTGCATTTCGGGAACTTTGAAAGAAATTTCAGGAAATACCCTGGTCTCTGTTGCCGGTCATGCCACCTTCGACCTGATTGCCTATGGTGATGGTCTGGTTGACACCTGGTGGATTTGGATGTGAAATATATTTGTGATTGAAATGAAGTTGGGAACCATTATATTTGATCTGCCTAACTTTGATAAAGTATTTGTTATGAACATAGAAACGCAAAAAGCCATTATTATTGAGCAGGTAAAACAGGCAAATGATTCAGATCTGATTGCTGCAATTAAAAGCATACTCGATTATGCCAAAAAAAATGAGTCGAAAGCGTATGACATTCCTGAGGCTCATCAAAATCTGGTTATGGAGCGATTTGAAAAAAGCAGGAAAAACCCTGAACGACTTCTTGATTGGGATGAAGCTAAGAATGCTTTAAACGAATGATGAGAAAGTTTCGGGTAAAAATAGATCAGGATGCTTTGAGCGACATTCAGGAAATCACATCCTGGTATGAAGGAAAAAGTAATGGCCTTAGAAAGAGGTTTCGATGTAATGTCATTAATCAGATTCACGATCTTTCCTTTAATCCTCTGATATTTGCCATACGTTACAAGGAGATTCGCTGTGTTAAAGTAAATAAATTTCCATATCTGATTCATTATTATGCTAATCGCGATAACTCCACAATTGAAGTTTTAGCTGTGTTTAGTATTAGCCGTAACCCGAAAGTTTGGGAAGAAAGAACTAAGTGAGGGTCACCGTTTTGCCTGAAAACTGTTGTCAATACGTTGTTTACTATGCAAAATTATCTCTTTTAACTGAAATACAATGCAATCCATCAATCCGTTTACCGGCCAAATCATTGGCGAATACCGCGAATACTCGTCCGCCGAAGTGGAGCAAATCATCCTGAAAGTGGATCGTGCGTTTCATTCCTGGAAACAAAGGAGCTTTCGGCAACGGGCGGTTTGCATGAAAAACCTTCAGGCAAAACTGATCGAAAGAAAGGAAGAACTGGCCGGAATCATCGTTTCGGAAATGGGTAAAGTGAAACGCGAAGCCATTGGCGAAATTGAAAAGTGCGCTTTGGTTTGCGCGTTTTATGCCGAAAATGCCGAATCTTTCCTGAAGAATGAACCAATTAAAACCGAGGCTACCGAATCCTACATTTCCTGGCAACCGATTGGGACTGTCCTGGCTGTGATGCCCTGGAATTTCCCCTTCTGGCAGGTTTTTCGCTTTCTGGCTCCGGCGCTGATGGCCGGTAATACCGGCGTTTTGAAACATGCTTCGAACGTTCCTGGCTGTGCCTTGGCTATTGAACAACTGGTTAGAGAAGCAGGTTTTCCGGAGAATGTTTTCCGGACTTTACTGATCAATTCTTCACAGGTAAAAACTGTCATTGAAAATCCTCTAATCAAAGCGGTGACACTCACCGGAAGCACTCCGGCCGGAAGATCGGTGGCTTCTGCCGCAGGGTTTGCGTTAAAAAAATCGGTGCTTGAATTGGGTGGGAGCGACCCGTACCTGATTCTGGATGATGCTAACATTGCAACAGCAGCCCGACTTTGTGTAACCAGCCGCCTTCTGAATGCCGGACAAAGTTGCATTGGTGCTAAACGCTTTATTGCTGTCAATAAGGTTTATGATCAGTTTAAAGCCGAATTTGTTCGGTTGATGAGCGAAGCCAAATTTGGTGATCCGCTTGACGGACAAACCCATATCGGTCCGTTGGCCAGAACTGATTTGCGTGATGAACTTCATCAGCAGGTGTTGAAAAGCGTTGAACTGGGAGCACGAATTTTGCTGGGTGGATTCATTCCCGAAGGAGAAGCCCCGTTTTATCCGCCTACGGTTTTGGAAAATGTGGTTCAAGGAATGCCGGCTTATCACGAAGAATTGTTTGGACCGGTAGCTGTTTTGTTCCGTGTAAAATCGGAAGAAGAAGCCATTCGGATTGCCAATGATACGGTGTTTGGATTGGGTGCCGGTGTTTTTACTTCGGACATTGAAAGAGGAAAACGTTTAGCTGAAAAGGGACTGGAAGCCGGTTGTGTATTTGTGAACGACTTTGTAAAATCTGATCCGCGTTTGCCTTTTGGTGGGATAAAAGAAAGTGGTTTTGGACGCGAACTGTCGGCAATCGGCATCCGCGAATTTATGAATGTGAAGACGGTGGTGGTAAAATAGTTCGATAAATTTAATATATTTAACCAACCTTTTAACTCACAAAAAATGAAAATTAAATCGAGGTTTTTCAGGGTGTTGCTGTTTGGGATTGCTGCCCTTTTAATTTTTTCGTTTTCACGGATAAGCTCCAATTGGCCGCAGTTCAGGGGAGCTGGAAGCAATATGATTGCTGCCGGATCGAATTATCCAACAGAGTGGAACGACAGTTTGAATTTAAAATGGGCTACTGAATTATCAGGTTCCGGCTGGTCATCACCTATCGTTTACGGCGATCGGATCTTCCTGACATCGGCAGTGCTGGAGAAAGCTGCTCCTGCTGCGGCGCAAACCACACCGCCTCCCGCAGCTCCGGGAATCCAGCAGGGTCCACCACCTCCCAAATCTGAAGATAACAGCTATTTGCAGGAGGTTTACCGTTGGGAACTGACCTGCTTCGATCTGAAATCAGGCAAAGAATTGTGGAAACAGGTTGCCCGTTCAGGAAATCCGACCATAAAGAAACATTCAGCCAGTACCTATGCCTGCGAAACTCCCGTTACCGATGGCAAAAGGGTTTATGCCTATTTTGGTATGACCGGTGTTTATTGTTACGATTTAGAAGGTAAACTGATTTGGAAAAAAGATCTCGAATCGTATAAAACGCTGAACGATTGGGGTACAGGCTCCTCGCCCGTGGTTTATAATGATGTGATTTATATCCAGGTGGATAATGAAGAAAATTCGTTCATGATTGCCCTGGATGCCGCCACAGGTAACGAAAAGTGGAAAATCGCACGCAAAGAGAAAACGAATTACAGCAGTCCGGTAATCTGGAATAATAAATTTGGTGCCGAATTGGTTACGATCGGGAGTTCAGCCCGTTCATACGATCCTGCAACGGGTAATTTAATTTGGGAGTTTAAGATGGGTGAAGGCATGGCAATTCCTTCTCCGGTATTCGATAACGATCACATTTATCTTGGAAAATCCGGAGGACCAAACAAACCGGGAATTTTGTTTTCGGTGAAGGCAGGTTCAAAGGGAGACATTACACCAGCCGACAGTGGGTTGGTCAGCAACGGAATAGAGTGGGTATTGAGAGAAACGGGCGTTTCTAATCCTTCGCTTTTACTCCTCAATGGTTTGCTTTATTTGGTGAGCGGAAGGGGAGGCGAAATCTATTGTTTGGATGCTGCAACAGGAGCTCAGGTCTATAAAGAAAAGATGGAGAAAGTTGGAGCTTGCTGGGCATCCCCATGGATCTTCAATAATCAGATTTATTTCTTCGACGAAAAAGGCAATACCAATGTATTTCAGGCCGGAAAAGAATTTAAGCTGGTTTCACAAACCAACCGGATTGATGACAAATTCTGGGCTTCAGTTGCCATTACCGATGATGCCTATATTTTCAGGGGAGTTAAAAGGCTGTATTGTGTAAAAAAATGAACTCTGCCGATTTGGATAAAAAATCAGGGAAAATCTAAGGCAAAGAATACCCGGTTACGGGACAAGTTTTAAAATAATTGAAGTTTCCCACATATCTGAAGCCCGATAATAGGGCATGTTAAGTTTCATAATTATCTGTTCAGTAGTTGACTAATCGACACGCTATCAGGCTACTGCCTGACAGTTGACAGTTTCGTTGCTATTTTGGCAATTAT
>JANXYV010000077.1 GCA_025355875.1 Prolixibacteraceae bacterium | reverse complement strand
AAAATAATCGAATATCTCTTGGGGTAATATAAGTTGAATTAAGCTCTGGTAATGATCATTTAACATTGTCATTGCATCTCTATTTGTTTGGAACAAAGATTCAATTTTATATTGTCCCCCACAACTTTGTCATGTGATCCGCAATCAAGGCAATCTGCCAAGCAGTAGAAAAGGGCCTGCGAACAATTCTCATGGCTTAAAATGGAGGTCTTTATTGGAAGGAAAGCTGAACGTCTGATGATTGGATTATTTTACGCAAACAGCATTTTTTGGCCATACAGTCATATAACCATTCATCTATCAGTCTTTTGGAATAATCCCCATCTTTTTCATCAGGAAGGTGGCGTTCATGGTGCGGGTAACGCCGTCGGTGAGTTTGTAATCGAATTTTAGCTCATCGGCAAGAAGCTGAACTTCGAAACATTGATTTTTTATTCTTTTCGGATACTTTTCGGCAAGTTCAGTGAGACCCAAATCGTGTGTGGCAACGATTCCATGAGTTTTTAGCGAAATGAGTTGATGGATGAGTTCTTTCGAGCCGTTTAATTTGTCTGTTGAATTGGTGCCTTTCAGCATTTCGTCAACTATCACAAACAGTTTTTCGCCCTTCCGGAGAATATTCAGCATGGCCTGAAGCCGTAGCAATTCAGCATAAAAATACGACTCATCGTTCATCAGGTTGTCGGTGGTACGCATATTTGTGAAAATGCGTACCGGACTGAATTTGAAGTTTTCAGCACAAACCTTAGATCCGTTCGCTGCCAGGATCAGGTTGATGCCCACCGTGCGCAAAAAGGTGCTTTTACCGGCCATGTTGGCTCCGGTAATGATCGCTATTTGTTCATCACCGGTAATCAGGAACGAATTCCTGACGCACTTCGATTCATCAATCAATGGATGTCCTAACCCAACGGAATTCAGACAAACGCCGGAATCCTGTACTTCAGGAGTAATCCACTCAGGATGGTTGTAATTGCAGTTGGCCAAACTAATTAAAGCATCCATCTCTGCAATTACGTCAAACCAACGGGGCAGATCGCCTTCATAGTTCTGTTGCCAGCGGTGAAGTTTCGAAAGGCAGCGAAGGTCCCAAAGCAAGAATGAATTGAGAACGAATCCGACCAATAAATTTTGCCGGTAATCAAATTCATTCAATATCTGTTGAAGTTCGGAGGTGATGATACTGGCTGTTTTTCCTTGGCTGCTCAGTTTTTCTTTCAGGAGAACCAGAAAGGCGCTTCGAAATTGTTTCGATTCCATCCACTTCAACATGTCGGCATACCGGCTCAAAAGTTTACCTTGATTTTCAAATTGTTTCTGGAATTTGGAAATCGTTTTGCTATAGACGATAAAGACAATCCATTGTGAGAAAATGGCAAGTAGGTAAAGCGGATTAGGAAAGACTCCAAAAATGTTCAGCGCGGTAAGGAGAATGGTCAGCCAGGGCAAGGTATTCAAAAGCAGTTTGATCGTTTTGACTGATTTCAGATGGACTGCTTGACGGATGGATTCTTCAATCGGACTTTGGCTTTTCAAATCTTCTGATTCCTTTCCTTTGGCCTGAAAATGCTGCCTCCAGGTAATTTCTCCGGATAGTTCCTGAATAGCCGATTGCAGTGAAGTAATTTTATCTACTTTTCGCTGGCTTTGGTTCAGAAGCGTGGAAAGTTGTATTTTCCCTTTTCGGGTGACTGTCCGGTTCAGGAATTGAAACAGGGAACCAATGCCATACAAATCCAGATCGTAGCTGTAATCGTGGTGAGGATCGGTGAATTCATTTCCCGGATCAAAAGGGTTGAAATCGCGGTGGATGGCTTTGATTTCATCGGAGTTGATCTGAATTAGCCGTTCGAAAAACAGGACTTTCATTTCAGTCTGAATGTATTTTTTGATCAGGAAAAGGAATGCTGCAAGGAATAGGATAGCTAGTCCAAAAGCCAGCATTTTATTTATAGGATTCAGGTAATAAATGGCAAGGAAAATGCCGATAAAACAGACCAGACGGGCCAATGAAATCAGCCTCAGCTGTTGCTTTTTGACATTGAAATCCGACTGATATTGTGTAGAAAGTAATTGGTAGTTCCTGAGAATTTCTGAATTCATTGGACAAAGAACTGATAGGCGGTTAAACGATTGATGGTAATGAGTATCGTTGCCACATAAATTGTTACAAAGAGGATCAGTTGCATCGAGTCGGAATACGAAATGGATTTTTTGGCTATTTCGGGTGAAGTCGCCTTAAAGTACCTTCTCTGAACGATAACCATGAACTGGTAAAATGCCAATCCAGCTAAGAATCCCCAGATCCAGCCGGTCAAAATGTCACCCGGATAATGCAGGCCGATGTAGATTCGGGTGTATGAAACCAGTACAGCCCAGGTGAATATAAGGATAGTATAGATTTGATTTTTAAAGAGTTTGGCGGTAATGACGGCCATGGTAAAGGTGTTTGCTGCATGGGCTGAAAAGAACCCATAAGCTCCGCCTCGGTCGTACACATTGTGGACGACACTTCCCAGAACCGGATCCTGGGTCGGACGCAGCCGTTGTACCAAATTTTTAATTAATCCTGAAAACTGGTCGCTCAAAACGATCGAAAGGCCGATCAGGATCAGGATGTATATTGAATTTCGTTTGTACGTTTTGATAATGAAGTAAATGATCAGCAAATAGAATGGAATCCAGATTTCAATACTGGTAAAAATAGTGACCGCCTTATCCCAGAACGCATTGTGAAAGCTGTTCAGGAAAAGCAACAGAGATTGGTCTATTTGTTTGATCGTTTCCATAAAAAGTGGTTAAAGTTCGGAGTGCCTTGAGTGCCTGGATTTCGGAGTTCTAAAATAACTCTAGGCACTCTAAACTCCAGGCACTTCGAACTATTTATTCAGGATTTGCCAGATTTTATCTTTTAGTTGCACGATTCCTTGTCCAGTGATCGACGAAATGAACAAATGCGGAATGTCTCTCAGAGATTCGCTGATTTCAACTTTCAGTTCATCGTCCAGAAAATCACTTTTGCTGATCACCAAAAACCGTTCTTTATCGAGTAATTCCGGATTGAATTGCAGCAATTCGTTCATCAGGATACCAAATTCCTGGCGGTAATCTTTCGCATCAGCCGGAACCATGAACAAAAGCATTGAATTGCGCTCAATATGCCGGAGGAATCGAAGTCCGAGACCTTTTCCTTCATGAGCACCTTCAATGATTCCCGGAATATCGGCCATCACAAATGACTGATTATCTCGATAAGCTACGATTCCCAGATTGGGAACCAGCGTAGTGAACGGATAATCGGCAATTTTAGGTTTGGCCGCCGAAACCACTGAAAGCAAAGTTGATTTTCCGGCACTGGGAAAACCCACCAAGCCAACATCGGCCAGAATTTTTAATTCCAGGGTAAACCAACCTTCGGTGAATTCTTCGCCGGGTTGGGAAAAACGCGGAGTTTGCTGGGTGGCCGATTTGAAATGTACATTTCCCTGGCCACCACGGCCGCCCTGAGCAATAATATGAGTTTCGCCTTCTTTGGTAATTTCGAACAAAAATTCGCCCGTTTCGGCATCCTTGGCGACTGTTCCCAGTGGAACATCCAGATAAACATCTTCTCCATCAGCTCCGCTGCTGCATTGTTTGCCTCCCGATTCGCCGTGTCCGGCAAAAATATGTTTTCGGTATTTCAAGTGCAGCAGGGTCCACATTTGCTCATTGCCTTTCAGGATCACATGGCCACCACGGCCTCCGTCTCCACCATCGGGACCTCCTTTTGGCTCCGATTTTTCGCGCCTGAAATGTGCAGAGCCGGGTCCGCCACTGCCTGATTTGCAATAGATTTTAACGTAATCAACAAAATTAGTATCTGACATCTATAAAGGTTTCAAGTTTCAAGTTCCAGGTTCAAAGTTCTGGGTTTCAAGTTCCGGGTTGCATGAAAAAAATCGAAGCTTGGATACTGCGACTGACCACTGATCACTTTTTTTAGTGTCGCAATATAAGCAAAAAAAGACGAATGGGAGGTGCCCATTCGTCTTTTGAGTTTAATATCAGAATCTTAAAGTATTGCGATCGTGTCGACCAATCGCTTGGTAACCTCTTCGATCGAGCCGGCGCCATCAATTTTGTAGTATTTGTTTTGCGCCCGATAATAATCGCGCAGAGGCTCAGTCTTTTCGTTGTAAATCCGGATTCGGTTTTCAATGATTGAAAAATCCTGGTCGTCTGGCCGGCCGGAGGTTTTTCCACGGTTGAGCAATCTTTGCTTCAATTCTTCTTCATCAACCCTCAGGCAAAGCATTCCTGAAACCGGTATGTTGTATTCGTTCAATAATTCGTCCAGCGCTTTGGCCTGGGCCACCGTGCGTGGAAAGCCATCGAAAATGTATCCGTTGGCTTCCTTATTTTCCTTAAGGATGTTCTTGATCATCTCAATTACCACCGAATCAGGTGCAAGATATCCTTTATCTATATAGCGTTTGGCTTCCTTTCCCAGTTCTGTTTCAGCAGCGATCTGATCGCGCAATAAATCCCCGGTCGACAGGTGATTCAGCTTGTACTTTTCAATCAAAAAATCAGCCTGGGTGCCTTTTCCAGCGCCTGGCGGGCCAAATAAAACAAGATTTAACATGGAAGAGAAAGGATTATTTGTCGATTACTTTGTAGATGTCAATCAAATTGCGGCCTTTTCGGTCATAATCCAATCCGTAACCAACGATAAAATCATTTGGGATTTCAAGCCCGATATAGTCAAGTTCTACTTTGATCTGAAGTGCATCCGGTTTCAGAAGCAAAGTGGCAATTCTGATTTCTGCCGGGTTTTTTGCTTTGATCTGTTCAATGGTATTGGCAATTGTGATTCCGGAATCGACAATGTCTTCGAGTACAATCACCGTTCGGCCTGTTAGGTCTTCGTTCAACCCAATCAGTTGCTTTACTTCGCCAGTTGTATGTGTTCCCGAATAGGAAGCCAGCTTAATGAACGATATTTCGGCATCGAGCAATGAAATCCGCTTAAAAATTTCGGCTGCAAACATAAATGAACCGTTCAAAATGCAGAGGAACAGCGGATTTTTGCCTTCAAAATCCTTGTTCATTTTATCTGCCATTTCTTCTACGATGGCTCTGATTTTTTCGTAGGGAATAAAAATTTCGAATTCACGCTCATTAATAGTTACGTTCTTCATTACGCTTTCAGTTGAAATTTTCTATGTTTACAGTCAATTGTATTCTTTGGTTTTTGCTGTTTTTCTGGTTTGAAAAATAAAGTGACAAAGTAACAAAACTAATTTATATTGGAAAAAAGAAATTTTGAAAAGATGAAACCACTAGTGAGTATTATCATGGGAAGTACCTCTGATTTGGGGGTGATGGAAGCAGCAGCCCGGATTTTGGACGAATTTGAAATTCCGTTTGAAATCAATGCTTTGTCGGCTCACCGGACTCCGGAAGCGGTTGAAATTTTTGCCAAAGGAGCAAAAGGGCGTGGAATTCAGGTGGTTATTGCTGCTGCCGGAATGGCTGCTCATTTGCCCGGAGTGATAGCTGCTATGACTACTTTGCCTGTTATCGGGGTGCCGATCAACGCATCGTTAAGCGGGCTCGATTCGCTATTGGCCATTGTTCAGATGCCCCCTGGAATACCGGTTGCAACTGTTGCGGTTAATGGCGCTCAAAATGCTGGTATTCTGGCTGTTCAGATGATGGCGCTGGGCAATCCGGAACTGGCAGGCAAACTCGACGTCTTTAAGGAAAACCTGAAGCTTAAAATTGAAAAAGCCAATACCGATCTTGCTGATGTAAAATTCAAGTTTAAAACGAATTAGGCTTGACTCGTTAACAAAAGATTTGTAACTTGTAGGGTAAGAAACCTGTTCCTGAGATCAGTTTCAGGAACTTTTTTTTATCTGAAGGTTATGAAATTGTTACCGCTTCTAATCTTTGCAATATTCCTGCTTCACGGATCGGAGGTCCGGTCTCAGGATTTGTTTTCGTCCGGAGCGCGAAGCCACTCACTGGCAGGCGCTTCTGTGGGTTTATCAGACTGCTGGTCGGTTTTTGGAAACCAGGCAGGCCTGGCACAAACCGACCGGACAGAAATTGGCGGATCATTTCAGAATCGCTTTCTGATCAGTGAATTATCGACCAGTTCCGGATTGCTGGTTTTCCCGGTCCAATCATCGGTTTTTGCAGTCTCACTTTCGCAATTCGGAAAAAATCCCTTTCATCAGGAGAAGTTAGGCTTGAGTTACGCCCGGCGCATCATTCCCAAACTCAATTTCGGGTTGCAATTTAATTATTACCGCATTTTTCTGTCTGAGGACAATCACAGCGAAGCTTCGGCTGGCATTGAACTGGGAGTCCAATACCTTTTTTCGAAACAACTCGTTGCTGGCCTGCATTTCCTGAATCCATTTCAAACAGGCGTCCAAACTGCATCGGGAACCTACAGGTATCCATCGCAAATCAATTTTGGCGCCCGAGTCCAGCTTTCAGATTCATTCAGTATCTCAACCGAGCTCGAAAATGACTGGAGTCAACATGTTATTGTCCGGACTGGTATGGAATATTCTATCCTTGACAAGTTTTATTTGAGAGGTGGTTTTTCAGGAAAACCCTATCAGATAGCTGCCGGTATTGGATTTCACCTTAAAATGCTTGGCGTGGATCTGGCCAGTTCGTACCATCAATATTTGGGCGATTCACCTTCTGTAAGTTTTCACTATTGCTTCGGAAAATGAAAAGACTGATTCTTTCCATATTGATTGCAGGAATGGCAATGATGTCGGAAGCCCAGGATCCCATGTTGCAGCAAATTGTGGAAGATATATTGGAGTCGGCTGGCGAAAATATGAGCGACGATACTGACTTCCAGGAAATTCTGGATGATCTGATCCGTTTCAGGCAGAATCCATTGAAGATGAATGTGGCAACCAGCGCTGAACTCATGCAGTTGCATTTGTTATCGAGTTTGCAAATTGAAAACCTGATTAGTTTCAGGCAAAAAACCGGCACAATCTACAGTGTTTATGAAATGGCTTCGATAGAGGGTTTTACTCCGGATGTACTGCAACGGATTGAACCCTTTGTTAGTTTCGAGACTCAGGGTCAGATCGTTGCAATGAAGAAAACAGTCAGCGACCTGTTCCTGAAGTCGACGAGGTCGTTTTCATCGGAAGTACAGCCTGAAACTACCCGGTATGAAGGTTCAGCAGAACGCTATTATCTGCGTTTTCGTCAAGCCTCGTCCAGGTATGAATTTGGTTTGGTGGCTGAAAAGGATCCCGGAGAATCATTTTTCACCCAGTCGAACAAGCAGGGATTTGATTATAACAGTGCATTTGTCAATTTCAGGTTGGGAAAGGCTGGAAACCGGATTTTTGCGGGTGATTATATCGTCCGTTTCGGACAAGGTTTGGTTGCCTGGCAAGGGTTTTCTATGGGAAAATCGGCGGAGACTACCCAGATTTTCCGTCCGGACCAGGGAATCCGATCGTATTCTTCCACCGACGAAAATCAGTTTTTCCGCGGATTGGCTGGTAAGTTTCAGTACCGGCATTTTGTTTTCTCACCATTCATTTCACTGAACCGAATAGATGCCCACGTAGATAACCTCGACGGAAAAGCATATTTTGGCGCCTTTCAGACCAGCGGATATCATCGTACCGAATCGGAGATTGCAGGAGAGAATTCCGTTAGTCAGTTTACCACAGGTGGACACGTCATTTATTCGTTCGATCGTTGGGTGTTTGGATTTACCACGGTTTTTAACCGTTTTGATACGGAAATGATTCGGGAGGCTGAACCTTATAATCAGTTTTTTCCGATTGGGAAAGAAACCCTGGTAGCCGGGTTTGATTGGAAAGGGTCGGTGCGCAAACTTTATTTTTTTGGAGAGGCCGCTGTGAGCAGTTATTCCGGAAAGGCACTGATGGCAGGCGCTATGCTGAAGCCTGCTGCAAATGCAGAACTGTCGCTGGTTTACCGGAATATCAACAAAACATATTTCAGCTATTTCTCAAATTCTTTTACCGAATCATCGCGGAACAATGATGAACAGGGACTTTATGTTGGCTTGAAATTTTTCCCTGCTGCGCATTGGACGGTATTGGGATATGCCGATCTTTTCAGAAGTAAATGGATCAAATATACGACTGCTGCCCCGTCATCCGGAGCTGAGTTGTTTTCACAGGTATCTTATAATCCGACTCGGAAAACCAGTTTATACCTGCGGTTTTTTCAGGAAGAAAAGGATGAGAAACAAATTTTGGATGCATTGAAATATAATGAACGAAAAGTGATCAACCGCTTACGACTCAATTACGCCCAAATTCTGAATGCACAGTTTAGCTTGAAATCCAGGGTGGAATTCTCGGCTTATTCGAAATTGAACCATGAGAATGGAATTCTTGTCCTTCAGGATGTGGTTTATAAATTTCAGAAAAGACCATGGGCGCTTAATGGCCGTTTGGCATATTTTCAAACTGATGGTTATGATTCGCGGTTGTATGCTTACGAGAATGATGTGCTTTATTCATTTTCAGTTCCGGCATTGTATGGCAAGGGAATCCGGTCGTATTTCAACGTTCAGTATAAACTTTCGGAGCATCTGTCATTTTGGGTGAAGTGTGCAACGACCCACCAGTTCGAACAATCGAATGGTGGAATTGTGGCCAATTCGACGACCAAATCGGAAATAAAAATCCAGCTTCGATTTCAGTTCTAAATTAATTTCACTTGTTCGCTCTCAATTATTATATTTGCCCGACAAAAATCCAGGCATGGTCCACAAAATTAATTTCGATGATATCCGTCCGTTTGATGATTCAGAAGTCAATCATTACCTACGGTTACTCCTTCAGGATGATGAATTTCAGAATATCCTTCAATTTATTTTTAAAGATCAGGCAAAAATAGACCAAGTCAAAACCTTATTGTCGAAGATTCACTCGGTCAAAGAATTGCAATTTGAATTTATTTACCACCTCATCAACGATCTGATTCTGAAGCCATCGACCGACGGATTGGCTTCCAGCGGGCTCGAAAAACTTGATAAAAGCGCAAGCTATCTCTTCATTTCGAATCACCGTGATATCATTCTCGACTCGGCTTTGATGAATTTCCTGATTGTGCTTGAAGGGATGAATACGACCGAAATTGCGATTGGAGATAACTTGCTGATCGAAAAATGGATCGAATATGCAGTTAAACTGAACCGTGCATTTGTGGTTCACCGAAGCCTTCCGGTGAGGGAATTGTTAATGGTTTCAAAGAAACTTTCCGAATACATCCGCCGCGATATCACCCGGAAAAAGACTTCAGTTTGGATTGCACAGCGCGAAGGAAGGACCAAAGATGGAAACGATAAAACTCAGCAGGCTGTGCTTAAGATGCTTAATCTTAGCAATATAAATGAATTTGCCGATGGGTTCAGGGAACTGAGAATTGTTCCTCTTTCCATTTCCTACGAGATTGAACCTTGCGGTATCTCGAAAGTGGCCGAACTCTACCTGCGGAATAGGGAAGGTTTCGAAAAGACACAGGATGACGATTTGCGCAGTATGAGCGAAGGACTGGTAAAGCCAAAAGGCAGAGTGCATTTCGGATTTGGGGAACCTATTTCTGACCAGATTGACTGGAATTCGGGCGAGCAAACGATTGCAAGCCAGATTGAAAAACTGGCTGAATACATCGACCGGCAGATTTACACGAATTTTAAACTCTGGCCCAATAATTATATTGCAGAAGATATTCTGAATCAGACCAATTCAAATTCAGAACATTATACTCCTAAACAATACCAGCGGTTTGTTGCGATGCTCGACGAAGCTGTTTCGCTCATTCAGGGCGATGCAGGAATTATCCGTACCATGTTCCTTCAAATGTATGTGAATCCATTGCTGAATAAGCGTAAATCGTTGACTTAGTTTATGTTCGATCGAACAACTGGCATCATTTGGGACTGGAATGGCACTCTGCTGAACGATGTGCAACTCTGTGTCGAAACCATCAACGACATGCTTGAAAAACGCTTCCTGCCTCAATTATCTCTCGATACTTATAAGGATGCTTTTTCGTTTCCCGTAAAAAATTATTACCGAAAAATCGGGTTTGACTTTGATGATGAGCCGTTTGAAATCCCTGCGCTGGAATTTATAGAACGCTATAATCAACAAGTCTCCGGATGTTCGCTTCATGTGGAAACATTTCGCGTACTGAATTATTTCCGGTTGGCCGGGATCCGGCAGTTTGTTCTTTCGGCCATGAAGCAAGATGTATTGGAAGATTGCCTGAGACATTATCAAATCGATCATTTTTTTGAGCGTGTTTCAGGGCTTGACAACCACTTTGCTGCTTCCAAGGCAGAAAACGGACATCGCTTATTGGAAAGATCAAACCTGATGGCAGCTGAACTGGTGTTGATTGGTGATACGATTCACGACTTTGAAGTAGCGACCGAATTGGGTTGTAGCTGTGTTCTGATTGCCAACGGGCACCAATCGAGAGAAGTGCTTCAGGCAAGCGGGGCTTTGGTGATTGATAGCCTTGGACAACTTCTCGTTTAACAAAAACTCAGGATAAAGGTTACCAGAAAGGGAACCAGTAAGGTTAGGATTACTCCGCTAAAAACAGAAATGATACTCCATTCTTTTCCTGAATATCGGGTAATTACTGGAAGCGTGGTGTCCATGGAGGTTGCTCCTCCGGAAGCGATTCCGGCCAGTTTTCCAAAATATTGAACCAGAAGTGGTGTTGCCAGAAGTGTGAATATTTCGCGCATGATATTCGATAACAATGCAATGACTCCCAATGTGGCCGAGTTGATTTGCGTGATGAGCAGACTGGAAAGGCTGTAGTAGCCAAAGCCTGCACCTACCGCTAAAACTTCCTTCAGTTTTAAATCCGGAAGAAATATGGAAACCAGTGAAGTCCCGGCAAATGTGCCGAAAATTACACCGGCAGGAACCAGAAAAATTTTAATTTTCATGGTCCGAAAAACCGACCAGGAGTTTTTATCTGCCCCGATACTGATACCAACCAAAAACATCAGGCCATACAAGGCATACATGCTGAAATTATTTTTCACCAGCTGCTCTGGCAGCATTTTGCTGATCCCAAGAGCAAGTCCGGTGATAAAAAATCCAAGGATGATCAAACTATTCTTCATCCCGACCTTCCTTAAGTGGCCCAGTCTGGAAGAAGAACCGATAGACCAGCCATAAGCTTAAAACGCTTCCGCCGATAGCACCCAAGGTGATAATCACAGCCTGAAGTCCGATCTTATCAAGGTTCTGAATGATAGTTTTATTCAGTCCTACTGATATTCCAAGCAGGAATAGCAGAACATATATGGCCCACGATATGAGCTTGTCGTTGGCCTTGACTGCATTTGGAAAGCGGCTGATGGCAAAGCCAATCAGAATTCCCGCCAGCATAAGCAATAAAACAGTTTCCATAGAATAGATTTGAACTTGAATGAGAAACCAAAAATGCACAAAAAGACTTTGAAAACAAACTTGACCAGCCAACATAATTTCACCCTGCTGAAACTTTGAACCTGATTTATTGTTCTGTTATCAAACACAGTGATCCTAATTTGAGCTGATGGTAAGGAGTCATAAAAGTAACAGGAGTTCCAGAATGAGAAACAGAAGTTTTATTTTCTTCGTAAGTGCCTTATTTATTTTCGTACAGGCCGCGAGTGCACAAAACAAAATAAGTGGCCTGATAACTGATACCGATAAGTTACCATTACCAGGGGCAACTGTTTTTGTTCCTGAAATGAATAAGGGAGCCGTTTCAGATGTAAACGGAAAGTACGAGATTATCAATTTGCCAAATGGGAAAATGAAAGTTCAGTTTTCGTTCATTGGCTTTACCAACCGAATAGAAACACTTGAATTAACCGGCAAAAGCGTGGAACTAAATATACAACTGAAACAAACTCCGATTGAGGCTGACGAAATCGTTGTTACCGGTGGATATAACTCCACGCAGCATGATAATGCCGTAAAGATTGATGTTCTTAAATTAAATCCGCTGACCATTAAAAGCACTCCCAATTTTACCGAAGTGCTGACCCAGGTGCCTGGAGTGGATATGATTTCGAAAGGTAGTGGTGTTTCAAAACCGGTGATCCGCGGTCTTTCGATGAACGATATTTTAGTTCTGAATAACGGTGTCAGGTACGAAAATTACCAGTATTCCAGTCATCATCCGCTGGGGATTGATGAATTCGGGATTGAAGATGTGGACATCATAAAGGGACCTGCATCGCTTCTTTACGGCTCCGATGCGATTGGCGGTGTCATAAATTTTATCAAGGAAAAGCCAGCTCCGGGAGGAGACATTCTTGGCGATTACAACCTGCAGATGTTTTCAAATACACTAGGAATGACCAATAATCTTGGAATCAGGGGATCGACTGGCAATCTGTTTGGAGGTTTCAGAATCGGACAGAAAACCAACACCGATTTTCTTCAGGGTGGAGGAGCATTCGCCCCCAATTCCCGGTTCAATGAATGGTCGGCAAAGACCAATGGAGGGTATACCGGCAAAATCGGAACATTCAAATTGTTTTACGATTATACTAATCAAAAACTGGGAATGGTTGAAGAACAGGCGATTGCTGAAGTAACTCAACGGGGTCGTGAAAACAAGGTTTGGTATCAGGAATTGAATACGCATTTATTGTCATCTCAAAACAGGTTGTATTTGGGTCGCTTCAAGCTCGACCTGAATTCAGCATATCAAAATACTGAACTGATGCATTTTGGCGAACCCGAAGTGGTCGAAATTCAGATGAGACTGGCTACTTTAACTTATGAAGCAAAACTGTATTTTCCGGCCCGTGAAAACACCGAATATATCCTTGGATTCCAGGGGTTCAATCAAAACAATAAGAACCTGAACAACCGTGAAACCATCCTGTTACCTGATGCCAGTACCAACAACTATTCAGCATTTGGACTGTTTCAGTACACTTTTCTTAAAAAACTGAAAATGCAAACGGGAGTCCGGTACGATGGAAAATCAATCTCAACCGTGCAGGTCGGTTTGCCAACCGATTTGAAAACCTATCGTCCGGCGCTCGAAAAAAGCTATGGCAGTTTCAGCGGTTCGCTGGGTGCAACCTACAATTTGAACGAGAAACTTTTATTTCGGGCCAACTTTGCTTCGGCCTACCGGACTCCAAATCTGGCGGAACTGACTTCAAACGGCCAGCATGAAACCCGATATGAAGTTGGTAATCAAAATCTTGTTCCTGAAAATTCGTATGAATCGGATGCCAGTATTCATTATCACGGCGATAACTTTACCTTTGAGATGGCCGGTTTTTACAATGTGATCAAGAATTATATTTTCATTTCACCCACAGGAGAAAAAACAAGTTCCGGCATTCCCATTTACAAGTATAAGCAAGCCAATTCAAGTCTGGTTGGGGGCGAAGCCGGAATGCACATTCATCCGAAGCCAGTGAAATGGTTGCATTTTGAAACTACTTTCGCTTCGGTGGTTGGGAAACAGGAGAATGGAGATTATTTACCTTTTATTCCGGCACACAAATTACGCTTTGAGTTAAGGGCTGAAAAAGACCAGTTATCATTTTTGTTCAACCCTTCTATTTCAGTAAACACAAGTACGGCTTTTGCTCAGAATAATGCTGCGCCCGACGAAACCACAACGAAAGGTTATACACTGACAGACCTGAACATTGGTGGCAACCTGAAGGTAAATAGACAATTGATTTCTCTGAGTATTGGTGCAAACAACCTCTTTGATGTCAAATACATGGATCATCTTTCTACCTTAAAGGAAGTCAATTTGTACAATCCGGGAAGGAATATTTGCTTGAGCTTGAAGGTGCCGTTTGGGTCGAAGGGCAATTGAAGTTTTAGTCAGAAATAGACCCGTATTAACCTGTACTTGATGCATTCTGCCTGGGCTTAATAGTTGTGTTTTTGTTTTCCGATGTTCCACTTACCTTCCTGTTACTAACAAATTTTGTGAATATCTAATTCCGGACCCGGTAGATGGGTTTTGAAAGTATTGTTAATTTCATCCGGTTTTAAACCTGACAGCTAACTTCTGCTTAAATTAACTTAATCTAAAATCAAAGGAGATCTACAAATGGCGAGACGAATTATTGGTATTCATGAGAAACTTCCTCTCTTAGAGAGCATCCCGCTCAGTTTTCAGCATTTGACAGCCATGTTTGGTGCTACAATTCTGGTTCCTATTCTGCTTGGAGTTGATCCGGCAATTGCTTTGCTTATGAATGGTGTAGGTACTTTAATTTACACCTGGGTAACGAAAGGCGGTATTCCTGCCTATCTGGGCTCCAGTTTCGCGTTTATCGCCCCTGCCATGCTGGTGATCAGTAAATACGGTGGTTTTACCCATGCACAATCCGGATTTATATTCTTCGGTTTGTTCTTTATCCTGATTTCGTATGTCGTTAAATTCTGGGGAATAAAATGGATCGACATCGTTATGCCCCCGGCTGTGATGGGTGCAGTAGTGGCCATTATCGGGCTTGAATTGGCTCCGGTTGCAGCGCAGCAGGCTGGTCTGGCTCCCTGGCCGACCAATGTCGGACAAGTGGTACAGCCATTTGTGATGAATTCAAATATCGTTATTGTTTCGATGTTTACCTTGATTGTGGGTATTGCCGGTTCAGTTTTATTCAAAGGTTTTATGCAGGTAATCCCTATTCTTTTTGCCGTAATTGCCGGTTATATGCTGGCTCTTGCAATGGGAATGGTTGATACCGCTGTGATTGCTAATGCTAACTGGTTTGCATTACCAAAATTTCAAACTCCGGTTTTCGATATTAATGCAATTGTCATCATCGCTCCTGCCTGTATTGTAGTGCTGGCCGAACATATCAGTCACCTGATCGTTACCGGAAAAATTACCGAAACCGATTTGATGGAAAATCCGGGTTTGCACAAATCGTTGCTTGGAGATGGAATCAGTAATGTGTTATCCGGATTTGCAGGATCGCCTCCAAACACCACTTACGGCGAAAATATTGGTGTAATGGCCATTACCCGCGTGTATTCTGTCTGGATTATTCGCGGAGCTGCTTTGCTAGCAATTTCCTTTTCGTTAATTGGAAAAGTTTCAGCAGCGATTTCAACCATTCCGAGTGCAGTTATGGGCGGCATCACGATGCTGTTGTACGGAGTAATTGCCGTACAGGGATTCCGCATGTTTGTGGAACAGAAAGTAGATTTTAGCAAAAACAGCAACATGGTACTGGGAGCAGTTACTTTTGTGGTTGGTGTGAGCGGCGCAAGCATTAATATTGGCTCGGTTCAGCTGAAGGGAATGGCTTTTGCAGCTATCATCGGAGTTGTTTTGTCGCTTATCTTCTGGATCTTAGGAAAGCTTAAGATCATGAATAAGGACGTTTAAAAATATTCCAAAATCGGAAAGCAAAAACCTGTTTTCGACCATTCAAACTGGTTGGAGGCAGGTTTTTTTTCGAGGGGAAATTGATGAAAAAGACGGATTCTATTTGGCTTTCTGCAATGCTACTGCCCAGTCGTTGATGTTTTTGATCTTCTCCGGAGTGAGCGCTGCTTCCGGATGTTTTTCCAGAAAACCCGATGGTGGCATCGCTCCTTTGGCGACCTTCTTATTCATCTTCCTGGCCGTTTTCATCTGCTTTTTCTGACTGAGTTTATCCCATTCAGAAAGGTTCATAAAGAGCTTGGCTTTCGAGCTGCCTTCATCCGAATGACATCCAACACACGAGCTGTTCAATATACCTGAAACCGGTTCAGGAAAAAGAGCCGCCGTTTCGGGTTTTGTTTTCTTCTGACAGTATCCATCGAAAGAAACCAAAGAGAAAAGCAAAATAGAGGAAAAGATGGTGACAACGGATAAATGACGATTCTGATTTTTCATATCGTTTAGTTTTAAGATGAATGATTTCTTTACACTTCGGATGGACATAAAAATCCAAGCTATCATATAAACACAAGTGTCTGGACAAAGTTTATACTGAAAGGAATAACTTATTCAATAACAGCTACTAAATGTCAAAATTGGTCATCTTTTTCGGATAGAAATGCCCATGCTGCCGATAATCACTTTCAGAATAAAAACTTTTCCCTATTTTCGGTCTGTCATTTTAGAAATTACCTAAATCAGTAAGTGATATGATCAGAAATTCAATCATCATTTTAGTTTGTTTCGGTGTGATTTCAGCCTGTCATTCAAAAATACAGAAACCGGATGTCCCTACACCAGTGCCAACAGGTATTTCGGAAGGTGTCATTGCTGATGCTGTAAAAGCAGCAAGTGGCGGAGCTTCGGGAAATAATTCCGCCATCATCGAAAAAGGGGTGCAACACGCCGCCTCATTGTGGCGCGATGCCGATGGAACTCCGGAAGATTTTGTGAAATTTTGTGGTGAGAACTTCATTGCTGATCCCGCCAAAAAAGAAGCATCATTTAAACGGTTTTCTGAATATCTGGAATCGTTGTTAGGACACTTCAACAAATTGAGCCTCGACCTGCAGGAAAATGTGACTCTCCAAAAGAGCGAACTCTTACCTATTGATCCGATGTTTGCCGGATACAACCCGGGCGCTCACCTCATCAACGATCTGTACGAAAACAAAATAGCATTTATCGTCGCGCTTAATTTTCCGTACTATTCAACCGAAGAAAAGAATATTTCAGGGCCAAACTGGACAGCCCTGGATTGGGGTTATGCCCGTTTGGGAGATGTGTTCAAAGCTCGCGTGCCATCCGAACTGGTTCAGCGCGAATCGGTGGTTTCGGCGGCCACGAATGCCTATGTTGCTGATTACAATATCTATATGGGCCATTTGTTGAACGAAGACAACCAAAGACTTTTTCCGGAAGATATGATTTTGCTGAGCCACTGGAACCTGCGCGACGAAATCAAAGCAAACTACGCCAACAAGGAAAAAGGTTTCGAAAAACAAGCCATGATCTATCAAGTGATGGAGCGAATTGTCGACCAGAGTATCCCCAAGTCAGTAATTAACTCCGGAAAAGTAGACTGGAAGCCAATTTCGAATCAGGTACTTGTTTCAGGAAACGCAGCCGATAGTCCAGCCGAAACCGACGGTCGGTACCAGCAAATTCTGAATACTTTCCATGTTTATCAGGTGCTTGATCCATATTATCCTGAAATGAATACCGCCATTCAGAGGGCATTTTCGGTTGATATGCAAATTCCTCTGCCCGAAGTTCAAAAGCTGTTCAACGAATTTCTAAGTTCATCGCAGGTGCAACAAGTGGCGGCGATCGTCAAAAAACGTCTGGGACGCGAACTTTCACCCTGGGATATCTGGTACGATGGGTTTAAGGCCCGCAGTTCGATTTCAGAAGAAAGCCTGAATGCGATCACCCAAAAGAAATACCCAAATCCGGCAGCGCTCGAGGCCGATTTGGGAAACCTCCTGCTGAAACTTGGCTTTTCCAAAGAGAAAGCGGCTTTCATCGCCTCGCGGGTTTCGGTCGATCCGGCCCGTGGTTCAGGCCATGCCTGGGGCGCTTCGATGAAAAGCGAAAAAGCACATCTGCGCACCCGGATTCCGGCAAAAGGAATGAATTACAAGGGCTACAATATTGCCATTCATGAGTTCGGACACAATGTGGAACAGACCATTTCGCTGAATGAGGTTCCGAATTACATGATCAACGGTGTGCCCAATACTGCATTTACTGAAGCTCTGGCGTTTGTTTTTCAGGAACGCGATCTGTTTTTGCTGAACATGAAAGACCCCAATCCGGAGAAGGAAACCCTGAAAACGCTGGATATTTTCTGGTCGCTGTATGAAATCATGGGTGTTTCGCTGGTAGATATGAAAATGTGGCAATGGCTCTATTCCAATCCGAACAGCACGGCCACCGAATTGAAAAACGCAGTTCTCGAAATCAGCAGGGAAGTCTGGAATACCTATTATGCACCGGTTTTCGGAATAAAAGACCAGACTATTCTTGGTATCTATTCGCACATGGTCAATTCTCCGATGTACCTGCCCAACTACGCTTTTGGACACCTCATTCATTTTCAGCTCGAAGAACATTTCAAAACCCACGAATTTGCACCGGAAGTGGAGCGTATTTTTTCGCTGGGCCAGCTAACGCCCAACGAATGGATGCATCAGGCTGTTGGCGAACCACTTTCGAATGAAGCAATTTTAAAAGCGGCTGACGTGGCGATTCAGAGAATGAAATAAATTGCGCGTACAAGTCTTCAGGAATAATGGCCCGATCGAATAACGATGGTAATTTCGATCTGCAAGGATGAAACGATCCACTACTATTTTGATATATTTGCCGGAAACACGGCTACTTTATTTTTGATACCAGTTTTGAAATGGCTATACGTACCAGTTTTACTAAAAAAGAACATGTCGATTCAGGTCTGGCACTGCTGTTGATCATGTTGATCCTCAGTCAATGGACGAACCTGCACTTCCTCTTTCGGATCGCCATTGCCGAAGTGCTGGTTTTGCTCATTGCCCCGGTACTTGTTTTTCCGTTTACGTTTCTCTGGCTCAACCTTTCCGATTTGTTGGGAAAAGTCATGTCGAAGGTAATTTTAGTTCTGGTGTTCATTGTTTTTGTGTGCCCGGTTTCACTAATCCGGAAAGCCATGGGAAAAGACAGCCTCAGTTTGAAGATGTTTAAGAAAGATACAGGTTCTGTTTTTAAAGATCGCAATCATACCTATACCAGGACCGATCTTACCACACCTTACTAAATTAAAGAAAGATGGAATTTTTAAAAGAACTTTGGCAATTTTTGAAAGTACGGAAGAAATTCTGGCTGTTGCCATTAATCATTGTACTACTCTTTTTTGCCCTCATTATAGTATTTACAGCCGGCTCAGCCATTGCACCATTCATTTACACCATTTTCTAAATCATGGGGAAAGCTGTTTTAGGAATTTCTGCTTTTTATCATGACAGTGCGGCCGCTTTGGTGCAAGACGGGAAAATCGTGGCTGCCGTTCAGGAGGAACGATTCACCCGAAAAAAACATGACGATGGGTTTCCGCTCAATGCCATTCAGTATTGTCTGGACGAGGCCGGAATGGATGCTTCAGAGCTGGAATGTGTAGTGTTTTACGACAAGCCGTTCATTAAATTTGAGCGTCTGCTCGAAACCTATCATGCTTTTGCCCCCAAAGGCCTGCCAAGTTTTGTTAATTCGGTTCCGGTTTGGCTGAAAGATAAACTTTTTATGAAAAAGCTGATCCGGAAGCACCTGAAATCGATCGGCTTATCGAACTCGGTTTCTATCCTTTTCACTGAACATCATCTTTCTCATGCTGCCAGCGCGTTCTACCCTTCGCCTTTCGAAGAAGCTGCAATTTTAACGATCGACGGGGTAGGTGAGTGGACCACCACCGCAATTTCGCATGGAAAGGGCAATCAGATTACGATCCTGAAAGAACTGCATTTTCCGCACTCCATCGGGCTGTTGTATTCGGCTTTTACCTATTACTGTGGATTCCGTGTGAATAGCGGCGAGTATAAACTGATGGGTTTGGCGCCTTACGGTATTCCCGGTTCAGATCGCGTTGAGACAATGAAAAGACAGATATTGGCTGAACTGATTGATTTGCGTCCGGATGGTTCATTGCTCCTGAATATGGACTATTTCAACTTCGCTACCGGGCTGACTATGTGCAACAACAAGAGGTGGGAAAAACTGTTTGGAATTCCACGCCGGAATGAAGAAAGCGAAATTTCGCAAGAATATATGGACATGGCGCTGGCCATTCAGCAGGTTACTGATGAAATTGTCGTAAAACTTGCCGCCACGGCTCGGCAGCTTACCGGATGCAACAATCTGGTCATGGCCGGTGGCGTGGCCCTGAATTGTGTTTCGAACGGAAAGATTCTGGAAAGTGGTTTGTTCACAGACCTATGGATACAGCCTGCTGCTGGCGATGCCGGCGGTTCACTGGGTGCAGCGCTGGCCGGTTGGTACCAGTTTTTGAATCAGGAAAGGCTGGTCAATCCTGAAGATTTGATGCAAGGTTCCTACTTGGGACCTTCGTATACCGAACAGGATATCCGGAATCTCATCCGCCGTTTTGATATTCCGCACACCTATTTTGCAGAGTTTAATGATCTGGCCCGGAAAACTGCATCACTGATCAATTCCGGAAAAGTGATTGGCTGGTTTCAGGGACGCATGGAATTTGGTCCGCGTGCCCTTGGAAACCGAAGCATTATTGGCGATGCCCGAAATCCGGAAATGCAAAAAAAGATGAACCTGAAAATCAAGTTTCGGGAAAGTTTCCGGCCATTTGCTCCGGCTATTCTCGAAGAAGATATTTCGGAATTCTGTTCATGTAAAATCGCTTCTCCATACATGCTTTTAGTAATGCCGGTTCTGCAGGAAAGATGCCATAAGCTTCCTGACAACTACCTTGAAGGCGATCTGTACAGTCGTTTGTACTTCGAACGTTCTGATTTTCCTGCCATCACGCATATTGATTATTCCGCACGGGTGCAGACCGTAAGCAGGAAAACCAATGAAAGGTTCTGGAAAGTGATTAGCGAATTTAAAAAGATTACCGGTTACGGAATCGTAATCAATACCAGTTTCAATGTGCGTGGCGAACCCATCGTTGGAACTCCTTTCGATGCTTTCCGGTGCTTTATGAACACCGAAATCGATTTCCTGGTTCTCAACGATTTTCTGTTCGATAAAACACAACTGGAAAATCTAAAGGCCGAGTTTGCCAAAAACTACCAATTTGCTGCCGATTAATCTGTTTTGAGTAAATTGGTGCTTAATCTTGAATCTATTCAGAAAACCTATGGTCATGAAAAATAGTAAATCCAAACCGACTGCCAAACCATCCAAACCTAGCACACCTCAAGTCAAGCCGGAAATTCCTTTGTCCAAATCGAAGCGGATGATTTTCAGTGTCATATCCGTGTTTATTCCCTTGGTTTTTCTGGTTTTGCTTGAACTGGTCCTTCGGATTTCAGGATATGGCGATAACTTTTCGCTTTTTATAACTCATCCTGACAAGGAATTTGAAAATTACTATGTGGTGAATCCGGAGATTGGGAAAAAGTATTTTAATAAGATGGAATACTCCGCACCTCCGAAAGACATTTTCCTGAAGAAAAAGCCTGACGATGTTTTTCGCATTTTTGCCATGGGAAGTTCAAGTGTAGTAGGATTTCCTTATGAAAATAATCTGATGTTTTCAAGAATATTGAGTGAACGACTTCGGGATGCATATCCGGGCAAAAAAATTGAAATTGTAAATACCGCGATTACTGCGATTAACAGTTTTACTCTGGCCGATTTTATGCCGCAGATTTTAGATCAAAAACCTGATGCTATTCTCTTTTATGCAGGGCACAACGAGTTTTACGGTGCTTTTGGGGCAGGATCCAACGAAGCTGTTTTTCATAGTCCAACACTGATTCGGATACATTTGGCCTTATTAAATTATAAGGTTTACCAGTTAACAGTAAATGTTGTAGGAAAAATTGTTGGGATCTTTGGCTCTGGCAATCCTGTAAATGAAAAGCATGGAACTCTCATGACACGAATGGTTAAAGATGCCGATATTACTTATGGGAGTAAAAAATACAAGGAAGGAATCCAGAACTATGAGCAAAACCTGAATGCCATGTTGTCATTGGCGAAACAAAAAAATGTTCAGGTTTTTATCAGCGATCTGGTTAGTAATCTGCATGATCTAAAACCGTTTAAATCAATTGCAGCAGGCGAATTGAAAGGGGCAGACGAATATTTCGAGGCAGCAAAGAAGTATGAAGCGCAGGGAGATATCCCTAAGGCGAAAGAAAATTTTACCCTGACCCGCGATTACGATTGCATACGTTTTAGGGCTTCGTCTGACATCAACAAAATCATAAAGGAACTTTCTGATAAATATCAGGATCATTTCGTTCCTACAGTAGAACTTTTTAATTCGAATTCCCCCAATGGAATTGTTGGAAATAATTTGCTGACTGAGCATTTGCATCCGAATATCCCCGGGCAATTCCTGTTGGCAGAATCATTCTATAAGGCACTTACGCAATCGAAACTGATCGCTTCTGAGGTAAACTTGCCAACGGTTAAGAGCTACAAAGGTTTTATCGCGGATTATGGATATTCCGATCTTGATTATTGGATTGGGAAACACCGGGTTACCAATTTGTCGTACCATTGGCCGTTTACTGACGAAACCAAAGGTTCTGTTGATTACCGGCTGGTCTATAAACCTACCGGAATAGTCGATTCACTGGCATTTACAGTAATGGCAAAACGTACAATCAGTTTAACTCAGGCTCATGAGCAATTGGCAGAGATATATAAGAAAAAGGGAGATCTGCTGAATGCGTTTCGCGAGTACAACAGTTTAACCCAAATAATCCCATATTGGAGTCCTTATTTTAGAAAAGCGGGCGATTGTCTGCTTCAGATGAATGATCTTCCAAAAGCACTTGTTTTTTTCGAGCGTTCGATGGGATATACCTCAGATGTTTTCTATGCTCATTATCGTGCAGGCGAAATTTGTACCATCAAAAACGATCTGGAAGCCGCTTTGCTACATTTCCAGACGGCGCAGAAAATTGGTGATGCCCAGCAAAAACAAAAAGCCCTGATCAAAATCTATCAAACGCTTTGCTACCTGAACCGTGCAGAAGAAGGAAAGGAAATTCAGACCTACTTTAAAAAGGTCAATCCGGGACAAAGTATTCCGGTTCCTCAGAGGATATCCTATTTAGATTATGTTCCATTTCAGGTGAAAGCAAATGTCACCGAAGCAAAGGATTGTTTGTCACGCAGCAATCCGGATAAAGCCATCGAATTGCTGTTGAGCTCACTGGAGACCGAAGAAACGCCCCTTGCCTTTCGGATGTTGGGCGAGCTTTATCTCAAAAAGGGAGTGACAGAAAAATCGCACGAATTCCTGTTAAAGGCTTATCCGGAGTTTAAGTTTGAATCGAAGTTTTTACACTATTTTATTGTGTCAGGTTTAGCATCTCATAACCCAAATGAAGCTTCCAGTGCCCTGGCTCAATTAAAGAAAATTGCGCCTGACTACCCAGGATTTACCAAGCTACAGCGCTATATTGATGCATATAGTCCTGCCAACACTCTTGCAAATTTTGACCTTGGACTGAATTAAATCGAGATACTTTGCAATGTCGATTTAATATGAACCGATCTTGGATAAAGCTTATGATCGATCTTGAATCATATTTCTGAAATAGTGACGATTTTCATCATTTAGTGGAATTTCTTTTCATATATTTGGGTTTGATGTAATTAACTATAACTAATCCTAAATCTATGAAAAGAAAAATCTTTACTTTTTTGTTGGGCGCTTTGTTATGCAACCTTGCAATGGCTCAGGTTCCCGAAGGTGTGGTGAAAAAATCACCGGTCGCTCCGGTTATTGATGGAGTGGTGGATGCAATTTGGTCGGGAGCGAATACCTACATCATTGATCGTGGAACAGACGTTGGTGAGCCAACCCTGGGCCCATCAGGTACTACCACATGGAAAGCTTTATGGACCGATGAAGGGATGTATATCCTTCTGAAGGTGAATGACGATGTATGGAATCCTTCCTACAAAACCGGTGGAAACAGTTGGGAATTTGATAAGCCAGAACTTTATTTCGATGTCAATAAGGTATTACTGGATGGTGGTGGTCCAAATCCTACCAATGCAAATACCGCTGGCCATTATCAGTATGCACCGGCTGCTGCCGAAGATGGTATTTTTGGTAAAAATTTTACTGATGCTGATGGGTCCCAATATGCATATATGGTGACTGATCCTTCTTACATGGTAGAATATTTTGTACCCTTTTCAAAATTAAAACAAAATGATGGCGCGGCCATTGACTTAACCGCTCCAATGGGATTTGATATTGCCATTATTGATAATGATGGTGATGGGACAACCCGTCTGTTTGGAGTTTGGGCATCCGGTGGAGAATGGGATAACATGGACAAAGCTGGAACACTTACTTTTTCAACGGAGGTGGCAGAAGCCGCTACAGTGATTAAAAAGGCCGAGGTCGCTCCTAAAATCGATGGCGTTGTTGATGCCGTATGGGCAAATGCCAATACCTACAACATAGCTAAATCGACTGATGCAGGTGTGGCCACACTTGGACCTGAAGGCACTACTACCTGGAAAGCTTTATGGACTGCAGACGGGATTTATGTTTTACTTACAATAAATGACGATGTGTGGTTTCCATCGTATGTATCTGGTGGAGCCAGTTACCAGTATGATAAACCTGAACTTTATTTTGATGTCAATGCAGTTAAAAAGGATGGTCAGGGTCCGGTAACTGCCAACAGTGGTCATTATCAGGTTGCTCCTGCTGCAACTGCTGATGGAATTAAGGGCGCCAACGTAGCCGATGATGACGGGGAACACGCATTTATGGTCACCGATCCGGCCTACATTGTTGAATATTTTGTCCCTTTTTCGAAATTATTGGATAAAGAAGGAGTGCAGGTCGACCTAACTGCTCCAATGGGATTTGACGTGACCATCATTGACCGCGATACCGAAGCAGTCCCAGAGTTATTTGCCGTCTGGTCTTCAGGTGGAGACTGGAATAATATGGATAACGCCGGAACTGTCATATTTGAGGGTGCAAATGACATTGTTCCTGTTGAAAAAATTAAAGTTTCCGGAGGAACAGAAATTACTACTGATGCTGGTACACTGCAAATGGTTGCCACAGTTGAGCCAGCTAATGCGACCGGTCAAAAAGTGAAATGGGCGGTTGATAACCTTACAGGTGTTGCCAAAATCAGCAAGGATGGATTGCTTACTGCAATTAAAGACGGCACTGTAAATGTAAAGGCAATTGCTTTGGATGGTTCATTTGTTGAAGGCAAAGTAACGGTTACAATCAGTGGACAGGTGATCGATAAGAATGACCTTTGGAATAATTTTAACCAAATTAAAAATGGCCTCTTCGACAAGGGAGCGGATGGTTTGGAAAGTTGGAGTGTTTGGTCTGATGTTGTCGCAGCGCCAGGCGCTTCAACTCCGGTTGTTGTTGATGGGGTATGCGAGACTCAATGCGGTATTGGAGCATATAATTGGCAAATTCAAGTTTCACCAACAGGGTTGAACTGTGAACCTGGTGTGCCTTACATTTTTAAATTTAAAACATGGGCATCTGCTGATAATACTCCGGCAAATGTAATTTTTGAAGACGCTCCAAATAATTGGGCCCGCTACGGAGCATCATATGATGCTGAAGCACAAGGAGGAAGATCTGAATGGCATTACAATGTCATGATGGAACCAACCTGGTTTACCTTCCATGTTACTTTTGATCAGATTCTTGAAAATACTGCCCAACATCTTTATTGGGCGCTTGCACTTTCCAATGAAAAAATCTATATGGACAGTGTAATGTTGATCAAAGAAGCTGATTTGGCTCTTTCCGCTCCGTTGATTTCGAATGCCAAATCAAAAGTTCAGTTGTTTCCAAATCCGGTTCAAACCGAATTAACCGTTAGCCAAATAGCTGTAGCGAATTCTAAAGTTTCAGTATACAACACCCTTGGCCAAAAGCTGATGGAAAAAACTGCAAATGGAACTCAGGCAAAATTTGATGTTGCCAACTTGCGAAAAGGTATGTACTTTGTGAGGTTTAGTAACGGAACTTCCGAAAAATTTATAAAGCAATAATTTTTCAATATGATTAATATTAAAAGCCTTGCGGAAACGCAGGGCTTTTTTTTTGTTTTTTTGGATTGTAACAATGCTTCAAAAGAGGCATAATCCGAGCTTTAGTTCAATATGGTTTTTCAGGAATAGGGGTATGAAGCAGTGCAAGCTGTCTTGATAATTGACGGGTTATTTTCAAAGGTGCATTTTGTGTGATGGTTTATCCTATTAAAAGCAAAGTTTCCTTATTTGAATGATAATCTGGTTTTATTTATCCCTGATAACTTCTAAAATCCCGAATTATGAAAAAGAAATTGATTTTAATTTTAGCATTGTTATTAATGGTCAACGTCTTTGTTGAAAGTGCCGTTTTAATCGAAACGCAAATTGTGGGTGTCAGTGGTAAACATAAACTTTACCTTTCCATTCCCGATGATTACACGGCCGCTAAAAAGTATCCTTTGGTCATCGGACTTCATTATTGTGGCGGAACCGCAGTAAAATACCGGCTGGGTTTAAAACCTCTGACTGATAGTCTGAAGATGATTGTGGCTTGTCCCGACAATTCGGGTAATGTCTTTGACAATACCCGAACCGATTTGATTACCGCCTCAATCGACTCGGTCAGGGCCATGTACAACATTGATGAAGCTTCGGTGTATTTGAATGGGATGTCGTGTAATGGAGAGGTGACTTTGCAACAGGGAATGAAAAAGCTTTACCCTTTCAAAGGCATCTTCCCATGGGCTCCATATATTTCAAGGGTCGATAATAAAGCAATCAACCTGAATTCAGACATGCCGGTCACTATCTCAATCGGGACCTTGGATCAGTACTATTACGGAGTGGTTCTTGATCTTTACGACAGCCTGAAAACACATGGAGCAAATGTGAATCTGGTATTAGTTCCGGGAATCAGTCATACTCAGGATTTTCCGCAGTTTGGCAACGAGATGATTCATTCAATTTCTTACATCAATGACAATAACAAAATAAGCATCAGCCCGATGAATGATCATTCGGATTCGTATCAAATGTTTGATACTGATGCCGAAAAAGTGCTTGAATTTAATATCAGTGATACCGATCATAAAGAACTTACTATAAGTTCGGTGAGCAGTAATACCAAGGTTATAGATACTCCTGAAATAACTTACACCCCAGAAGATCATCTGGTAAAACTCAAATTCAAACCTATCCCAGGCAAAACGGGTAAAGTGGTTATGGTGCTGGAAGCTCGGGAAAAGAATGGCATTGCCATTAAACAGGCGACTTTCAGGGTGCAGGTAGGTAAAATCCCCGCTACATTAGCCACTCTTAATTCAGTTTCAAAGATTGAACTGTACCCCAACCCTGCCAGTGACAGGATCTATTTCAAATGTAACGACGATCTGGTTTTTGTTCAAATTGCCGACTTAAATGGAAGGATAGTTCTAAAAGCCAGTGGAAACTTAGCTTCAGGTATTGATGTATCCAGCTTGAAGAAAGGATTGTATTTCTTAAACGCTATTGGAAAAACCAAATTCAATGCGGTGAAATTCTCCGTTCAATAGTTAATCCAGGCAAATTATCATCATGTTAAACTTTTCCGGACAGTTATAGCTTAATCTGTTTCTCTCAGAGGAAAGATATTCAGGTGAATCTTGTTGAAATCAAGTTCGCTGAAAGGTCTTCCGGAAGGAGCATTTTGAGGATAACCCATGGCAATTATACTGAGCACACGGTATTCTTCCGGAATTTCAAGGATTTCCTGGACGAATGTTTCACTTGTTTTTTCTTCAGAATGTTCGCGTCCCCGGATTTGAATCCAGCAACTTCCAAGCCCAAGTGATTGAGCGGTCATTTGAAGCAGGATGGATGCAATCGAACAATCTTCAATCCAGGCAACCGTTTGGCTCTCCCTGGCAAGAATAACAACCGCCAAAGACGCAGTATTCAGGGCGCTTGCCCCAGATGGCTTACATTGGGCCAGTTTTTCGATGGATGACTTGTCATCTACAAAAATAAATTCGCAAGCCTGAGAATTCCGGGAGCTTGGCGAACGGAGCAGAGTTTCTTTGAGTAGCTCAAGAATTTCGTCTCCAATGAGTTGCTCAGTAAATTTACGAACACTCCGGCGTTTACGCAGAAGATCAATCATTACCTTGTTGTTTTAAGAATATGCAAAGCAAAAGAAAGGACCGTTCTCATGCAATATTTTGGTCTTTTCTCCCTTCTGATTAGGAAAGATTTAACATGATCTGTCCACAAATGAATCGAGTAATAACTGGTGTGCTGATGGACCCTCATTAAACAATAAATCCAGGATGCTCAAATCGGCAACAAAGCCAAATTTTTCGGAAAAAACCTGTGTGTATGGCTTAGCAGAAAAGCCAGGATCATCCAGGTTTCGGTGAACTTTTGGGTTGATTCTTTCCCGGAAATTCAGGTAGGTTTCGGGGAATTGTTCAAAATCCACAGTTAATTTCAGATTCGCTGGAATTTCCAGAATTTCCAGAATGGTTTTGGTTATCTGCAGATTCAGGTCGAACAGAAAATTGAACTTCTTTCTGAAAAATGACTCCAGATCATCGGCATAATATTCAAAAAAGGGAGAGGAGTTGTAGGCTGAAAAGATAGTCCGCCAATGAGTTCGCTGCCATTCTTCGTGATAGGCAATTCGCAGGTCTTTGATTTTTATCTTGGGTCCACGGCCTTTTTCAACTGGTACAATGAGCGGAACCGGACCATTGGCTCCCAGTATCACAGCACGGTTTCGAAAAGTTTGTTTCGTGAAATTTTCATGCTGCTCGAGATAGATTTCAGGATAACCAGCCAGTTTCGAAAAATACCTGACCGGGCCAAAATAGGCAGTACTTAACAGGATTCCATTGGGTTGCGTCATCCTTATTCACTAAAAAATCCACCTTTGTAATCACTTCCCATGCTAATTCCTTCCGAGTTTACATCTTCATCATGGGCTGCCACAATTTCTTCGCTCCGTTTAAGTTCGATAACAACCCGCTTGAGTTCTTTTTTTAGCTTGATGATCCGGGGGAGTTGCATAAAAAAAGTCAGGGAGAAACCAAAGATCAATCCCGAGAGCAGGATCATTGCCAGTGGAACATCAGTAATCTCCCAATGGAGAAAACGTACGTTGATCAGAATTTGGTTCTGATAGGTAAAGATTGCCATCAGAGCCGTAAATAAAAGGAATATGATAACTTTAACTGACATGGTTTTGTTTTATTTCGGATACAATGATAACCAAAAGCCTGAATATGAGCAAATCAAATTCCTGGTTAGCCGGTAATTTGAAGATTGTTTAAGAAAGCTTGACTGTTTGGCGCTTGTCCACTGCACGAAAAGCAAAAAGGATAACTTTTCGGGTTATCCTTTTTGTTGATGATTTTGTCTTTTGCAAAAAAGTTTAGCATCAAAGCATTAAATACTGACCGCCTTTTTTAATGCACGAATGAGAATAACCGGCTCCAGCGGACTTTGTTATAGAAAGGCTGTTCCTTATCCATCGAAAGCCAGATGAAAACAGCTTTCCCGACCACGTGATCTTCGGGTACAAAACCCCAGTAACGTGAGTCGGCCGAATTGTGGCGGTTGTCGCCCATCATCCAGTAATAATCCATTTTAAAAGTATAGCTGTCGGCTACGGAACCATTGATATAGATGGTGCTGTCTTTGACTTTCAGGTCGTTGGCTTCGTACAGGTGAATAATGCGCTCGTACAAAGGCAGATTATCCATGGTCAGTTTTACAGTCTGTCCTTTTTTAGGAATTTGAAGTGGTCCGAAGTTGTCGACATTCCACGGATATTTACTACTGAAAGGAAAAATATTCTGATCCCAGTTTGAACCGACAATGAGCGTTCTTTTTATCGATACCACATTTTTTAACGCTTTCAGCTTTTGTTCATTTTCCTGGGTCAAGGGGAATAAATATTGGTTGCTGGAATAGGCATGCTGATCTTCCAATGCAATATGCAGGTCTTCCAGGATCCGCTTGTTAATTGCGGTTCCATCGGTAGTCACCATATTGTCATATTGCATTCCTGGGAAATGTTGCTGTTCCTTTCCATTCACAAAAAGCTGACCGGACTTTAGTTCAATTACGTCGCCAGCAATGCCCACACAACGTTTGATATAATTCTCGCGCTTGTCGACCGGGCGCGAAATAATTTCACCAAAGTTTTCTTTTTCTTCCCAAACCCTTTTCCTGCCATAATTGCGTACCAGCGCATAGTAGCTTTGGTTTGGGACATTTACAGCAACAGTATCACCTTCAGGAAAGTTAAAAACAACCACGTCGTTATTTTTCACTTTGCCAAAACCAGCAATGCGTTTATATGGATTTTTAATCCATTCCACATACGATTTCTGACTTTGTGAAAATGGCATGGTATGATGCACGAACGGAAACGACAGAGGAGTGTTTGGCAGTTTAGGGCCGTAAGCGGTTTTGCTCACAAACAGATAATCGCCAATCAGCATCGATTTTTCCATCGACGAGGTTGGGATGGTATATGCCTCGATGAAAAACATACGGATAAAAGTAGCTGCGATTACGGCAAAAATGATGGCATCCACCCATTCGACCACCTTGGTTTGCTTTCCATCCGGAGCGTTTTTCTTTTTCCAGAAGGCCCAGTGTACTTTTTTCGACACGTACATGTCGTAAATGACTGCAAGTCCGATCAGCCAAACATAACTTTCGATCCAGATCACCCAAAGCAGGTAAATCAAACCGACTATCCCAAACTTGAACCATTTATTGGAAAGAATTTCTTTCATTTTCAGTGTGTTTTATAGATTTAACAAATCATTCATGGTTAAAATTCCTTTTTTACCGAAGCTGAATTCAGCTGCTAAAACTGCTCCGAAGGCCAATCCTTTCCGGCTTTTTGCCAGATGGGTGATTTCGAGGTAGTCGACTTCCGAGTCGTACCGGATGATGTGGGTTCCGGGAACCTGACCTTCGCGTTCAGAAGTAATGCTTATTTCACTGGGTTCAGCAGTCGGATGATTGACCCAGGATTTTTTCTCCGGAATATTTTCCATAATTCCTTCAGCCAGTGTAATCGCTGTTCCGCTTGGGGCATCCAGTTTCTGAGTGTGATGGATTTCTTTCATTTCAACGAGGTACTCCTTGTGTGGAGCCATAAGTTCAGCCAGTTTTTTGTTCAGGACGAAAAAAAGATTTACGCCCAAACTGAAATTGGAAGCGTAAAAGAAAGTTCCGTTCATAGCTTTACACCATTCCTGAACTTTGGGGAAATGCCCAAGCCAACCAGTTGTGCCGCTGACAACCGGAATTCCCGCTTCGAAGCACAGCTTATGATTGGCAATAGCTGAATCAGGGGTTGTAAATTCAATGGCCACATCGGCCTTCCGGAGGTTGGCAACCGTAAGTTCTTCAGGATTGGAGATGTCAATTTTCAATACTATTTCGTGTCCGCGGTCCAAAGCGATTTTTTCAATCTCTTTCCCCATCTTTCCGTAGCCAATTAGTGCAATCTTCATTTGCTGTCAATTCAAAAATAAATTACCGAGCTGTTATCTTCCAATTTGTATGGGAAATTGCTGTTTCATTACGTGAACACAACCGAATCAAAGGTTAAATGTTCTTAATTTTTGGCCAGCAAAGATATAAAATCAAGGCTAATATTTGGAAATCCCCAAAAGTAATCTCGATTTATGCCTAAATTCGTGGCTGTTAATGGAGTGTTTAGGTTTCAAGGTAAAAGGATATTTTGATAAGTCATGGGGAAAAATACAAAGATAAAATTGGTTGCGACTGATCTGGATGGTACGTTTCTGAAAAATGACAAGTCGATTTCGAATGAAAACCTCGAAGCGCTTCGGAAGCTTGGGGAAAAAGGCATCCTGAGGGTGATTGCCACCGGAAGGAACCTTCAAAAAACGATCTCGGTAATTCCTCCTGAAATTCCGTTCGATTACATTGTTTTTTCTTCCGGAGCCGGAGTATACGATCTGAAAGGCACTAAACTCATTTATTCACAGAATATTGACCGAATTCATGTACAACAGATTACCGATTTCCTGGTCGGACAGGATTTGAATTTCCATTTGTTTAGGCCGGTTCCGGATAATTATAAATGTTGGTATCACCGTGGAAGTGTCCATTGTTCCGAATTTGACAGCTATTTTGCTTTTCACCAATCCCATTCGGAACCATTGATTCCCGACCAGAAAATTAATTCCGAAGCTTGTCAGTTCCTGGTGGTTTTTCCAAACGATCCTGAGCAGTTTTTAGTCCTGAAAAAGGATTTTGAACAGCGGTTTCCGGAGGTAAAAGTGTTGAGGACGAGTTCTCCGCTCGAAACAGGGTATATCTGGATGGAAATATTTCATCAGTCGGTCTCGAAAGGCAGTGGGGTGAAATTTGTTTGTGATTTGCTTGAAATTAACCCGGAGCATACCCTGGGAATTGGCAATGATTTTAACGATTTGGATTTGCTCGAATTTACCAACTATTCCTATCTGGTTGAGAATGGACCTGCCGAATTGAAAACCAGGTTTTTATCGGCAAAGTCGAACGAGGAGAGTGCCTTTGCCCGTATTGTTGAAACTATCTTTCCATCGAGTCATTGAACTATTCAGCATTCTGCCAGTTTACATTTCTAAAATAAAATAAAACAATACGATAGATCATGAAAAGAATTTTGACTTTAATCTGGATTTTGGCGGTAATGCTGAGTTTTGCGCAATCACCATTCAGGCTCACCGACCCAATCCCAAGCGACCCAAAAGTTTCCAAAGGAGTTTTGCCAAATGGACTGACTTATTACGTGCGGGCAAACAGTAATCCGAAAAACCGGGCTGATTTGTATTTGGTGGTCAGGGCCGGATCGATCGATGAAGATGATAACCAGTTGGGCCTCGCTCATTTTGCAGAACACCTCGCTTTCAACGGAACAAAAAACTTTCCTAAACATGATCTGATCAGTTATCTGGAGTCGCTCGGAATGGAATTTGGCCCTGAAATCAATGCCGAAACGATGTTCGACGAAACGGTTTATATGATTAAAGTTCCGCTCGACAGCGCTGAATATATCCATAAAGGCTTGCAGGTTATGTACGACTGGGCGAGCCAGGTTACCGATTCGGACGAAGAAATAGAGAAGGAACGGGGTGTTATTCACGAAGAATGGCGCGGTGGTCGCGATGCCGACGAGCGTATGATGCAAAAATGGTTGCCGGTATTCCTCCACAATTCGAAATATGCCGATCGCCTTCCGATCGGAAAAATGGAGGTGGTCGATCATTTTGCTCCTGAATTGCTGCGCAAGTTTCGACACGACTGGTACCGGTCCGATTTGGAAGCATTAGTTGTGGTTGGCGATTTCGATCAGCAGGCCATGGTGAAACATGTAAAAGATTTGTTTTCGACCATTCCGGAAGCCAAAGACCCCAGAAAGAAGCTAAATTTCGATATACCCGATCATAAGGAAACGCTGGTCTCGGTGGCAACCGACAAGGAAGCTCAATATGCGGTAGCCCAGATTTTTTACAAACATCCGCTAAAAAAACAAAAGACCATTGGCGATTATCGTCAAACCATCGTTGAAGGTTTGTATAATGCCATGATTAACGACCGGCTGGCTGAAATCACCCAAAAGGAAAACCCGCCTTTCATGTTTGCCAGTTCGAGCTATAGCGAGTTGTTTGGTCCGATAAGTGTTTACAATTCGGTCGCAGTGTGCAAAAATGGCAAGATTGAAGATGGTATCAAGGCGGTGCTGACCGAAAATGAGCGAGTCCTGAAATACGGATTTACACAAACCGAACTCGACCGCCAAAAGGCAGTTGTGTTGAGTTCCATCGAAAAAATGTATAGAGAACGCGACCAGCAGAAATCCAATGCTTTTGCTGACGAGTATAAACGAAATTTCCTGATTACCGATGAGCCATTTCCCGGAATTGAAAATGAATATCAGTTTCACAAAGCGTTTCTTCCGGAAATTAAGCTGGAGGAATTCAATGCCCTGGCTCATCAATGGATCAGCAAGGAAAACCGGGTCGTCATCTTAACCGCTCCTGAAATTGAAGGGGTAAAGGTTCCTTCCGAATCGGATATTCTGAATTATTTGAAAGAAGTTGAAAGCACTCCGGTTGAACCTTACGCTGATTTGGTGGTCGATAAGCCGCTGGTTCCGGTTGAACCCAAAGAAGGGTCGATTACTTCGATCCGGAAGATTGAGGAGGTGGATGCCGAGGAATGGACACTTTCGAACGGTGCAAAAGTGATTGTAAAATCGACCGATTTCAAAGATGATGAAGTTCTGTTTTCAGCTTACAGCCTGGGTGGAAGCTCGCTATATGGACAAGCCGATGATGTCTCAGCCGAAATTGCTCCGGCAATTTTGGATCAAAGTGGTCTTGGGGATTTTGACCAGGTGGCTCTTGAAAAAAAGCTGGCCGGTAAAACGGTTTCGGTGAGTCCCTACATCACCGATTTGCGGGAAGGCTTCAATGGAGGTTCGTCGGTAAAAGATGTGAGTAGTTTGATGCAGTTGATCTACATGTATTTTATGGGTCAGCGCACCGACCAGTCGGCATTTAATTCGTTTATGTCGCGGACTGCAGGGGCTTTGGAGAACAAAAAATCTTCTCCGGAAGCTGCTTTTCAGGATACCTTGCAGGTTGTTTCAGCCAATTACAGTCCGCGTAAACGTCCAATTTCGACTGAATTGCTTAAAGAAGCCGACTTCTCAAGGATCAATCAGATTAACCACGAGCGATTCAGTGATGCGAGCGATTTTCAGTTTTTCTTCGTTGGAAAAATCGATACCGAAGAACTTAAAAAGCTGGTTGTGAGATATCTGGCATCTATTCCATCCGAAAACAGGCACGAAAACTGGAAGGATTTAGGTATCCGCGAACCAAAGGGTGTCGTTGAGAAAACAGTTGCGAAAGGACAGGATGCCAAAAGCATGCAGTACCTGGTGTTTCATGGAGACTTTGATTTCAACCGCCGGAACCTCCTTCTGATTAATGCGGTATCTAAAATTCTGACTACCCGCTTGCTCGAAGTGATCCGCGAAGACAAAAGCAGTGTTTATTACATTGGCGCTGATCCACGGGTTGAAAAATATCCACGTCCGGAATATAATATGACGATTTATTACGGCGCAGATCCGATCAAACTGGACGAATTGAAAAAAGAGGTGTTTAATCAGATCAGCGATTTTGCATCCAAAGGTCCATCAGAAGAAGACCTTCTGAAGGCGAAAGAGAAACTTTTGCGCGAACGCGAAACCAACCTTCGAGAGAATAAATACTGGTTAAGCATTCTGAGCAATACTTATCTGAACAGTAATGCCGATTTTAGTCAGTTCAAAGATTATGAGTCGATGGTGAATTCGTTTTCAACAGAGGAGGTCAAATCAGCCTTCCATAAGTGGTTTGACTTTGGCAACTATTATGGAGTAGCATTGAAACCGGAAAAAGGGAAGTAGTCATTTGGGAAAAATCATTGGTCATTAGAAAATAGAAATGAGGATTAAGCAGAAAGACAATATTTCTCAGAAATACTTCTTTTTCCTATTTCCTTTTTTTTCTTTACCAATGACCCATTTCTATTTTCTTTGAAGAAGTTCTTCCGCTTCTTTCAATTGTTCGGGTTTGCCAAGGTCCATCCACAAGTCTGAATGATCGACAAAAGCTTTGATAGAGTGAGTTTGAGCTAGCCGGAGATAGAGATCCATAATGGGGAATTTTCCGGTTTCAGTAATTAAATCAAGCATCTCGGGTTGAATGAGATGAATTCCGCTAAAAGCAAATGGGTTGGATTTATCAAACGATTTTTCACGACTGATTCGGGTTTCTCCGGTGCTGTAATTTTTCCAGCCAGCCAACTGCAGATTTTGATCGAACATCAGGTATCGGCTAGTTTCCCTCTGTCTTACAACCAAAGTAGCCAGCGCATTTGACTCCAGATGATAATTTAAAAGCACATTCAAATCCAGGTTGCTGATTACATCCACATTGTAAATCAGGATTGGCTCATTTCCCTTTAGGAAATCCGAAGCCTTTTTCAGTCCACCACCCGTGTCGAGAAGTTCGCCCCGTTCATCTGAAATATGAATGGTGATGCCGAACGAGTTGTTCGTCTTAATGAATTCGATGATTTGATCGGCAAAATGTAAAACATTGACTGTAATATTGCTAATCCCGAATTTTTTCAGGTGTTCGATGACATGCTGTAGCAGAGGTTTCCCGGCCAGATCAACCAGCGCTTTTGGTCTGTGCTGAGTCTGTTCCTGCAGGCGTGTTCCCAATCCGGCCGCAAATAGAAGTGCTTTCACTGTATCAGTTTATGATTGGTTCAAAAATAGATATATTTTGAATTCATTTAAACTTTTTTATCCGGCGACGGTCTACTATCCGGAAACATATTCAAAACACTTAAAAGAAATTAAATGAAAAAATTTTGGGTAGTTATGGTCGTTTTTCTGTTAGCCACAGGAATGACTTTTGCACAAGATGAACGTGGAGGCGGCGAACGTCCGTCAAAAACTGGTGGACAGGAAGGGCATGGAGACAAAGGAACACGCCCTCCAATGAACCCCGAAGAAATGTTGAAAAGGCAAAATCAACGTCTTGTTGACGAATTGAAGCTGAACAAGGATCAGGAAACAAAGGTCGCTGCCATCAATAAGAAATACATGGACAAAAACTCCGGAAACTGGGAAAAGATGCGTGATGCAAGTGATGAAGAGCGCAAAGCATTTCGCGAACAAATGCGAAAAGTGAATGAGGACCGGAATAAGGAAATCAAGGCATTGTTGAGTGCCGATCAGCTGAAGCTTTTTGATGAAATGCAAAAGAAGAATGAAGAAGCACGAAAAAATGGTCAGGGAAGAAATTGGGGGCCACCGCCAAGCGGACAAGGGCAATAATTACTTTAGCGGTAAAAGGAAAAGGGGCATTATGCCCCTTTCTTATTTGGTCAAACCGTTCTTCAGAGCCAACATTTTAATGGCTGTTACAGCTGCTTCATCGCCTTTATTCCCTAGTTTTCCGCCGGCACGATCGAGAGCCTGTCGCTGGTTATCCGTTGTGAGCAAGCCAAAAATAAAGGGTTTGTTGTATTTCATATTCAAGCTGGTAATTCCCTGGGTTACTCCCTGGCAAATGAATTCGAAATGGCGTGTTTCGCCCTGAATAACACAGCCCAGGACGATGATGGCATCAACATTAGCAAATTCAGCCAGATATTGTGCTCCGAGAGTCAGCTCAAAACTGCCGGGAACATGTTTCAGGATGATGTTTACGTCTTTTGCCCCATGCATTTTCAAAGTGTAGACCGCTCCCTGTGCCAAGGCTCCGGTTACTTCGTGGTTCCATTCGGAAACGACAATCCCGAAACTCATTTCGGATGCTGAAGGAACAGAAGTTAAATCGTACTCTGATAGATTCTTTGTAGCCATGGATTGAATTTTAGACAGGTCAAAAATAAAAAAATCCCCTTCACCGAGGGGACTTTTTTATATTCTATTTCGTGAAAAACGTAAAACTAAATCTTAGCTTTTGCACGAGCAATGTATTTGTCGATGCTTCTTCCTTCGTTGCTTTCAGGAAATTTCAATTTGATAGTTTCGTATAGCTTTATAGCTTCAGCCTGCTTGTTTGAGCTTTCGAGCAGCTCGCCGGCTTTGAGCATATAAATAGGCGTAGTAAGTTCATTATCATTCATTTTGTAAGCTTCGGTATACAAATCAAGAGCTTTGTCAGTTTTTCCCAGTTCGAGCTGAGCATCACCTTGTGCTCCCACAGCGATTGGCCCAAGAAGCAGATCTTTGCTTTTGAATTTCTTCAGATATTGTATTGCATTGTCAAATTGTCCCATGTGGAGATAGGAAACTCCGGCGTAATATTTGGCCAGATTACCGGCATCTGTTGAACTGTAGTCATCAATGATATCCAAAAAGCCGGGATTGTTACCGTCGCCGTTCAGGGCAAGGTTGAATGAGTCCTTTTCAAAATAGTTTTGAGCCATGAACATCTGCTCCTGAGCATTCGTTGACCTTGGTTCGAGGTAAAACTTGTTCAACCCCAGATACCCAACTGATACAACTACGATGGCTCCAATTACAATGGCAATCAGTTTTTGATTGGTTTCGAGAAACTGCTCAGTTTTGGTAAGCGCGCTTTCTACTTCGGTTAGGTTATCTACCTGTGGTTTTTTTGTGTCTTTTGTCATCTTGTAAAGTATAGTTCAAAAATCGAGAGGCAAAAATATACTATTTTCAAAAATAAACTGCACTTTCCGGATATAAAAATGAATATTAATCAACACATTGATTGATTTCTCCGGAAGTGCAATATTTTTATAGCATTCCGGAGTCAGAAATTTGTAGTTTTGCTTTTGTAAACGGTTTCAAACATGTACATCCGGGATTTGTCGCTTATAAATTTTAAAAACTTCGAACATGCTGAATTTAAGTTTTCGGAAGGCTTAAATTGCTTCATCGGCAATAATGGTGCAGGAAAGACAAACCTGATGGATGCGATTTATTATCTCTCGTTTTGCAAAAGTTTCCTGAATTCGGTTGATGCACAGAATATTCGGTTCGATCAGGAGTTTTTTATGGTTCAGGGCAAATATTTCAGGCTCGATTCGGAAGAAACTATTTATTGTGGTCTGAAACGGAATCAGAAAAAGATATTCAAGCGGAACCAGAAGGAATACAAAAAATTGTCGGAACATATCGGATTATTGCCGTTGATTATCGTTACCCCTTCGGATACCAACCTGATTTCGGGTGGAAGCGAAGACCGGCGAAGGTTTGTTGATTCGGTCATTTCGCAATATGATTCGGTTTACCTGGAAAACCTGATTCTTTACAATCGCGCGCTTCAACAAAGAAACAATCTGCTTAAACAGTTTGCGGGAAGGAATATCTTTCAGTTGGAGTCGCTCGAAGTTTGGGACGATCAATTGGTCAAATACGGGAAACAAATCCATTTGAGCCGTACCAGCTTTGTTGAAAAACTTCAGCCGGTTTTTCAGAAATATTACGAATTGATTTCCGGAGGAAAGGAAACGGTTGGTTTGAAACTGCAATCGGAGCTGGCTGAAATTGATTTTGAGCAACTATTGAAGACTTCTGTGGTGCGGGACCGCATGCTGCAATACACCACAACAGGTATCCACAAAGATGATTTTGAATTTGAACTGGCTAATTATCCAATCAAAAAATTTGGATCTCAAGGCCAGAAAAAAACGTATCTGGTAGCTCTCAAACTGGCTCAGTTTGATTTTATGAAAGAAATATCAGGATTGACCCCGATTCTCCTTCTGGATGATATTTTCGATAAGCTGGATAAAATCCGCGTGGAGCAAATCGTAAAGTTGGTGGCTGACGATCATTTTGGACAAATTTTTATTACCGACACCAACCGCGAACATCTCGACCTGATGATTGCCAGTCTGGAAACAGAGGCATGTATTTATACCATTCACGATGGAGCCGTAATTAGTTAGAAATAATGAGAAAGACCAATACTCAAAGCATCAGCGAAGTACTGAAAAGCTATGTTAAGGAAAACAATCTTGACAGAAAACTGAACGAACTGGACCTGATCAAATCGTGGGAAGCTGTGATGGGCAAAACAGTCACAAGGTATACCAGAAATTTGTACATTCAGAACAGTACTTTAATTGTAGAAACTACATCGCCCATTGTTCGGAATGAATTGCTGATGATGAAAGAAGAAATCAGGGTTCGCCTGAACGAAGTGGTTGGATCGGAAGTGGTTAAGACGATTATATTTAGGTAAATGATTGTCGTCGGTAGTCATTCAATGGTTATTAATAGTCATTTATAGTAAGAAAAAGACGCGAAGCAAATGACTTGAAACGAATGACTTTTCCCTTTTTTCAGTACCGATCTATTTTCGAAAAAAAGAAATCACTTTCGATAATTGCATTTTCGTCGCTGTCCGATCCATGAACTGCATTGTGCGACATCGATTCTGCAAAAAGTTTCCGGATAGTTCCTTCTGCAGCCTTGGCCGGATCGGTTGCCCCAATCAGTTTGCGGAAATCTTCCACCGCATTTTCTTTTTCCAGAATCGCAGCTACAATCGGTCCTGAACTCATAAAAGTGGTTAACTCTTCATAGAAGGGTTTCCCGACATGAACGCTATAAAATTCCATGGCTTGTTGCTTGTTTAAATGAGTGAATTTCATCGCTTTTATGCGGAATCCGGCTTCATTGATCATGTGCAGAATCGGCCCGATATGATTTTTCTTTACTGCTATCGGTTTGATCATCGTAAATGTTTGGTTTCCTGACATATCTATAAGGAATTAAATATTTTTTGAATGAACCTAAGTTAGTTAAACTAAATGGAAATCAATTAGTCCAAGCTAAGAATTTTAAAACCTAGAATCATGAAAAAATTAGTATTGATTGTTTTCTGTGCGCTTTTTGCCTTGGGTTCAAGTTTTGCCCAACCAGGTGGTGATCCCGCGGCAAGGCTTCAGCGCGAACTTGATGGCCTGACTGCCGAATTAGGTCTGTCGAAAGATCAGCTTGCCAAGGTTACTCCAATTGTTACCGAAGGGCAGAAGAAGATGTCGGAAGCTTACGCCAAAATGCGTGAAGAAAATGTAGATCGCACCAAAATGCGTGAAGAGCGGATGAAAATGCGTGATGAAACCGATAAACAAATCAAAGCGGTTGTTACCAAAGAACAGGGAGTAAAGTTGGATGCTTACCGCAAAAAGCAAGATGAAGAACGTGCCAAACGGATGCAGGAACAACAACAAGGTCAGCAGCCTACGGCTCCATCGAAATAAAGGATTTAGTTATTAATTGGCAAATATTTTTCAAACCTCCAAAGACCCGAAAGCTTTGGGGGTTTTTCTGTTTGTGGAGACTCGATTAATCGATTCGTTACAAATAAATTATATCGGCAGATTCCAGACAAAAATTCCCAACATAACCACAGCGACACCACAAACGACAATCAGTGCCGCATTGATTTTGCTCACCTGGATCGGATAGCTTTGTTCGCGTTCGGTAAAGACTTCGCGCATAACAAAGAAATAATAGTAGATACCGATTACGGCCATCAGAATGGCAACGATGGATATTCCAAGATATCCCTGGCTTATCGACAAGACGAAAACCTGATATTTTGCCATAAACCCGGAGGTAGGAGGAATCCCGGCCATCGACATCAGTAAAATCGTAAGGAAAACGGCAATCCAGGGTTTTTGCTTGTAAAGCCCCCGGAAGATTGAAAGTTCTTCGGATCCGTCGGCTGCACGTTTCATCAGAATGAAAATGATAAAGATGGGAACTGTGGCCAGCGAATACACGAAAGTATAGTACAGGATCACCGAAGCTGATGTGTTATGCTGCGAAAGCATGGCCAGCATGATGAAGCCACTGTGGGCAATGGAGGAATATGCCAAAAGGCGTTTAAAGTTAGTCTGCTTCAGAGCCGCAAGATTCCCAATGAGCAAGGTCAAACCGGTCATTACCCACAACGCTTTTTCCAGAGGTACGGGTAATGGGAGCAATCCCATGTTCAGCAAACGGAAAAAAGCAGCAAATCCTGCCGTTTTTACAACGGTCGACATAAATGCGGTTACCAAAGTTGGCGCACCTTCATAGACATCCGGACTCCAAAAATGAAAAGGCGCCACAGCTACTTTAAAAGCCACCCCAATCAGGATAAAGAGTAAACCGACCAGCATCATGGGCGGTAGATGACCATTGAATTGCGAAATGAAAATTTTGATTTCAGGAAGGTAAAAAGTAGCGGATGCCCCGTAAACCAAGGCTACTCCAAAGAGAAAAATCGTAGTTGCAAAAGATCCCAGCATGAAATATTTGAAGGATGCTTCGTTTGATCGGTAGGAATATTTTTTGCCACCGGCGAGCACGTAAAGTGGAATAGAAAGAATTTCGATCCCCAGAAAAAGCATGATGAGGTTGGAGAAGGAGGTCATCAGGAAAGCACCTGTCAGAGCAAAGATCATCAGTGCATAGTGTTCGGCAACATGAAATTCCAGGGCTTCGTAATAATCTATTCCGAAGAAGAATATCAAAATAGTAATGATCACCATGGAGATGTTGAAGGCAATCGAAAAATTGTCGAAAACGATCATGTCATGGAAATATTTCGAGCCAAGTCCCCAGTCTTTAAATAGGAGGAATAAGGTGATCATCAGGCCCGCAATGGCGACCGGGGCAAGAATGGCTTTGTTCTTTACAAAACCCAGATATAAAAGGATGATTCCAAGAACTATGGTAAAAATTAATGCACTCATTGGCTTTCAGGATTCGTATTAGATTAATGAACTATTGCTGAAACGACCGTAGCAATTGGCGATAAGAGGTTTTGCATCGATCTGACCGATTCTTCGACCAAATTAAAAATGGGCTGAGGATAAATTCCCAGAACCAGAATTATTGCAATCAACGGAACCAATATCAGGTAATCCAAACTTTTCAGGTCTGTAATTTTTTCGTGAGTCGATTTTTCCTCTCCAAGCATCACTCGCTGATATGCATACAACATATAGATCGCTCCCAGTATCATGGTTGTTCCGCCGATAAATGCGAACCAGGCAGATTGCCTGAAAAGGCCAGTGATCATCAGCAGCTCGCCGACAAACCCTGCGGTTAATGGTAAAGCAATGGAACCTAAAACGACAATCAGAAAAATGATCGACATTTGAGGGGCTTTAAGTTTTAATCCTCCCATTTGTTGAAACTCTTGAGTCCCGGTTTTCTCCTTTATAATCAGCACCAGATAAAAAAGTGCCACAATAGTAACACCATGACTGATTACCTGAAACAACAAACCTTGAAGAGCAAATTGATTCTGGACAAACATCGCCGCAACCATCAATGAAATATGGGCCATGGATGAATATGCAACCAGCTTTTTAAGATTTGATTGCCTGAAAGCGATCGTTGAGGCATAAACAACTCCAATCAGGCTCAGGATGATAATTGTATTTTGCCAGTATAAAACGCCTAATGGTACAATCGGAAAAAGGAAACGCAAAGCTCCGTATATTCCCATTTTGGTCATTACTCCGGCCAGTATCATCACTCCCTGCGTTGGGGCCATGGTGTAGGTTGAAGGTTGCCAGGTGTGAAAAGGGAAAACCGGCATCTTGATGGCAAACGCAATAAAAAGGATCCAGAACAACCAGATTTGATTGCTTTCCGGAATATGTAATTGTCTGAATATTGCAAAGTCGGTACTATGATTTCCGGGTGTGAGATGATAAAGGTAGATGATCCCGAAAAGAAGGAAAAGACTGCCAGTTAAAGTGTAAATAAAGAATTTGAGTGTAATTGAACGTCGACCATCCCCGCCCCAGATAAGCAGGATGAAGTATACAGGAATGAGCGCCAGTTCCCAGAAAACGTAAAAAAGAAATGCGTTTTGAGCCAGAAAAACACCGATCAGTGCCGATTGGGTGCTCAGGATCAGGAAATTTAGCTGGGAAACATTCTTCTGATCGCGGTTGAACCCTGCAAGCAGGATAAACGGGAACAGCAAATTGGTCAGAATGAGCATGATCAAGCTAATGCCATCGTATCCAAGGGCGAACTGTACTCCCATAAAGTTGATCCAGTTTATGGCAAAATTGCTGGCAGATGCTGAAAAAGCAAGCAACAAAGTAAGGAGCAGATTGACCACAGAAGCAGCCAGGGCGACAAACCGAATACTTGAATTGTTCCTGAAAAGAAACAGAAACGAGCCGGTAAGAAAGGGAATCAGAAGAATTATCAGTAATATCATAGTATCAGATTGTCAGAATAAAAATGATAAATAACAGAATTCCTGCCACCATAGCAAAGAAGTAAAAACTCATGTTGCCACGCTGGATTTTCCGAACCAATTCGCCAAGTTTTAAAGTGGCCACTCCGATGCCTTCGATGGCAGGGTTCAATATGGTCGTTTCAATTTTCTGGTATAGGAAGCCGGAAAGGAAGCGAAAAGGCTTTTCAAAAATAGTTGCGTAAAATTCGTCGATATAGAATTTGTTGGTAATGAATTTACCGAAAAACGACATAGGTTCACCGTCCGCTTTTGGAACAAGTACTTTCGTTACAAAAGTTCGGTACGCAAAAAGAATGACCAGGCCAATCAATAGGCTGGAAATCAAGATTAACGAGATTTCGGTTGTATGACTTAATTCTTCTCCTGAGAAGGAAGTCATTGCCTTCTGAAGGAAGACGCCAAAGTTCGAATCTCCTCCAAAAAGCGTCGGGACATTCAGAAATCCGCCAAAAACTGAAAGTATTGCTAAGATTATCAGAGGAATCGTCATTACTTTTGGTGACTCATGCGGATGTGAACCAGCCAGTCGTTGTTCGCCAAAAAATACCAGATATAATAGCCTGAACATGTAGAAACTGGTAAGCAATGCACCTCCCAGAGCCAAAATATATAAAATGAAGTTGTGCTCAAATGCTTTACTGAGGATCAAATCTTTGCTGAAGAATCCTGAAAATGGTGGAATTCCGCTGATGGCAAGAGTTGCTGCCAGAAAGGTCCAGTATGTTACGGGCATTTTGGTTCTCAATCCGCCCATTTTTCGGATATCCTGTTCACCGCCCATGGCGTGAATGATGCTTCCAGCGCCGAGGAACAACAATGCTTTAAAAAATGCATGGGTAGTAACATGAAACACCGCCGTAGAAAATGCTCCAACTCCCAGCGCAATAAACATATAACCCAACTGAGAGACCGTAGAATAGGCAAGTACCTTTTTTATGTCGTTTTGTTTTAGCCCGATAATCGCGCCCAAAAGGGCAGTCGCCAGACCAATGATGGTAATGAGTGTGAGTGTGGTAGGGGCAAGTATGTACAGAACACTTGAACGTGCAATCATATAGATACCTGCAGTAACCATGGTTGCAGCATGGATGAGTGCCGAAACCGGAGTTGGACCTGCCATGGCATCAGGCAACCACGTGAAAAGTGGAATTTGTGCGCTTTTACCCACTGCTCCAACCAACAGGAGCATGGTTATCAGTGTGATGACCGGTGCTCCAACCTGAAATGAGGACGCCTGTGCAAAAACTTCAGAAAACGAAACTGAATTAAAGGTGAAGAAGAGCAGAATGATTCCAAGGATAAAACCGAGATCGCCAATCCGGTTCATTACGAATGCTTTTCGTGCAGCATAGTTGAAAGCCGGATTTTCGAACCAGAAACCAATCAGCAAATAAGAGCAAAGCCCGACCCCTTCCCAGCCGATGAAAAGGATCAGGTAATTGGCTCCCATCACCAGCAGTAACATGCTGAATGTAAATAAATTCATTTGAGCGAAAAAGGAATTCACCCGATTATCGGCGTGCATGTACCCGATGGAATAAATATGGATAAGGGTGCCGACTCCGGTAATAATCAGCATCATGGTAAGAGAAAGGTGATCGATCAGGAACGCAAATGGAATGTTCATTTTCCCGACTGAAATCCAGTTGAAAAGGGTCAGCGTGGCCGAATCCTGACCTGAATTCCGTAGGACAAACAATGAAGACAGAGATATCAGGAAAGAAAGTCCAACCGCTGAGCTGGCAATGATTCCAGCCTGATTGTTCCTGAAGCGTTTATACCCCAGTCCGGTGATCAGAAATCCCAGCAATGGCAGAGCCGGGACAAGAAGTGCAAGGTTCATATGAGGAATCATTCCTACCATTTCAAGCGGTTCAAAAGGTTAATATCTACTGAATCAACATTTCGTTTCATCATGACCAGGATTGAAAGCCCGACAGCTACTTCGGCGGCAGCCACAATCATAATGAAAAATACAAAAACCTGTCCCGCCGGATCGGAGTGATAAGCTGAAAATGCGGTAAGCAGCAAGTTTACCGAATTAAACATCAATTCAATACACATCAGGATGATGATTGTGTTCCGGCGGTACAATACACCCACCAATCCAATACAAAAAAGTGTCGTGCACAAAATGATGTAATGCTCCAGCGGAATGACTTGTATGGCAGAGGAGAAGTTTTTCATGTACTTATTATTTATATGCCCCCTCCAAACCTCCACCACAAGTGGAGGCTTAAAAAATGCAAGTTTCGAATTTGAACTACTAAGATCATCCTGTGTATTAAAATTGATTTGTCAAATAAGTTCCTGCTTTAACCTTATTGTCAATATTTTTTCCAGTATTTTCCCCAATTCCCCTCCTGTGGAGGGGTTAGGGGAGGCATTACTTATCTTTCTTTCCAAACATGACGGCTCCAACCATCGATGAAATAAATATTACCGACGACAATTCAAAGGGTAACAGAAATTCACCGAACAAAGTCTTCCCAACCTCAGAAACCAGTCCGATTTTCGAATCAAACGCATATCGCGGATGGATTTCGAATGTCAGACGGGTTGCGGCAATTAAAACCAGAAAGAAAAGCCCACCGGTGATTAAGGCCGCAATTCTGGTCAGCGAAGTTTTTGTAGGAACGGTTATTTTATTCAGGTTCAGGAGCATAATGACGAACAGGAACAACACCATGATTGCCCCGGTATAGACAATGATCTGGACCACTGCCAGAAACTGTGCATTCAGCAGAATATAATGGCCGGCCATGGTGATAAAGCAAACAATCAGGTAAATGACGCTGTTGATCGGGCTTCGGGTTGAAACAACCAGCAAGGCACTGATAACCATGATCGCCGAAAGAAAGTAAAAAAGGAATACCATACTAAATCATCTAGTAATTGTTTTTATCTAGTAAGTGCCTAAAGTTTTAACTCCGAACTCCGAATTTTAGGCACTCCGAACTTTTTTATTTGTTATGCGCAAAACGCTTGTTTTGCTTGAATTTCAACACATTTTCCGTTTGACGGGCCGAAATATCGATCCTCAGGTTCAAATCAACAGGTTCAACCAGTCGATCTTTTCCGTAGATAAACGGAAGACGTTCGTATTCTGATTCTACAATCCGGTCGGTCAAAAAGATCGCTTCCTTGGGGCAAGCTTCTTCGCAGTCACCACAGAAAATGCAGCGAAGCATATTAATTTCGTATACTTCGGCGTATTTTTCTTCACGGTATAAATTTTCTTCGCCTGATTTGCGTTCGGCAGCTACCATCGTAATAGCCTCAGCCGGACAAGCTACAGCGCACAAGCCACACGCCGTGCAGCGTTCGCGACCTTCATCATCACGTTTTAATACGTGCATTCCGCGGTAAATCTGACTAAATTCGCGGGTTTGTTCAGGATAATTGATGGTCGCCTTCTTGCCGAAAAAATGCCTGATGGTAATGAACATGCCTTTAACTATAGCCGGAAAATAGATCCTTTCCATGAAGCTCATCTTCTTGTTTGAAGCAATTTTCGATCTGTTTGTCAGCGCTTGCATCATTTGTCCGGATTAATTGAATTCTGTAAAATAGTAGTATGCACCAGTAGCCAGAATATTGAAAATGGCCAGGGGCATCAGCTTTTTCCAACCCAGGTTCATCAATTGATCATATCGGAACCGTGGCAGAGTCCATCTGATCCACATAAAAAGGAAGATCAAACCGAAAATTTTCAGAAAGAAAAATGCAGATCCCAGCAAGGTCAGCAGGTTTGGTGAAAGTCCAAGCTGATCAATGAAGGGCATGTTGAACCCTCCAAAATATAAGGTGGCAATTACCGCCGACGAAATGAACATGTTGATGTATTCGGCAAACAAGTAAAACCCCAATTTCATGGAACTGTATTCGGTGTGGTAACCGCCAATCAATTCAGTTTCACACTCCGGAAGGTCGAATGGCGCCCGGTTCGTTTCGGCAAATGCACAGACAATAAAGATCAGAAAACCCAGTGGCTGATAGAATATGTTCCAGTGTATGCCATGCTGATGTTCAACGATTTCGTGCAGGCTTAAAGTTCCGGTAGAAAGAATCAGGGCAACGATCGTCATCCCCATTGCGATTTCGTAACTGATCATCTGCGAAGCAGCACGGATCGAACCCAGCAAGGCGTATTTGTTGTTCGAAGCCCAGCCGCCAATCATGATGCCATAAACACCGATGGAAACCATCGCAAAAACGTATAAAATTCCGATGTTCAGGTCGGCAATTTGCATTGAAAATTCACGTCCGCCAATGGTCAAGGTTCCTCCCCATGGAATAACCACTCCGGTTAACATAGCTGTTGTCATTGCAATCGAAGGACCCAGAATAAAAAGTGCCCGGTTGGCCGTGAGGGGGATGATTTCCTCTTTCATGAACATTTTCAGACCGTCGGCAATCGGTTGCAGGAGGCCAAAAAGCCCGGCACGATTGGGACCGCGGCGGTCTTGCATAAACGCAGCCACTTTCCGTTCGCCATAGGTCGAATACATCGCAATCACCAGTGTGATCAGGAAAATGATGAACAGGAAAATGGTTTTGTAAATATATAAAGTCCAATCCATAGAATATTATTTTTCGTAATGGTTTTGTCCGATCACCGAATGCCGCTCGATTTTCCGAGGACCTTCCACTTCCCAGTCCTTATCTTCTTTGTGTTCGAACCGGCAATCGTTGCATATAAACACTTCAAGTTCGCCGTATTTGTCTTTTCGTCCGGTAACCCGAAGAATTTCTTCACCTTTCATCCAAAGAACAACTTTCCCGCTGCATTTCGGGCAATCGCGGTGCGCGTCGAAAGGTTTGGTAAACCAAACGCGGCTTTTAAACCTGAATGTTTTATCTGTCAGCGCTCCAACCGGACAAACGTCAATCATGTTTCCTGAAAAATCATTGTCAACCGCTTTGGTAATGTAGGTGCTGATTTCGCAGTGATCGCCCCGGCCAAGAACTCCGTGAACACGCTGATCGGTCAGTTGGTCGGCTACCATCACGCAGCGGTAGCAAAGAATACACCGGTTCATGTGCAGCTTGATCTTGTCGCCAATGTCGATTGGAGCAAAGGTCCGGCGTTCTTCAATGGTTTGAGTATCGGCTAATCCGTGAGCATACGATAAATCCTGAAGGCTGCATTCGCCGGCCTGATCACATACCGGGCAATCAAGAGGATGGTTGATCAGCAGAAATTCGGTAATCGCCTTGCGAGCTTCCATCACTTCCGGAGATGTAATGTTTTGTACCACCATTCCATTCTGAACAACGGTCCGGCACGAAGGAACCAACTTGGGCATCGGGCGTGGGTCTTTGGCTGAACCCTGAGCGACCTTCACCAAACAGGTGCGGCATTTTCCGCCGCTTCCTTCCAGTTTGGAGTAATAGCACATGGCAGGCGGAACTACGTTGCCTCCAATTTTGCGGGCAGCATTCAGAATGGTTGTTCCGGCTTCGACTTCAACCTCAATTTCGTCTATGGTTACTTTGACAAGGGACATCTCTGCAATTTTACGTGATCTTCAAATTCCTGACGGAAATGGCGGACAGCGCTAGCAACAGGCCATGCAGCAGCGTCGCCCAGCGGACAAATCGTATTTCCTTCTATATGTTTCGAAATGCTGACAAGCAAATCAATATCTTTCATTGTTCCCTGCCCATTTTCGATTCGTTGTAATATTTTTTCAATCCAGCCGGTGCCTTCGCGGCAAGGGCTGCATTGTCCGCATGATTCATGATGGTAGAACCGTGCAAAGGTCAAAAGGTTCTTGACCATGCAGGTCGTTTCGTCCATTACAATGAATCCGCCCGATCCGAGCATGGTTCCGGTTTCAAAATCGCCTTCTGCCAGCGATTCGTAACTCATCAGGCGCGGCTCGCCTTTGGCTGTTTTCAGGATTAGGTCAGCCGGTAGGATTGGAACCGATGAACCACCTGCCACCACTGCTTTCAGTTTGTTGCCATTTCGGATTCCACCACAATATTTTTCGCTGTAAATAAATTCTTCGACCGGAAGGCCGAGTTCGATTTCGTAAATTCCTGGTTTGTTGATGTGTCCGCAAGCCGAAATCAATTTGGTTCCCTTGCTGTTTCCAATGCCAATGGCCGCGTATGCATCAGCTCCATGATTGATAATCCAGGGAAGGACTGCAATGGTTTCCACATTGTTGACTACCGTCGGGCAGTCATATAATCCAACAATAGCCGGGAATGGAGGTTTGATGCGTGGATTTCCGCGTTTCCCTTCGAGTGATTCGATCAGTGCGGTTTCTTCTCCGCAGATATAGGCACCGGCGCCGGGATGGCAATACAAATCGAGCGAATATCCGCTGCCTAAAATGTTTTCGCCCAGGAAGCCGTTGGAATATGCTTCGGCAATGGCTTTTTCAATGATTTTTAAAACGTAAAACAATTCTCCCCGGATGTAAATGTAAGAAGTGCGGGCTCCCAAGGCATACGAGCCGAGAATCATTCCTTCGATCAGCTGGTGTGGATTGAGTTGACCGATGTGCCGGTCTTTAAACGTACCAGGTTCACTTTCATCAAAATTGCAAACAAAGTATCGTGGATAATCGGTGCTTTTATCAATGAAACCCCATTTCATGCCTGTTGGAAATCCTGCACCACCCCGACCACGCAAACCGGATTTCTTCACCTCGGCCGTAACTTCATCCGGAGTGAAATTCTTCAATGCTTTTTCAACCGATGCATATCCGCCCAGTTTCCGGTAAATGTCGAAACCGGCCAACCCCGGAACCTCTAAGCTTTTGAGTAGTATTTGCTCTGCCATAGGTTAAAGATATGGATTGGTGTGCGAACATTTATTTTCTTCGGTCCATCTGCTAAGCAAGCCATCGGCTTTTTCCACCGTCATGTTTTCGTGGTATTCGGTACCCACCTGAATTACAGGCGCACTTCCGCAGGCAGCCAGGCATTCAACAGTTTTCAAGGTGAAACGTCCGTCTTCAGTTGTTTCTCCTTTTTTAATGCCGAGTTTCTTTTCGAAATGAGCCAGTATTTCTTCTGAACCATTTAGCCAGCAGGGACCGGTTTGGCAAACTTCAATCACGCAATTTCCAACCGGCTGAAGATTGAACATGCTGTAAAAGGAAGCGACTTCGTAAACTTCAATGGGTTGAATATTGAGTAGCGAAGCCACATAGTCCATCATTTCAGAACTGAGCCACCCGTGGTTTTCAGCTTGGGCAATATGCAATATCGGCAATAATGCCGATTTTTGCCTGCCCTGCGGATAACGCCGGATGATCTTGTTCACCAGATCAACGGTTTCGGTGTTGAATTCAATTGTATTTTTTGTGTTCTGCATTTATATTTAATTTGTCAATGTCCGTCAGCTAAAGCAGACGGCAAAGGATATCGTTTCAATTATCGTATTTTTTTTCTTTTTCCTACTTCGGACACCCGTTTTCGTTCTCCATGCTCTATGCTCCATGCCCTTTGCCCTATGCATCCAACTCTCCGGCTATCACATTCATAGAACTCATGGTTAAAACGGCATCTGATAGCATGTTCCCGGTGACCATTTCAGGATATGCCTGGTAATAGATAAAACATGGCCTTCTGAAATGCAATCGGGAAGGAGTGCGTCCTCCATCGCTTACCAGGTAGAAACCGAGTTCTCCGTTTGCGGCTTCAATCGAATGATAAACTTCGCCAACAGGGATGTCGGTTTCGCCCATCACAATCTTGAAATGCCAGATCAGCGCTTCCATATTGTTGTAAACCTTTTCTTTAGGAGGCAATACAAAACGGGGATCAGCGGCATAGAACGTTTCCTTGTCAGGAATTTTGTCTAATTTATCCAAGGCCTGTTGGATGATATGCAAACTTTGTTTCATCTCTTCCTGGCGCACCATAAAACGGTCGTAGGTATCGCCGTTTTGGCCGATTGGTATAATAAAATCGAAATCTTCGTAGGAACAGTATGGATTCATGACACGAACATCGTAATCAACTCCACATGCCCGAAGATTTGGCCCGGTGAATCCATAGGCCAAGGCCCGGTCGGCAGGAAAAGCACCCACGTTGATGGTGCGGTCCATGAAAATGCGGTTTCGCGACAGTAAGTTTTCAAATTCCTGAAGATGTGCAGGATAGGTTTTCAGGAAATAGCGGATTTTATCCCAGGCTTTGTCACTGAAATTACGTTCGAAACCACCAATTCGTCCCATGTTCGTTGTCAGGCGCGATCCACATATTTCTTCGTATATTTCGTAGATGAATTCCCTGCTTTGGAACAAATAGGTGAAGCCGGTCAGGGCGCCGCTATCAACACCAATGACGCTGTTGCAAATCAAGTGGTCGGCGATACGTGCCAGTTCCATGACAATAATACGTAAATAATCTACCCTTTTGGACGTTTCAATGCCAAGGAGTTTTTCGACAGTCATGTGCCAGCCCATGTTATTGAGAGGCGATGAACAGTAGTTTAGACGGTCGGTGAGCGGAGTGATTTGGTAAAAAGGCCTTCGCTCAGCTATCTTTTCGAAAGCACGGTGGATATATCCAATGGTTTGCTCCGTTTCAACAATAAACTCCCCATCCATCAGCATCACATTCTGGAACACCCCATGGGTAGCAGGATGAGTCGGACCCACATTCAGGATGTTGTATTCCTTATGTTCCTCGGAACTTACAATATCTTTTGCCCAATATCCTGTATTGAATTGCTGTGCCATGTTTAAAGTCAAAAGTTCAAAGTCAAAAGTTAAAAGTTCGTAACCAATTATATGCCAAATATTTGTGTTTGTTCTTTAAGCCCTCACTTTAGGGGAGGGTTTGCCTGCCTGCCGCAGGCAGGGAAGGGGTTTTCTTCACCTTCCAAACATGCTGTCATCTTTATCTTCTCGTGTCTGATCTTCCAGCGGAAAATCTTTTCTTAGCGGAAAGTCAGTCATATCGTCCATATTCAGGATTCGTTTCAGGTTTGGATGACCGTCGAAAATAATTCCGAAAAAATCATATGCTTCGCGCTCCATCCAGTTTGCGGCAGGCCAGATCGTCGTTATAGTCGGCACGGTTGCTTGTTCCTGATCGGTCGCTGTTTTAATCCTGATCCGGTGATTGTTGACGAAGCTATGCAAATGATACACCACACCCAGTTGATTGGTTTCCGGATAATGCATTCCGCAAAGTGTGGTCAGGAAGTTGAATTGCAAATCCGCATCATTACGAAGAAAAAGTAAAAGATCATGAATAAACTCGTTGCCGACCGTGACGCAAAGCATATCGGAAGAACGTTCGTGAAACTGTACCACATCAGGAAAGTGATCACTAAGTTTCTGAATAACAAGCTGGTCTCTATAGGGATTGAAGCGATACAAATTTTGGTTTTTTAATATTGGAATGCTTCTGTAATTTATTGTTTTTTTTCGTAAGATTCATTCAAACATAAAGAATCTATTCCATTTGGTAATGTTTCATCATTTCGTTGTATTCTTTGGAGTTTCTTCTCCGAAGAGATTCATTGCCAACCAGTTCCTGAATTTTGAGTATGCCATTGATGATTTGTTCCGGACGGGGAGGGCAACCTGGCACAAAGACGTCGACAGGAATAATGCGGTCGATGCCCTGGAGAACGCTGTAGGTGTCGAAAATGCCACCACTCGATGCACAGGCGCCAACGGCGATCACCCATTTGGGTTCGGCCATTTGGATGTACACTTCGCGTAAGACCGGCCCCATTTTCTTGGCTACGGTTCCCATTACCATGAGCAGATCGCTTTGCCGTGGAGAAAAACTCAACCGTTCGGAGCCAAACCGGGCCAAATCGTAGTGCGAACCCATGGTAGCCATGAATTCGATACCACAACAGGAAGTGGCAAAAGGCAATGGCCACAAGGAATTTTTGCGTGCAAGCCCGACCGCTTTTTCAAAAGAGGTGGCAAAAAACCCTTGTCCGGAGATTCCTTCAGGGCTTTCTACAATATCTGGATTAATGATTTGTTTATCTGACATAGTGAAGGTGTTTTTAGACTGGATTATTGTTTATCCCATTTCAAAGCACCTTTCAGGAGAATATAGATGAAACCAGCCAGCACAAGTGCCATGAAAAGTAACATATCGAGGAATCCTTCTTTGCCCAACGATTTGAATATCACAGCCCATGGATACATGAAAATGACTTCAACATCAAACAAGACAAATAGGATCGCAATCAGGAAATATTTAACTGAGAATGGACTCCGGGCATTACCCATTCCTTCAATGCCGCACTCAAAATTCTCAAGTTTCGCCCGCGAAAATCGTTTTGGTCCTAAAAAATGGCTGCCCACCATGGTGGTAATCACAAACCCTAATACTACCAGTGTTTGAATAAGAATCGGAATATAATCTTGTGGCATTGATCAAAATTTTAAACGGAATAAACTGAATGAACTAGAAACGGATTTTCTTTGGGTTTTGTTCATAAAGCTACAGGTTTTTTGCCTATCTGCAATAGCATATTGCAATATTAATGTAAAGGAAATCTGTTAACCGACAACCCCATGTAAATCGGAAAATCATGTTTTACGATAAATGAAAGTGGTTCGTGATGGAAAGAATCACGATTTTTAAAAAAGGGGTTGAGATTTAAATTTCCTCTGATTCTCTACTTCGTTCCGGCCAGGTAGCTGATTGCAGAAAGTGCCACATACCAGATGATGATCAGCGGCAAGGCATATATTTGCAGGAAAACCAAAAGAAGAATCGTGGTTCCGACGAAGAAAAAACGAAGGGCGTTTTCCTTGAATTTCAGGTTTTTGAATTTCAGGTTGAACATAGGCAATTCGGAAACCATCAGGAATGAACAACCAAAAATGGATGCCAGAAGGGTGTATTTATTCAATATGATTGGAACAATGCTTTGTTTGGTTCCGAGTTCCAGAATCAGAGCAAGTGAGGCAAAGAAAATGGCATTGGCAGGAATAGGCATTCCGAGAAATTGCTCGTTTTGACGGTCATCGGTGTTGAATTTAGCCAGCCGAAACGCCCCGGCAACCGGGATAACCAGACTCGTAAAGAGCACAATCCATTGACTCCAATGAGTTTCAATTTCCTGAATGGGTTGAAATTTACCTGTCAGGGTCAATTGGAGCATGGTAAACACAATAGCTGCCGGAGCCAGTCCGAAGGAAACCATGTCGGCCAGTGAATCGAGTTCTTTACCTATTACTGAATATGCTTTCAATAAACGGGCTGAAAAACCATCGAGGAAATCGAAAATGGCGGCGGCAAAGATGAAAATGGCGGCCCATCCCAGCGAACCGTTGATCGCAAAAAAAACAGACAAGCTGCCGCATACCAGGTTCATGGATGTAATGGCATTCGGCACCCAAAAGAATATGTTGCTTATTCGGTTCATGTTTAAATGGTGCCAATAACGGTTTGGGAGCCTTTTACTTTGTCGTTGATTTTCACCTGCAGCTGGGTGTCGAGCGGAAGGTACAGATCGACACGCGAACCGAATCGGATAAATCCAAGTTCGGTGCGTTGATCGACTGTGTCGCCAACCTTGACATAGTTGATTATCCGGCGTGCCATTGCACCAGCTACCTGGCACATCACGATTTCACGGCCATCGTTCATTTTCACGGCGGTAGTCGTCCGTTCGTTTTCTTCGGCTGATTTGTCTTTAAAAGCTGCATGGAACTCCCCGTCCTTGTGTTTCATGTAGGTGATCTCGCCTGGAATGGGGATCCAATTGATATGCACATTAGTCGGCGACATGAAAATCGAAACCTGAAGGCACTTGGTTTTCAGGTATTCGTTTTCAACAGTTTCCTTGATTACACATACTTTCCCGTCGGCTGGAGATAAAATCATTGTTTCGTTTTGATCTATACTGCGTTGAGGATATCGGAAGAATTGAATGATCAGGAAATAAATCAGGGCGTAAGCGCCCAAAATGCCAATTCGGAGGATATTGTCGGGGATAAAAAACCATGAAATAAAAAGTAGACCTGCAAAAATTGCAGTTGCATAGTAAATTGTAGTCGTGCCGGCTTTATGAAACTTCATCATTAAATCATACATTTTGGCTCAAAAATAGTAAAATATTGAGCTTTTATGCAGGATTTCTTATTTTAAGTGAAGATGGAAGTTTGTTTAGCCCTGAAAACTATTCCACAAACAATTTCAGGTAAAACACCAAAACAGGCGCTGCAAAAAATAATGAGTCGAAGCGGTCGAGGATTCCTCCATGGCCGGGGAGCAGGTTTCCGCTGTCTTTGATGCCAAAATACCGTTTCAGCATCGATTCGGTCAGGTCGCCAAAAGTGGCTGAGATCACAGTAAGAAAACCAATGGCAAACCAATGTCCCAATTTAATTTCAGGAATGAACCCGGATATAAAATACGCGGCAATCAAAGCCGATATCGTCCCGCCGACTGCGCCTTCCCAAGATTTCTTTGGCGATATACGTTCAAACAGCCGATGTTTTCCGATTGAGATTCCTACCAGGTAAGCTCCTGAATCGTAAATCCAGATCAGACAAAATAGGGCAATCAGCAATTTTGGGGTATATATTTTCCCGGGAAGTATTTCAGGAAATACCAGGAAGTTGATCAGTGACAAAGGAATGGCAAGATAAATAATGCTGAAGAAGGTTGCAGCAAGGTTCTCCAGGGGTTTTTCTTTTTTGCGGTAAAGTTCGGCAGCCATGACGATCTGAAACATCGGGAAGAGGACAAAAAGATATTTTGTTTCAAGAATTCCCTGCGCAATCAGAAATGAAGCTGCAAATAGAAGTATCGAAATGCCATAACTCAAAACCCGGTTGGGCCGAACTTCCGTTTCCTTGAAAAGATCTGAGTATTCTGCAATTCCACGATACAGAATAAGCAAAAATAACAGGGCATAACTGTAAGAGCTTGCAATAATTGCAGTTAGCATCACTAAAACCAGAGCGATTCCGGTAATAGTTCGGGTAACTAATTTCTTCAAAGGATTAGATCTTTTAAAAGTTCGGTTGATTTGAGATTAAAATCCTGATGTACCCAGACTTCTATTTCGCCAATTGAAGGGAATATCGAGTCGTGCTCATTCAGAACAACACATTCAATCTCTTCGTTTTCAAGTATCTCTTTGGCAATTTCAGCCTGATAACTCTGATCAGTATGAAATACACAAACCCAATCTTTTTCCATATGGCAATTTTTAAATCGATTCTTCAGAAATAAGGACAATCAGCGACTTTGGACCATGCATTCCCATAACCAAAGTTTTCTCGATATCGGCTGTTCGGCTGGGTCCGGTGATGTTGCTGATCAACGAAGGTAAGTTATTTTTATATTTATTCTGAAGTTTTTCCATCGCCTCGTCTAAATATCCGGTCAGTTGCGACTTGTGGGCAACCACAAGGTGGGTTTCAGGAAAGACATTGAGCCTTCGTCCGGAAATTTGAGCTGAGCTTACCAATACTGAACCAAGATGCGCAACCAGGAATTCGCAACCGGTAAGTCCGATATTCAGGGTCAGAAATTCACTTGCCGTGGAATGGATTTCAATTTTTCCAACAAGTAGTCCGCTGAGTTCGGGATTCCTGCAAAACAGCTTGTCCTGATTTTTTTCAGTGCAAATCCGCAGGATGTGATCTGCAACTTCAGTTTTTGAGTGGCAAAGAATCACTTCTCCGCCAATCATTTCCAGATTGGTTTTAAATTCCTGGCTGAATGACTCATTGAGCGGATGGTAAATAGGAGAGGTGAAATCGGGGATTGTTTCCCCGATTTCACCTCTTTTTTCCTGGGCGGCCTTCAGTCGGGCCAAAATATGATCTCTGGATGTTCCCATCAGGCTGAAACAGCTTCAGTGTCGGTGTCGGCGTCAGTTTTTTTCGGAAGTTCAGCTACTACTTCTTTTTTAGTTTCGGCTACCATCAGGGTTTTTTCCCATTTACGTTTTCCGAATACATTTTCAAGATCCTCGCTGAAAATGACTTCTTTTTCCAACAGCAATTCTGACAGTTTCTGGTGTCCTTCCTTATATTTATTTAGTATTTCGAGGGCCCGTACATATTGTGCTTCAATCAGAAGCTTTGATTCCGAATCAATGAGTTCTGCAGTTTTTTCACTGTATGGTTTGGTAAACCCATATTCGTTCTGGCCTGAAGAATCGTAAAAACTAACATTACCCACCTTTTCGCTCATGCCGAAAATACTTACCATCGCATAAGATTGCTTGGTCACTTTTTCGAGATCGTTTTGTGCCCCGGAAGAAATGCTTTTAAAGGCAATCTCTTCGGCAGCCCTTCCGCCCAATGCCGAACACATTTCGTCGAGCAACTGGTCTTTGGTAGTAATCGAGCGTTCTTCAGGAAGATACCATGCAGCGCCCAATGCTTTTCCGCGCGGAACGATGGTAACTTTTACCAGTGGATGGGCGTGTTCTAGCAGCCAGCTGATAGTGGCATGTCCCGCTTCGTGATAGGCAATCCGCTTCTTTTCATCTACCGAAATGATTTTATTTTTCTTTTCAAGACCGCCGACGATGCGATCGACTGCGTCCAGAAAATCTTGTTTTTCAACAATGTCTTTATTTTTGCGAGCTGCAATCAGTGCCGATTCGTTGCAGACGTTGGCAATGTCGGCTCCCGAAAATCCGGGTGTTTGTTTGGCCAGAAAGGCAGGTTCAACTTCAGGAGAAAGCTTAATGGGTCTCAGGTGTACCATGAATATTTCTTCGCGTTCGTTCAGATCGGGAAGTTCAACGTGGATTTGGCGGTCGAATCGTCCGGCACGCATCAAAGCCCGGTCGAGCATATCGGCCCGGTTAGTGGCTGCAAGAATAATTACTCCTGAATTGGTATCAAAACCGTCCATTTCAGTTAAAAGCTGGTTGAGCGTATTTTCGCGTTCGTCGTTCGATCCGAAATTTGGGTTTTTCCCTCGAGCCCGGCCTATAGCATCAATCTCCTCGATAAACACGATGCAGGGCGCTTTTTCTTTGGCCTGTTTAAACAGGTCGCGAACCCGGGAAGCGCCAACTCCGACAAACATTTCAACAAAATCGGAACCCGACATCGAGAAGAACGGAACATTGGCTTCGCCTGCTACTGCCTTGGCGAGCAATGTTTTCCCGGTTCCGGGAGGACCAACCAGCAGTGCGCCTTTCGGAATTTTTCCGCCGAGTTTAGTGAATTTTGTCGGACTTTTCAGGAAGTCAACAATTTCTTCCACTTCCTGCTTGGCTTCAGCCAATCCGGCCACATCCTTGAAAGTATTTGAAACTCTGGAATCTTTATCGAAAACTTTGGCCTGTGATTTACCTACATTGAATATGTTTCCGGCACCACCGCCACCGGTACCTTTGCTCATTCGTTTAAAAATCCACCACCAAAGCAAGATGATAATCGCAAATGGCAGGATCCAATTCAGAAGTTCACCGAGGTAGTTGTGTACTTCCTCGCTTTCGATTCCAAATTCGGATGTTCCGTAAGCCGTTTGAGATTCCTTGACATCAGCCTTGAACGAATCGAACGATCCGATCGCGAAATGAAAATGTGGACCGGCTTTGCTGGGAACATTAAACCCAGTCTCCATTTTGCTTTTGTATTTGTCAAAACTGCCCTCTTTCAGATATATCTGAGCGTCTTTTCCATTGACCACCACTACTTTCTGAATATCCTGATCTTTAAACATGGTGTTTTTTACCTCAAACCAGGTAGTCTTCGACGGTCCGGACCCCATAGTGAACCATTGAATGGCCAGAAATGCGATAATGACCACACCGTAAATCCAGTAAGGGTTAATTTTAGGAGCTTTGCTCATTTGACGCATAGAGCCAAAACTGGGCTTTTCTTTTTCTTTATTTTCTTTATTATTCTTGTTCTCTGCCATTTTGTATTTAGTTATCTTCTTTTATTAATTCAATGCGGGCATCTGCCCAAAGATTCTCGAGATCGTAAAACTGACGAGAATCTCTCTGAAAAACATGAACCATGATGTCGGCATAGTCGAGCAAAATCCAGATTGAATTCCGGTAGCCATCAATATGCCAGGCCTTTTCGTTGATGAGTTCTGTTACAGTTTCTTCAACCGAATGGGCTATCGCATCAACTTGTGTATTTGAGTTTCCGTGGCAAATAATAAAATATTTACATTCGGAATGATTGATTTTTGTTAAGTCGATTTTGACGATGTCAATCCCTTTTTTTCTTTGAATTCCTTCAACAATAGCATCGATCAAATGTTCAGTTTCAGTTTCTTTACTGATTTTATTCATAAATTTTGATTAGACTGCAAAGATAAATTTTTTACTTGATAAGATGTGATTAAACTTGTATGCTGAAATTTAAGTCGCAATAAGGAAATGCAAATTTAATGTAGCTTGTAGCTCAATGGAACCAAACCTTTCAAACCATATTGTCCGCATTCAAAACACAGACTCTACCAACAACTATGCCAAGCAGCAAATCAGACTTAAGGACTTACCTGAAGGTACTGTCTTTTTGGCATACGAACAATCGGCCGGTCGTGGGCAACTGAGAAACAGTTGGGAAAGCGAACCTGGGGAAAATCTTACCTTTTCGATGATACTTTATCCTGATTTTCTTGAAATCCGCCACCAGTTTATGATATCGAAAGTGGTCACTTTGGGTATTTACAAAGCTTTGCATGAGTATGTTGGCCAACTTAAAATCAAGTGGCCGAACGATATTTATGCAGGTAATCAGAAACTGGGCGGTATCCTGATCGAAAACTCAATCATGAGCGGTTCGATCAGAAACTCGGTAGTTGGCATTGGACTGAATGTGAACCAAACTGTTTTTGTAAGCGATGCACCCAATCCGGTTTCTCTGAAATTGCTGACAAATGAGCACTTCGATTGCGAAATCATCCTGACCCGGGTCTTAACAGGAATAAACTGGTATTACGACCTTTTAAGCAAGGGTGATCAGGATCAAATTAATCAGGAATATATATTCTGTCTCTACCGGCTAAACGAAATGCACCGGTTCAAATCGGATAGTGGAATTTTCTCAGGTGAAATAATCGGTGTGAATGAAATCGGGCAATTGCAAATCCGCACTAAGGATGCAAAAATAGTCGAGTTTCATTTCAAGGAAGTGGAGTTTTTGCACGGCGGTTATTAGTCGCTCAAAATTGATTTTTACAATTTCCCAAATGATGAATTACTTTTTCCTTTTTCCTGATTTTATTGTTCAAACAACTCATTCAATCCCTGATAATAGTCTTCTTCCCAGCCTTCAGCGATGTTTCGGTAGGCTTCGTCCGGAACGTTCGTCTGGACCACTTCCATGATGGTGCCTTTTTTGTCCGGATGAAGTTTGATAGTCACAATCGACTTTTTGTCTTCGTCTTCCTCTCCAAAATACCATTCCTGGACAATTTTGTGGTCTTTCTCAAATTCGAGGTTCAGGCCATTAATGCTTTCTTCCCAAAGCGAAAATTCAGTACCGGCTTCCGGTTCCATGACGGCATCTTCACCAGTCCATATTTCCAGCATAGCTTTGTTGGTCAGCGCATTATAAACGTCGGCAGGAGCAGCAGTAATCTTGAAGTATTTTTTGTAAGTTTTCATCGTTTCTGTTTATATGAAATGAATTGTTGTCAAATATAGCGTAATTTAAGTCAGGCGGGAAAAGGCGGTGGAAAATAGATATCAGGAAAAAGGAAATACTGGGTCATCCTGGTTTTCGGAGGTCGATAGTTTTCGATGATTCTCTTCCATAAGGATGAAATTACCAATGCCGCGAAGCTAATGACCACCAATGACGATTCTTGACGTAGCTCCAAGGTTCGAATTCATGTTGTCCTGAATTCTGACCACTTTCCTAATTCAACTTCTTCCGCGAATAAATGTGCCGGTCAATTTTATATGAAAAGCCGATGGTCATCATTTCTTTGGTTTGCCATTTGGCTTTGTAGATTTCTTTTCCGTCAGCCCCAAGGTCGCCGGTAGGAAAAGTTACATTCGAGTCGTACAGCAAATAAAAATTAAAAGTCATGTTTATCCGGTCGGTCAGTTGTGCAATGATTGTGTTTTCCCAGTTCAGGTCCACCTTTCTGAATGGTTCCTGGTAATTGAGAAACATCTTGTATTTAGTTTCATAATTTATATGCGGATTCAGGTTAATTCTGTATCTCAGATCTGTATTCAACCCAGGCTCCCAAAGACTGCGGCTATGCTCTGAAATCCCGTATCTGGTCTGGTCGACGCGCACTGTATCTTTAACAAAAACGTGTTTTGCAGTGAATGGCGACAGGAACAGGGAAAAGTTCTTGTTGGGTTTATAATCAAAACCCAGCTTGTACATGGTTTTTGACGGCGACATGAACGTTGAAATCAAAACACTTTTATCAGGATAGTTGTATCCGTTGAAAAACTGAGTCACATAATCGATTTCTGTGCTGTAATACCATTTCTTATAGGCGACAAATCCCAGTCGTGTGATCAACTCCAGCTTATCATCATTTTTTTGGGTCTGATCAATGCCTCCGCCTTGTCTGATCCATCCATCGCGGATTTCTCCATAGTTTTCCCATTTGATTTTACTGTTCGAATAATTCGCATAGCCCTTCAAAACCATCAGAAAGGCAAAGGAGCTGTTTCCCCCGGCTTTCCAGTTATTGAGGTAAGTTTGTGAAAACCCAAGGTGACCATATCCACCGTAATCCCAGGGAGCGAGAACAGTGTATTTCTTCTGTATTTTAGTCAATTTGTGTTCCGGTGTAAATTTCTCGAATTTGATATCGCGAAGTTTTTTCTGGGCGATTCGGTCGAAACTCACATTGTCTTCAATGGCAATCCCGAGACCATGTTTGTCCAGGTTCATGAGTTGGATGCCGATCGAATCGTTTTGCACATTTTTGATATACATCCGGTTCACCGAACGCTGGTTGTTGCGAAGCCAGATTTGGGTGGGTTTTCCGGTAAGACTTTGAACCCATACCTCTACTGAATCTTTTTGCGCAAAACGTTGCAGGGTTTGTACATAGAATTTAATCGAATCGTTGACTGATCGAACCACCGAATCGTTGTAATTAATCAGGATCAGGTTGTTATGGGTCACTAAAGAATCGTGCAACTGGGTCTGCAGTGAATCGGAATACACTCTGACTGCATACCGACGGTAAGCGATAATCGCCGAATCGAGATTCATTTGCTCAACTCGTCCATTGTATTCCTGACGTGCCTGCTCAAGTATCTGAGTTCGCAGTGCCTGCCTTTTCCTGATCCGGTTAAAGTCGTTGGGCGCTTTCGAGTTTGGATCAGGATTGGCATTTACGTTTACCAAACTGTCGGGCAGCTGGATTTTTGTTATTTTAAGGATTGCATGTTCATCTCCTTCGGCAATAGGCAAAATTTTGTTTTCTGAAGTATTTTTCAAATGTTCAGGAAGCGGAATAGTTTTCATATCCACCCCATGCCAAATGGCCCGGTCGAGCTTTTTCATCTTCTCCAGAATCGTGGGATATGCCAGATATCCGGGTAATTTCAGCGAATCTTTCACCTCAGAAGGGGAACGATTGATGTATTTGAAGTCGCCATTCTGCTGGAATTTATCCAGTTTGATCAGAATGCTGTCAATGCGTTCATCTTCGGCAAAATGGATCAATCCGGTAACAGTACGTTGAATTTCAGGGTTTTCGATTTGCCAGTCTTTGCTGGCTTGAACATGTTTTTTCAGGTAATTAATGCTTAAACTTACTGAATCTTGTGGATTGATGACCTTTTCTTTTTTTTTGATAACCGGATTGGATTCGGCAAATATCTGAAGATTTATCAGGATTAATAATCCTGCAAAAAGTATATTACGCTGCATATTTGATTGGTTAATTGGCAATCGTAAAACGATTTTTCGGTGATGTTGTTGTGCGGCAACTCAAAAATCAGGCCATGATGGTCACCATTCAGAAAAAGGGCAGCCCGAAAGATAAGAATTGTAATATCTTCCATCATCCGAAACTTCCTCCAATACCCAATCAGGCAAAGAAAACTCCTGATTTATCGAGTCCAGCTCGATTTCAGCCATGACCAAACCCGCACTTTTTCCTGAAAATACATCCACTTCCCAAAGAAGTCCTCCATGGATTACCTCGTAGCGGGTTTTCTCTACAGGGTTCGAAATGGCCAGTTTCAGCATTTCCCTGGCATCATCGATAGGCACTTCGTATTCGAATTCCGGGCGGGAAATGGTTTCCGAAAGGCCTTTAATAGTAAGGAAGGCACGTTCGCCGGCAATCCGGATTCGGACGGTCGGGGATGGGTATAATCCCAAATAAGCCTGTATGATTGAAGTTCCGCGATCAGTGGGCGACCATTTGGTTACATCGACCAAAAATTTGTGTTCGATTTCGAAAGCCATGGTATTTGTTTTTGCTATTTTGCAGCTGTAAAAATAAACGACCTGAAATGATTTCACGCGAAAATGCATTGAAACTTTTGAATCAACACATTCAAAATGCAAATATGATCAAACACTGTCTGGCCAGCGAAGCAGTTTTACGCGCCCTGGCCCGGAAGTTTGGCGAAGATGAAGAAGAATGGAGTTTGGCCGGATTGCTGCACGACATTGATGTGGAAGTGACCCATGGCGATATGTACAAACATGGATCGCACGCAGCAGGAATGCTTGATGGCTTGCTTCCTTCGGAAGCGGTCGATGCCATCGTGATGCACAACGAAACGGCAAGCGGAAAGGAACGGACTACCGTATTTCAACGTGCTTTAGCCGCCGGCGAAACGATTACCGGTCTGATCATGGCCACAGCAATGGTTTATCCCGATAAAAAACTGGCTTCGGTAAAAACCAAATCCATCACCAAACGCATGAAAGAAAGAGCCTTTGCCGCTTCTGTCAATCGTGAAACCATCCTGGAATGTGAACTGATTGGAATCCCGATTCAGGATTTTGCTGAACTGGCTTTGTTCGCTATGCAGGAGATCAGCGAGGAATTGGGGATGTAGAGATGTTGCGGGTTGCGGGTTTCTTGTTACGGGTTAAAAACAAATCATATCAGTGGAAGAATTGTGATTTTCAATGATAAATCAATCTCCCCTTCATTTCAAGGTAGACCCAGATTTTGTTGGAAATTTTCAATATTTGTTCCCGCAAAATAAACATCTTTTCTCGTTCGCAATGCTTGAAAATGGCTCCTGCCATATCTTCATTGGAAATCCATGAGCCTATCTTCCGGTTGTTCCAGTATTTACCCATTGCCACATCAATGACTTGCCATTTTTGGTCAGTCATTGGAAAATCAATTCGTTTGCGGGCAAATTCACGAACATCTTCGGAACGCATGGGGGCTGAATTTAGGAAAATTACTTTCTTATCAGATCCTTCAACAGCATTCTTGTCCGACAAAAGGCATAATCCTTTATCCGAATAGTAGATAAATCGATTGGGAATATCGTCTTTTATATCAGATTCTTTAAACGGAAATTCTTTCAAAAACATAACATGAGTATTCAGATGGTCATCTTCAAATTCTTCAATTGGGATTTCTTCCATATATTCAGATTTAAAGCATAAAAACATCACCAATCAATTCAATATTAAACGGCCAAACATCTAATTTTGACTATTTCTTGTCGATAATTTCGAAAAAATCTAGAGATCGTGTTAACCAGTTATCAACATATTCCAATTTTTTTATTTTTGAGAGTATCCAATCAATTCCAAATAACTGCTTGTTTTCAAATGTTTTACCCAAATAAATGTATACTGTTTTACGCTCTTGACTAGGTGGTACAAACTCTTTTTTCATTTTTATTTGAATATTTATAATTCCATCTTCAAATTCAGGAAAAACTTCCTTCTTATTTTCAATTAGAAGATCATATTTTTGGCTCTATGATGTTTGGTGTGGGTAATTTATCTTTGGGGCATGAATAGCGAACAAATATTTGCATTAGCCTTGGGTATAGATAAACCCTGGTTAATAGAGAAAGTCTCCTTACAGAAAGACCAGGGTTCAATTTTT
>JANXYV010000051.1 GCA_025355875.1 Prolixibacteraceae bacterium | reverse complement strand
GCCTACTTCCGTTTTACTTGATATTGCAAAGTTAAGTTGTAATTTAGAAACTCGATAAAATGATTAAAATAAACACCATTCTTTTTGTCCACATGAACAAAACAGCCTTAAAATACCATTCTTTTTGTCCACTACGCCAACAATGCCAATAACGATGAGAAGAACAGGTTTCAGGGTGTGTTTTCTGCAAAGGTAATCTTCGATCCACATCTGAATCTTTTGCTTCGATCGGGGATGGACCTTACCAATCGCGGAGCCCACAGCCATACAGCTAAAGGCAGCAAGGCTGCTGGTATAAATGGGAAAATCAACAATTCTTTGGGAAATTCGGTAGAATGGAACTCCGATTTCCTGTTAAGTTTTGACCCGAAGAATGAGTCGGCCATCAAATATACGGCCAGCCTGGGAGGAAACTATCGTTACAATACTGACAAAGGTCTGTCGCAATGGGGAACCAATCTTCGGATTAATGATTACTATGCCATTTCAAACGCAGCCACTTATGGAACCGATGAATGGTTTTCGGAAAAACAGGTATATTCCTTGTATGGCTTGGCAACTGCGACCTATAAGAACTGGCTTTTCCTTGATTTTACGCTGCGAAACGACTGGTCATCAACTCTTCCGGTAAACAACAACTCGTATCTGTACTATTCCTCCAACCTAAGCTTTTTATTTACGGATGCATTACATATGAATTCTTCGGTGCTGACAACCGGCAAGTTGAGAGCATCGGTATCAAAAGTTGGAAATGATACCAGTCCTTATCAAACCAGTAAGTATTACACCGTCAACCAGACCCAGCTTCCTTATCCAATGGGCAGTTTCAGTGACGTGCTTGCCTCCTACGATCTTCAGCCTGAAATCACCAAATCATGGGAAGTAGGGACCAGCCTGAACTTCTTAAAAAGCGTGGTCAACCTGGATTTGACCTATTACAACAACCTCTCTGAAAACCAGATCATGGATATTCCTTTGCCTCCTGCCAGCGGATATTCAAGTGCAAGAACCAATGCCGCCTCGTTGTCGAATAAAGGATTCGAAGTTCAACTGGATGTTGCGGCCATACGCAAAGATAATTTCACCTGGAATATTGTCGGAACCTGGTCAAGAAACCGGTCGAAAGTTGAACGTCTTTATGGAAATATGGAATCGATTGTACTCGACGAAATCTGGCACGCCACCATTCAGGCGCGGCCGGGAATGCAGTACGGCGAAATTTATACGACCGATTTCAAACGCGACAGTTATGGCCGCAAGCTGGTCGATAACCAGGGTTACGTGATAAAAGGTGACTACAAGGCCGTTGGAAATATGAATCCGGATTGGATTGGAGGTATTTCAAACAATTTTAAATACAAGGATTTCAGCCTCAGTTTGCTCGTCGATATGCGAAAAGGCGGAGATGTCTATTCTATGGGAAAAGCTTACCGGGATTTATTTGGAACTTCGGTGGCAACTTTGCAGGGGCGTGCCGACTGGTATGCAACCCACGATCCGAAAAATGGCTACGTTACCTCTCTTCCCGGAGTTGATCCAAAAGGGTATGTAGAAGATGGTATCAATGAAAATACCGGACAGAAAAATACGGTTCCCATTGATCCGCTCTACCGCTTTTACAACGTTTGGGCCAAAGAGATTGGCGTCGAAAATGTGTTGGATGCGACCAATGTGAGGATGCGGGAAGCATCACTGGGTTATGCTTTGCCCCGGAAAATTCTGAATAAGACCTTCCTGACCGATGTTCAGGTCTCGCTGGTAGGCAGGAATCTGTTCTTTTTCTATAACGCAATGAAAGACATCGATCCTGAATCAGGATATTCAAGCGGAAATACAGGTGGAGGCTTTGAACATAGTTCGATACCTACTACCCGCAGCATTGGCTTCAATTTAAAGCTTAACTTTTAGTACAAAGGAAATTCCATCAAAAACTACAATACGATGAAGAAAATCAAATATATAATCGCAATCATTGGCCTGTTTGCCGGACTTACTTCCTGCGACAAGCAGATGGAAGAAATGAATACCAATCCATTGGCGCTTTCGACCATACCCGATGAATATCTTTTTACATCAGCCGTACACCAGACTTTCGGCGGAGTGGCCTACCAACTGCGATTTTCTTCGCAGTACGACCACATGTATGTGACCAATAGCGAAGACCGGGCTGCCGATGGTTATCAGGATTTCCACTCACAGGATATCTACAAGGAAATGTTTTCCGTTCTCTACACCGGGCCGCTGAGGTATATCAACGAAGTTTTGTTGATGACTTCTTCTACCGGAAAATATCCGAATCCTGTCAGAAATGCGATGGCACAGATTGTGGCCATCATCAATTTCGCAAAAGCAACTGATAGTTGGGGCGATGTGCCCTATTTTGAAGGTGCTCAAGGTAGTATTGGGATCAAATATCCGAAGTACGACAAGCAGGAACTTATTTACAAGGATATGATGGATCGCCTGAAAAAATCCATCGACCTGCTAAAAACCGCCGATACCAGGTTGGGTTATGTAGGTTCCGATCCGATTTATAACAATGACCTCACCAAGTGGGTCAGGTTTGCCAATTCCTTGCGTTTCCGTTTTGCCATGAAAACCCGTTTTATCGATCCGGCAAACAGCGCCAAAATTATTACTGAATGCATGAGCGAACCACTGATGGAACTGAACAGCCAGAACTTCGAGCTCACACACCAGGAAAGCGAAAACAGTGAATTGTACAATCCCTGGTACGATCTGCGCAAACACAAAGATTACAGGATGAGCGAGAAACTTACCGAATGGCTCAAATCGACCAGCGATCCGCGTTTGACTGTATTTATCGAGCCAACAAGCACTGGTGAGTTCAAAGGTGTTCCGAATGGTTTAAACGACCATGCATTTAGTTTGATCGACTGGGGTGGCTTTTCGAATCCAAGCCCGACACTTTATTCGAAATCACTTTCGGAGTATCAGATGACGGCTGCAGAAATCTGGTTCCTTCGGGCTGAAGCTGCTTTAAATGGCTTGACTTCGGAAGATGCAGCACAACTATACCAGCAGGGAATAACAAGCAATTTGCAATTGTGGAAAGTCGATTCAAAGACAATCTCTGATTTCATGAATACACAGCCGGAAGCAACCTTAAACGGATCGAAGGAGAATAAAGCCCGCCAGATCGGAACGCAGATGTGGCTGGCTTTCATCCCAAATTTTGATGAGGGCTGGACCAACATCCGGAGAACCGGCTATCCTGAAATACCTCAACGAACCAATTCGACCGTTTATTCGCTGGGCGTGACTAACGGAATACTTCCGAAGAGGTTCTTATATGCATCCAACGAATACCTGAACAATTCGGCCAATGTGAACCAGGCTGTACAGCAACAAGGACCTGATAAAATTGACACACATGTTTGGTGGGATGTTGTTGGAAATTAATAAGTTATATAACTAAAATTTAACAGATACAAGTATTCATTAAAAAATCAAATTATCATGAAGAATAGAATTTTATTTGGAGGTTTAGCAATAGGAATTGCTTCGGTCGTTTTGTTTTCATGTAAAAAAGACACTCCGGCGCCTACCGCCGAAATCTTTTCAATCGTCGATGGTTACAAGGTAACTTTTACGCCAACAGTGACCAATACCGATACCTATTCCTGGGATTTTGGCGACGGAACAGCGATTGGTACCGAGGCAAATCCAATCCACACTTACGAAAGTTTTGGCGACTACACGGTCAAACTTATGGTAACAGGAGCCGGTGGATCTTATAACACCAGCAAAGTGATCAATATTGCAGCCACTTCATTAAAGGACCTTTTAACCGGTGGGAAAAATGCAACTGGTGGGAAAACCTGGAAGATAAGCACTGCCTATGCCCCAGGAAAGGATGGCGGCGGAACAGTAACCAACGATATGCCAATCCTTCAGCCAAGTGCTGAAAATGTATTGACGATGTTTGGACTTGGTGACGAATATGATAACGAATATACCTTTTTCTACGACGGCACCTACGGTATCAATCTGTATAACGGAAGAGCGCTCGCAGGAGCTGTTTACGGAGCCGTTACCCAAACCATGGTAGGTGATCCGGCCTATTCAATCGGAATGTGTGCCGCTACTTACGCCGCGCCTGCAAGTTCAACCTGGGCGCTTCATACCGAAGACTTTACAGTAGATGCGATTACTGATCCAAATACTTCCGCAGTTCCGCCGGTTCATGGAAATGTTACTTTCACCGGCAAAAACTGGGTAAGTTTTTCAAGCGGTGCATTTTTCGGCATTCTAGATTTTCCGCAAACACCCAGAATCATCATCAAGGAGATTTCATCTGATAAGATGAATGTAGCTATGTTTCTTTGTGGTTATGGCTACGGAACCGATCCCAATATGATGGTGTTGCCAACCAATCTGATTCACATGACCTTTGTGAAAAAATAAGAAAGCCGAATAAATTAATCAACTGGCTATTATAGCTTTTTACGGGAACTGACTGAAATTTGTAATCAACTGTATTAGATTCAGAACGTCAGAAATTCACTTTTAATTTGATCCGATTGGTCAGTTCCCGTTTTATTTTTCTCATTTCAAATTTTGACAATCTAAATCTTGATTTTCTTATTGTTGAAAATCAATTGACTATCTGTTTGTTTTGTTCTCAATCATTTTGACAATCTGAGAAACCAGGCATTGTAGGATCTTGTTTTCTTTTTTTGAAGCATTTTTTAGATTAAAATACTATATATCAGCGGTATGATTAATATTAAATGTTTATTGGTCTTCCTTGTTTCTGTCGATGTTCCGCGAAGGAAGACTTCTCTCACAGATAGTGAAGTTGAAAGGGAGAGCAGTTCACGAAAATGGAGTCAGAGGCACTCTGTTTATCGATTCATGACGAGCTCTTTCGAATTTGAGAGGAATCATAGCAACAACTAAAAAACTAAAAACATATGCGTTACAGAAGTTTCACAATCCTGCTAATTCTTGCTTTCGTTATCGCGAGTTGCAAACAGAAGCAAAATCCTCAGGGTGTAAATCCAGATAATCTGAATGGAGGTCAAATCTCGGTGAAGGGTAACACTTTCGTCGATTCAAGTGGCCGTCAGGTGATTCTCAATGGCATCAACTATGTCAATAAAGACCCGAAAATCAACTATATAATTAAAGATTCGGCTGCAACTTTTACGAAGTTCAGAAACTGGGGTTTTAACTGCATCCGACTGGGTGTGATTTGGGATGGAGTCGAACCTGAACCTGGCAAATACGATGAAAAATACCTCGATAAACTTCAGAAGCAGGTAAACTGGGCCACTCAAAACGGCTTGTACGTAATGCTCGATATGCACCAGGATTTGTACGGGCGGGAATTTTCGGACGGGGCACCTAAATGGGCAACTTTAACTGATAACCTGCCCCATGCGACTGGTTTTATCTGGAGTGATTCATATTTTATGAGTGGCGCCGTGCAACATGCTTTCGATAATTTCTGGGCGAATAAACCGGTGAGCGATGGTGTTGGCGTGCAGGATCACTATGCAAAAATGTGGCAGCACATCGCTAAAAGGTTTTCAGGAAACAAAACAATTATCGGTTACGATATTATGAACGAGCCATTTAATGGCACGCAGGGGAACCTAATTCTTCCGGTCATTCTCACTGAATATGCCAAACTTTTTGCTGAAGAAACCGGAAAAGTTTTATCGGAGCAGGAAGTCATGAGAATCTGGTCGAATGAAGAATCGCGTCTTGAGGCCTTGAAAAACCTTCAGAAGAAGGAGAAATATGCACGGGTAATAAATTCAGCCACCGAACTCAGCCAGCAATTCGAAAAAAATGAACTGCATGGCATGTATCAGCGAGTTGGTAAATCAATCCGTGAAGTAGATTCCAATCACATTCTATTTCTGGAACATGCTTATTTCTCGAATACCGGTATTGCCAGTGGAGTTGAACGGGTAAGCCTGAAGGATGGAAAACCTGATTCGCTGGTTGCTTATGCAGCACATGGTTACGACTTGCTGGTAGATACCAAAGTGAACGATGTACAGAGCAGCGAAAGGGTTGAATTTATATTCTCACAAATCAACGAGGTTTCAAAAAGAGCCAATCTGCCTGTGCTTGTTGGCGAATGGGGCGCTTTTTCCGGAGATTCGGAAGGCAACACTACTTCAGCAAAATTTATCAGGCAAATTTTTGAAAAGTTCCAGTTCAGCAATACCTACTGGGCTTACTACAACGGAATTGAAAAACACAATTACTTCAGCAAAGCCTTGGTGAGACCTTATCTTCAGTTTGTGGGAGGAGCACTTAAATCGTATGAATTCGACTATGCGAGCGGCATCTTCAGTTGCACCTGGGAAGAATCTCCCGCTGTGAAAGCGCCAACCGTTATCTCTATTCCTGATTTGAGAAGTCTGAATAAGGAAAGCATCAAACTGGATGTTGAAAGCGAAAATACAATCATTCAATCCAATGAAAACAGTAATTCGGGCCACTTAATCATTCCTGTTACCGGAAAACTGACTGAACGAACCATCCGGTTTGAATTGAATACTGACTTGTCGTCCATAACAATAAACAAATAGTTATTAATCTTTAAAAATGTAAAACATGAAAAAAGTTCTTTTAGTAGTAATGGTAATCGCTTCTTTTGCGTTGAACACCAAATCGTTTGCTTCAGTAAATGCTCCTGTTTTGGGAACCTGGAAAGTTGAAGTACCCGACGCCCCGTATCAGTATGCAAAAAGTATCCTGGTAATCACCGAAACCAAGAATGTGCTTGAAGCTAAACTTATCTTTGAGGATAAACAGGAAATTAAAGTTAGCAGTATCGAGTTCGTCAAAGACATCCTGAAATTTTCAGTCTATGTGGATGGAAATTATATTCCAGTAATAGGCAAGCTCGAAAATTCGAAAATTGGTGGAACAGCCAATACTCCTGACGGAGAATTGAAATTCACTGCTTTAAAAGGAAAGTAAGATCGGTGTGAGAAAGAACTTCCTGATCCTGGGTATCGTTGCGGTGTTTAGCTGCACAGCAACTGCCCAGGCTGTTTTCACGATTGACAGATCAATATCCTTCCAGACTATTCATGGTTTTGGGGCTGCTGACGCATGGAGCGATGAGTTGGTTAATTTGTGGAACGATTCCATCCGGAATATTGCCGCAGATTGGTTGTTCAGCAAAAAGCCCAATGCCGACGGGAGTTTCGAAGGAATTGGTTTGTCATTGTGGAGATACAACCTGGGTGCAGGAAGTTCGGAACAAGGTGACAGCAGCCTCATTGGTGATCCTTACCGTCGTACTGAATCGTTCCTGAATCAAGATGGGACTTATAATTTCAGCAAACAATCAGGGGCGCAATGGATGTTGAAAGCGGCAAAAAACCGTGGAGTGGAAGGTCTGATCATGTTCTGCAATTCTCCTCCGGTTTATCTGACCCGGAACGGGAAGTCATTTTCAGGAGAATGCGGGATATCGAACCTTGCTCCCGAAAACCAGGTCGCTTTTGCCGATTATCTGGCAAAGTCGCTTCGCTATTATGAATCTCAGAACATTCATTTCGATTACCTCAGTCCGGTGAACGAACCGGAATGGGGCTGGTGCCAGCGCGATGGTCAGGAAGGAAACCCGTACACCAATCATGAAATTTCGGAGCTGGTAAGAACGATCAATTCCAGTGTGGTAAACAATCACCTCACCACGAAAATTCAGGTTCCTGAAAGTGGTTTGCTGGTTTTCGACAATCCGGGATACAAGTTTAAACCGGGCCGGCAGAACCAGATCAACCATTTTTTCAAGGAAGGAAAGGAAACCTATCTTGGAGATCAATTGCAGGTCGCCCGACAAATTTGTGCCCACAGTTATTTCACGGAATGGCCGCTTTGGATCAACCGAAAAGTGCGAAAACGCCTGTCTCGCATGACCGAAAAGCGGAATCTGGAATACTGGATGACCGAATACTGTATCCTGAGAACCACCAAAGAAATTACCGGCGGAGGACGTGACCTTGGAATGCACACCGCATTGTATGTTTCACGGGTGATCCACCACGATTTAGTCTATGGAAATGCTTCGGCATGGTGCTGGTGGCTCGGAATTTCGACAGCCGACTTTAAAGACGGATTGGTTTATGCCAACCGGGACGGATCGGGATTGACCGATTCGAAAACCCTATGGGCGATGGGAAATTTCAGTCAGTTTATCCGGCCCGGAGCGGTTCGCGTCGAAGTAAAAGGAAAGCGTGACAAAAAACTTTTCGTCTCGGCCTATCAAAATACAGGCAGCGATGATCTGGTCGTTGTGGTCATCAATATGAAGCCTGAAAAACAAGCTATCCGGCTGAAAAATTTGCCCGAAGGGAAATTCTCGGCATGGGAAACTTCGGAAAAGTCGAGCCTTTCAAAAATAGTTCCATATCCGGATGGAAAGTCGATTACGGTTTCTCCTGAAAGTGTGACCACTCTCCTATTTCAAAAACAGCCGAAGTATTAACCGAAATACATGAATCAAGTCCTTCGAATGATCACATTCAATCTCGTTTTCTTGTTTGGATTCAGCCTGACAAATTTGGGTAAGAATTCGTCAACACCGAAAGACCGGATTAAAATTGATTCAATCAGCATACGCAAAAACTGGCGGACAAGGGAAAGTATTATCATGCGCGAACTTGCCATCCATGCAGGAGACAGCGTCAGAGCGGATGAAATTCAGACCGCCATTTCGAAAATATGGAATATGGGAAATTTCGCAAAGGTGAATTACAGTATTGATACACTCAGTGATAAAAGACTGGTTCTGAACATCAATGCACAGGATGCATTCACCATCATGCCCAACTTTTCGTTTACCGGGAACAAGAACGAATACCTGCTTACCCTGGGAGTTAACGACAACAACTTTCTGGGCCGTAATATCAGCCTGGCTTTGGCAGGATCGTTCGGCACCAATGCGCGATATTCCAATATCAGCATCAGCATCCCGCGACAGTTGCTCTACCGGAACATGACTCTCCACGGCGGATTTATGTTAGGCGAAGCGCAGAATTACACGTACATCAACGAGGTAAAATCTTCAGGAATTGCCTACCTGCAAAAATTAGCTACTTTCAGTATCGGAAATCCTTACCATACTGATTATTACTACACCTTCTCCCCCAATCTTGGCATCAGTTATTTAAGCCAGAAAACGGATTCCGCACTTTTGCAAACCGGAATACCTTCCAGCGGCAACTATAAGGTCAACTATTTAATTGTCTCTACCAGCGAATCGATCGGTATGATCAATCACATCCGGAATCAGAAGGATGGCAGCATGCTTTCAGCCGGTTTTGGCGTTGGTATCGGATTAAATCCTGAAAGTCCGGGGTATGTTTCTGTCGGATTAAACGGGATTGTTGCAAAGCTCCTGAATAAGGTGATTGAGTTGGATGCCGGTTTTTCCACCTCCTATACTACTGCGAAATTGCCTTCATTGATCAATTACCTTGGACCGGGACAGGTGAAAGGTATTTTGAGTGGCGAACGATCGGGACAATCGATCTATTCAGCAATTGTTTCTGCTAACTTTACTTACCTGAATCGCGATTGGTTTGCGGTTGATCAATCGTTTTTCTTTGATATCGGGAATGCCGGTGACGTGTACCTGAATCTGTTTAAAACCAGTCCGCTCTATTCCGTAGGAAGCCGGATCAGATTCGTGATCCCGATGATTCCTTGGCTGGGCATTAGTTTTTATTATGCTTATCGTGGAAATGGAAAGCATTGGTACAGTATGGATTTTTAATATTTATGCAGGATGAAAACATTAAAACGATTGATTTTTGGAATACTTCTCGTGACAGGGTTCCTTCAGAATGGATACGCGCAGGCTCAAAAAGAGCCGGTTGACTATGTGAATGTGTTTACCGGAACCTCCAATTCGCGCTGGATGCTTGGTCCGTATGCCGGAGTTCCATACGGAATGGTGCAACTTGGTCCGGATAATCAGGAATCGGGATGGATGGCCGGATATGATTATTCGATCATGAACGTGACCGGTTTTAGCCACATTCACGCCTGGACGATGGCCGGACTAATGGTGATGCCAGCCACTCAGGATTTCACCAAAGAAAACGGTGCGTCATCAAAAGCATACCGGGGTGCTGGTGCTGGATTTCATTCCCGGATTCTGAAAGAAACCGAAAAAGCGTCGCCGGGCTATTATTCCTGCGAACTTTACGATGCCGATTGCAAAGCCGAACTCACCGCCACCACCCATTGCGGATTTCATAAATATACTTTTCATGAAAACGGCGATGCCCGAATCCTGTTGGTTCTGAATTTCCCTACGGAATATTCTATCCGGATAAATGAGGCTTCGTTCCGCAAAACAAACGACCATACCGTTGAAGGTTATGCCGAAACCCAGGCCACGTATGGGTCCTACAAACTTTTCTTTACCATTCAGTTCAATAAACCGTTCAATTCGCTCAATGGCTGGTGCGGCGATACCATCAAATCCAATGTCGGTCAGTTTTCAGGAAGTAAAGACATCGGCGCATTTGTAAATTATTCAACCACCGAAAATGAAACCATCATGATGAAAGTCGGACTATCACTGGTGGATATGGAAGGTGCACGTAACAACCTGAAAACGGAACTGGATGCCTTTGGGTGGGATTTCGAAGCGGTTGCTGCGGCTGCACGCGGAAAATGGAATGACATCCTTTCAAGGATTGAGGTAAAAGGCAGCGAGGTAAATAAGGAAAAATTCTATACCAATTTCTACCGGAGTTTTGCCAAACAAACATGGAGCGATGCCGATGGCCGGTATGTCGACCAGTTCAACAAAATTCAACAGTTGCCTCAGGGTGGGGTGATGTATGGCGGCGATGCATTCTGGAATACCTTTTGGAACTTCAATACTATTCTTTCGCTGGTTGCTCCGGAGTTCATGAACAACTGGGTGAAAACCGAACTGGAGCTTTTCGACAAAACAGGATGGACAAACAATGGCCCCACCGGATTGAAACACACCGGTATCATGGAAGTAACGCACGAAATTGCCCTCATGGTTTCGGCTTATCAGAAAGCAATCAGGGATTACGATGTCAGTAAATTGTATGATGCCGTTCGCCACAACGGAATGGTTCAGGGGAAACGGTTTCCGGGAGGAGGTTTAGCCGGAATGGAACGCCTGAATATTTATAACCGCCTTGGCTATGTTCCGTTCGAAAAAGATGCGGCCTGCCGAACGCTGGATTATGCCTATACCGATTTCTGTGCGGCCCAGCTGGCCAAAGCAATGAATCATGATGATGATTATTCCTTCTTCCTCATGCGGTCAGAAAACTGGAAAAACCAGTTTCATCCGGACTTAAAACTTCAGGTTCCGAAAGATTCAACCGGAAACTGGATGAAGGATTTTGATCCCTTTTCAGGAAAACACTGGGTTGAAGGAAACAGCTGGCAATATACCTGGTACGTTCCTCACGATATTCCGGGTTTGGTTTCATTGATGGGGAAAGACCTTTTTAACCAGCGGCTGGAAGAAGGTTTTCAGAAATCGGTAAAGCACAATTTCGCGGCGCATGCCTTCGACCGCCATCAGGATACCGCTTTTGAGTATTACATTAACCATGGAAACGAAGGAAATATGCAGGCTTCGTTCCTCTTCAACTACTCCAGAAAGCCCTGGCTGACTCAAAAATACTCGCGGGCCATCCTTGAGAAATTCTATGGAAATACGCCATACCACGGCTGGGAAGGCGATGAAGATGAAGGACAGATGGGCGGTTGGTTTGTGATTGCCTCCATGGGATTATTTGAGATGAATGGTGGCGTTACCGCCGAACCCGCATTTGACCTAAGCTCGCCGCTTTTTGATGAGGTAGTGATCCATATCGACAAAAGGTACAACGGAGGAAAACCATTTACAATCACCGCCATCAATAATTCAGCTGAAAATGTATATATCCAGTCGGCAAAGCTGAACGGAATTGCTATAAAAAGTCCGGTTCTTCCGTTCAGTCAGGTGGTTAGTGGGGGAAAACTCGAATTGCTGATGGGCCCGGAACCAAATATGGATTTGTTCAAGTAATGAGATAAAACCTAGGATCATGAAAACATTCTTTTCTTTTCTGCTCGTTCATTTGATGCTTTTTTCGGTACTATCGGCCCAACCGATCAATTTTAAAACCGACGACTTTGGCCTTTCCATTTCAGAAACCGGACAGCTTACCGAACTCTCAGATCCAGCCTTCGGAAAGAATTACCTTGCACCGGGCCAGAGTGCACCGTTTCTGAAAATCAGGACAGGCACCGAATGGGAAGAACCCTCACAGGTCCAATTTAACTCCGGAACCGGAGTCCTCATACTTCGGTTTCCGGTGTCCAAAATCACGGCAGAAATCAAGATGGAACAGAAAAAGACCCATCTGGCTTTTGAACTGATCAGTCTAAATCCTGCCGATCAGGTCAATGCAGTTTGCTGGGGGCCGTATCCAACCCTAATCGGTAAAACCATTGGAGAAGTGGTGGGCGTGGTCCGCGATGATGATTTTGCCATCGGGATACAATCACTGAATACCAAAACGCTCGGTGGCTTACTGAGCAATGCCGAAGGCGCCGACTTTACCCGTGGAACTGCAGCCATTACCCAGCCGTATGGAAGCAGTTTGCAGGCTTTCAGCCTTGACCGTTCAAAGCCACATAAAATTATGGTTTGGGATCAAAATTATCCCAATATGCCGGTGGAGCCAATTGTCGGTGAAACGACTCTGGGTTCTAAAATAGCCTTGTTTGGTTGTCCTGAAAAACAAGCTTTAAAGCGAATAGGTGAGATTGAACTTGCTGAAGGTTTGCCTCATCCGATGATCAATGGTATTTGGATCAAGCAATCACCCGAAACCGGTCGTGCTTACCTGATTTCTGATTTTGATGAATCCAACATTGATGCGATGCTCACCTATACCAAACAGGCAGGTCTGATGTCGCTTTACCACGAAGGACCGTTCAAATCCTGGGGCCATTTTATTCTGGATCCGAAGAAATTTCCGAATGGAAACGCGGGAATGAAGACTTGTGTTGAAAAGGCGGCCAAAATGGGTTTGCGCATTGGTACGCATACACTGACCTCTTTCATCAATACCAACGATCCGTATATTACGCCGGTACCTGATCATCGGCTGGCCTTGACCGGTTCTTCTGTTTTGACCCAAAACATCAGCGACACCACCAAAGAAATACCGGTTGAGTCTGATGAGTATTTCAAAAACCTGAAACCAAGCACACTGCATGCCGTGCGAATCGGAGATGAGATTATTCGTTTTCGGGAGGTAAGTAAAGACGCACCTTACAAATTGCTCGACTGTCAGCGCGGTGCATACGAGACCAAAGCTTCGGCACACCCAAAAGGTGAAATGACTGGGATGATGCTCGATTATCCGTACCGGACGCTCTTCCCGAATTTCGGATTACAACAGGAAATTGCCGGAAATCTCGCCCGTTTCTTCAACGAAACCGGAGTCTCACAGATGGATTTCGACGGACACGAAGGTTGCTATTCTTCCGGAGAAGGCGATTATGGCATGCAGGCATTTGCCGAAAAAGTTTTTCGCGAGACCGATCATACCCTGGTGAACGGAACCAGTCGTTCGAGCCATTTCTACTGGCACATTTGCAATTACTGGAACTGGGGCGAACCCTGGTATGGCGGATTTCGTGAATCGCAGGGCGACTACCGGCTCGAAAATCAACCCTTGCTCGAGCGCAATTATATGCCCAACATGCTGGGCTGGTTTTTGCTTTCGTCCACCACTGTTCCTGAAGATATTGAATGGATGATGGCCCGTGCTACCGGATATCATGCGGATTTTGCACTGGTGGCAGCGTATAAAAGCCTGCAAAAGAATCCAAATACCGAACAGTTACTCCATCTGATTAACATCTGGCAGGAAGCCTCGCGCTCCGGTATTTTCAATGCTGACCAGAAAACAAGACTAAAAAATCCGGAAAACGATTTTCACCTTGAAAAAGGCGATCAGGAATGGAAACTTTTCCCTTATAAAAAATACAGATTTGAGCATACAAAACAAGTTCTTCAGCCCGGTCAGCCGACTTTCTCGGAATGGGAATTTGAAAACAAGGATGCCGCTCAATCTCTCACTTTTACAATGACCATCATGGGAAAAGAGGGAACCGTCAGCAATCCGTGGATTGAATTGGATGCCTACAACAAACTCGAATTCGCGGGTGAATTTAAAGCTGGATATTCAATTGTATGCGATGGGAAAAGTATCAAACTGTATAATGATAAAGGTAGTTTTGACAAGGAACTCGCTCTGGACCATGCGGTTCCTGAATTGACGCAAGGCAAGCATCAAATGAAATTCGATTGTGATTTTCAGGATGATTCGGAATTAAAAATCAGGTTTGTAGTTAAAACAGTGAGCGCTCCGGAAATCATTAATAATGTGAAGTAAGCGTTTTGAAATAATTGAAGCAGAATGCCATAGGCATGGAATAATTATAGCAATTAGTTATGGAAACAAGCCAAAATGGTGAAGGCATGGCATGATCATTTCACCACTTCGTGGTTTAATACTGCTTTTTCAACATTTTCTACAATCATATCAACCCTTCGGGTTTAAAAATCCAACTTTAGATTCGCATAATCAGGACTATTCAATCTTCTGAGCATTTTTTATACCGGCATAGGGGTTTTGCCCCAACTAATCGCTTTGCTTTCAGCAAGGCCGGAGATTTCTATGCATTTTCGCTGCTGATTAGGATGCTTTCTTTCAGGAAGAACACTGCAATCAGCGAAAAAACAGAAAGGATGGCAAACCAGACTAAAAATGATCCCAGATGTGAATGATTGTCAATGCTCATGCCGCTTACAAATAATATTCCTGAAATCTGGCCGATCCAAAGGAGTGTTCCCTGTGAAGCGGATTCAGGAGCAGGATAACTCACTTCGGCAGCATATTGAAAGCCAATGGGGCCGGCGCTCATGACAAAAAAACCAATGATGAACGATGAAGCAAGCAACAATAAATAGATATTCTCCGGACTTAAACCGAGATCACCGGCAAACGACAAACCGAAAACTCCGGGAACCATTCCGGCCAGGCAAATGACCAGAAACAGTTTCCGCTTACGGTATTTGTCTGAAAGAATGGGCAGTACAATGGCACCAATAATACCGCCGATCAGCATTAAACCGCCGATCAGTCCGTCAGAATCTTTGACACCGGCATGCTCCGAAATGCTGTCGGTCATCGAACTGATGGCATTAAAGATCCCAAGTCCGACAAAAAACAAAATGATGGTGATTTTCATGTCGCGGTTTTTCAGGATGGAAAGCATTCCCTTTCCAAAGTCCTGACGGACATCCTGATCAGAAAGTTCATAACCATCGGGAAGTTCTTTCATAAAAATAATGACAGCTAAAGCAGAAATCAATGAAACAATACCATAGATCCACAGCATACGTTCAAAACCACTGCCATAGCTTGCCAGGTCGGGATTTGAACCAACAAGGGCAGGAGTAACCAACATGGCAATTATGATTCCAATATACTGTGCAAGTGCAGAAAATCCGGCAGCCAGACCCCGCTCTGCCAGCGGAAACCAGCGAACAGTGAGCGCTGTCACTGCATTCAGAATAAATGGCTGGGCAATGGCTAAACCAATTTGTGATACGACAACACCGGTAAAACTGGTGGCAAATAAAGCTTTGCCCAGGCTGAAGAAACCAACTGCAGCTGAGGACCAACTCAATGTTTTTTTGATACCATAACGATTAATCAGATACGACGATGGAAAACTCATTATCAAAAACAGCAGCATGTACGAAACTGCCAGGAAATCAAGATTCAGGAAAGAGGCCGGATCAAATTGTCCTTTGTAAAATACTTCAGCCGGACGAAGAACCGCTGCATGGGTTAGCCACTGAATTTCAACGGACATAGTAATCAGCATAAAAACAACAAGAATAACCCAGCGGTAAGGAGAAACTTTCATCGATTCAGAGTTTAGTTGCAAAACGAAAAAGTAATCTCATAAAGATAAGATAGTCAATAGAAATACCAAAAGCAGGAACAGGAAAATAATTAAAACAGAATATGGAAAATTTAGGAAACGGATTCGCCATCAGCGAATACCACGATGTAAAAGATATTAACTGGAAGCTTGAACTCTTGCTGGCACAACCTATCCGTCCAGTGAAGCGGTCGGCCATGGCGGAGTACCTCAATTATTTTGAAACAAAATGTGTTCGTTCAAAACCGATTATTGAAAGGGCTAAAAATTTTATTCCTGGCGGAGTACAGCACAATCTCGCCTTTAATTACCCGTTCCCCTTGGTTTTTAGCCGGGCTGAAGGAGCATTTCTTTACGATGAAGATAGAAACCGGTACATCGATTTTATCCAGGCGGGCGGGCCGACGGTTTTGGGAAGCAATTATCCCTTTGTAAAGGAAAAAGTAAAGGAATTGATTGACTATTGCGGTCCTTCAACCGGATTGTTTCATGAATATGAATTGAAAATTGCCGAATTTATCTGTGATCATTTTCCTTCGGTTGAAATGTTTCGTATGCTGGGGAGCGGTACCGAAGCTGTGATGGTGGCAATCCGTGTGGCCCGGCTGGCAACCGGTAAAAAGAAAATCATCAAGGTCGGCGGGGCTTATCACGGCTGGAGCGACCAGATGGTTTATGCACTGCGTATTCCTGGTACCGGCGGTTTCGAAGCTCATGGTATTCCCCGCAGTTGCCGAAAACATACCCAGGAGGTCTGGCCAAACAGTATCGCATCGTTGGAAAGGAAGTTAAAACTTAATCGGTTTCGCGGTGGAACAGCCGCGGTAATCCTTGAACCGATTGGTCCTGAAAGTGGTACGCGACCGGTGGATTACGATTACAATCAAAAAGTTCATGAATTGTGTAACAAATACGGAGCTCTCCTGATTCTCGACGAGGTGGTTTCGGCTTTTCGTATTGGCCTGAGTGGCGCTCAGGGATACTATAAAGTTACACCCGATCTTACCGTCTTCGGTAAAGTGATCGCCGGAGGTTATCCTGGCGCCGGGGGTTTAGGTGGACGAAGGGATTTGATGGCGCTGCTGGCAGCCGGACTTCAGGGTGGCAGTAAACGCGCGATGGTTGGAGGCACCATGGCTGCCAATCCGCTCAGTTCGGCAGCCGGATATTACACTTTGCTTGAAATTGAGCGCACCAATGCCTGCGAAAAGGCCGGAAAAGCCGGCGACCGTTTGACCAAAGGATTGCAACAACTGATCAGAAAATACAATTTGCCTTTTGTAGCCTATAATCAGGGTTCGGTTTGCCATCTGGAAACATCAGGAACCATGTTCGTTAGGGTAAATTTCATGAGACCCTGGACCATACCGGCAGCACTGAAAGAAATAAAAGTCAGAAAGCACATGATGGAAGAAATTGGCGCGGCCTATATGGCCGAAGGTCTGGTCACACTGGCCGGAAGCCGCATGTACACCAGCATGGCCGACACCGACGAAATCATTGATGAAGCGCTGGTGCGGTTTGAAAATGTGTTCAGGAATATTGAAGGAGTTTAAAAAATAGGGGAAGCTTTTAGTATGAGTAAATATGTACTTGCCCACGATGTGGGAACCAGCAGCGTAAAAACTGCCTTGATCAAAGATACCGGCGAAATAATGGCCCACAGCACTGCTCCTTATGGAATCAGTCATACCCGGCCCGGATGGGTTGAACAGGATCCGGACGATTACTGGAAAGGTTCGGTTGTCAATACCCACCGGGTAATGGAGGCTTCAAAAATAGATGGAAAAGATATCCTGGGAATCGTTTTTACGACACAGGCAATGGGAATTATCCCGGTTGACAAAGCTGGCAAAAAGCTTCGGGATAACATTACCTGGGTTGATGGAAGAGCCAATGATCAAGCTCGCTGGATGATGAATTTGCTGGGTGGCAAAACATTGTTTACCAAAATTATCGGCACTGAAATCACCGGGAAAGATGTTTTGCCCAAACTTCGGTGGTTGAAACAGAATGAACCCGAAATCTATCAAAAGATGGATAAGGTTCTGGATGTAAATGGCTATCTGAAATTCAGGGCAACCGGGAAGATGGTTTTCGAATGGTCAGGAGCCTGTTCCTATGTTTTCGACCTAAAGACCAAGAAGTGGGTTAATCTGCTTTTCAAATTGATTGGGTTCGATATTCACAAACTTCCCCCATTGGTTCGTTCGACTGATGTGGTGGGTACCTTAACCAAAGAAGCTGCTGAAGAATTAGGTTTGCCTGAATCGATCCGGGTTTTTGGTGGTTGCGACGACACCCAGAGCGCCGCAATTGGTTCTGGTTCAGCCCGTGAAGGAGAAGCGCATATCTATCTTGGAACCTCGGCCTGGCTGGGAATAACTACTTCTGAAAACCTGAAGCATAAAAACGGTGCATTTGTATTGCAGAGTGCCGATCCTTCGATGAACCTTTTGGTTGGAATTACCGAATCGGCCGGTTCGAACCTCGAATGGGTCATCGAAAAATTCTACAAATACGAAAAAGATAATCCGGAAATCCGGAATATTTACGATTTCATCAATAAGGAAACTGCCGGAATTCCTGCAGGCTCAGATAATCTCATCTTCACCCCGTGGATGCTTGGTGAACGCTGCCCTGTAAGCACTACAAGTACCCGTGGAACAGTTTTTAATTTGGGTCCGGAACACAACCGGGGTCACTTTGTCAATGCACTTCTGGAAGGAATCGGGTTCAACCTTCGCTGGATCATGGAGAACCTGAAAAAAGATTTTGGATTCCATCCTGTGAAAATTCGTGCCATCGGCGGAGGTTCTGTCAATGACAAATGGATGCAAGGAATCGCAGATATCACCGGAAAAATCGTGGAAACGACCACTCAGCCCACCATGGCCGGTGCACTTGGCGCGGCATGTTGCGCCTTCGTAGGTTCAGGAACTTTTGAAAGTTTTAATGACATTAATCGATTTGTGAAAGTTAAGAAAACATATATTCCAAATCCATCTGCTTCAGCTACTTTTGATCACATGTTTCATTCCTACAAACAAATTTATTCAGGATTGAAACATGCCTATCAACAGGCAAATTCAGAAAAAAAAGCAAGCTAAAATTTAATTGTAAAACAATGATTGCACTGGAAAATCTAAAACAAATAGTCATCGAATCAGGTATCAAACTTCTGAATGAAGGTCTGGTCTCGCGAACCTGGGGAAATGTGAGTCTGCGGGTGGATGAAAACCATATGCTGATTACCCCGAGTGGGCGAACCTATACCGATTTGACTGCTGATGACATCGTTCTGGTGAATTACCATACTTCAAAATATGAGGGATCGATTAAACCATCTTCTGAAAAAGATTTGCATTGTGAAATTTACCGGACCCGGAAAGAGATCAATGCAGTGATTCATACGCACCAGATGAATGCTTCAACAGTTGCGGCTGCGCACCGTGAGGTTCCGCCAATCCTCGATGACATGGTCCAGATCATCGGTCCCTCGGTTCGGTGTGCGGACTATGCCCTTCCTTCGACAAAACGTATTGTGACAAAAACAGTGAAAGCCCTTCGTGGCCGAATGGCTGCACTGATGGCCAATCATGGTGCGGTGTGTGTGGGTCGTGATATTGAAGAGGCTTTTGTGGTATGCCAGGTGCTCGAAAAAGCCTGTAAAGCATTTATAGAAGCTGAGTTTTTAGGCGGTGCCAAAGGAATCAATATTTTCGAGGCTCACCTGATGCACCAGTTTTATCTCCGGAAATATTCATCCATGGCCAGAAAAAACAAGTAACTATGGACTTTCAACAAATCATTAAAAAACAGGCTGATTTTTTCAATTCCAATCAGACCAGGGAAATCCGCTTCAGAATAGAACAACTGAGGAAGCTCAGAACAATCTTAAAAAGTCACGAAGCGGAGTTGTATGAAGCAATATATAAGGATTTCAGGAAGTCGGAATTTGAGACCTATGCTACCGAATTGAGCCTCATTTATAATGAAATTGATGAAGCAATCCGGAAACTACCCAAATGGTCGGCACGAAAGCGGGTTAAAACCAACTTGGTTAATTTGCCTGCCCGAAGTTATATCATTCCCGAACCTTTGGGAGTTTGCCTGGTGATCGGAGCATGGAATTATCCCTACCAATTGACCTTTATTCCAGTGGTGGCAGCCATTGCGGCGGGGAATACGGTTGTCTTAAAACCAAGTGAAATTTCACCTGAAACCAGTTTAGTGATTGCCCGGATTATAAATGAGAATTTTCAACCGGAAATTCTGGTGGTTGTGGAAGGTGGAATTCCGGAAACAACAACACTTCTTGAACAAAAATTCGACAAAATCTTTTTTACCGGAAGTTCCCGGGTTGGAAAGATCGTCTATCAGGCAGCGGCTAAAAACCTAACACCGGTAACCCTTGAACTTAGCGGCAAGAATCCGGCAATTGTTTCGGCAAACTGTAATATCAGGAAAGCTGCTAAACGTCTGGTATGGTCTAAATTCCTGAATTCGGGCCAAACCTGCATTGCCCCGGACTATGTTTTGGTTGAGGAGGTTGCGAAGAAGGAACTTCTTTCACAGATTAAAATCCATATTGAAAATGCTGACTATTCCTTAGAAAACAGCAATTACATTCAGATCATCAACGAACAAAATTTCAATCGACTGGTCGAATTAATTGATCTTCAGGAAATTTACTGCGGAGGCGAAACCAAAGCTTTCGACCGGTACATTGCACCAACTGTACTCACCAATGTTGGCTTTGAAGATCCCATCATGCAGGACGAAATATTTGGGCCGCTTTTGCCGGTCATTTCCTATACCGATTTGAATGAGGCGATTGGTCTGATCAAATCGCGACCCAAATCGTTGTCATGCTACGTTTTTACCAGCGATAAACAAATCAGGAATAAAGTATTAAACGAAATTTCGTTTGGAGGAGGAGCAGTAAACGATGCTGTGATGCATATTTCAAACGGAAACCTTCCTTTTGGTGGTGTTGGAGACAGTGGCATCGGGAGTTATCACGGCAAAGCCGGATTTGCTGCATTTTCGCACTTCAAAAGCATTCTAGTAAAACCATTTTGGGGTGAGCCAAATCTGAAATATTCTCCGTATTCGAAATTAAAACTCAATTGGATCAAACGATTGGTCTGACAATGATCGGTTTTTAAAACAACTTTTCAGGCAAAGAAGAATACCAGGTTCATGATCAGAAATCCAACCAGGAATCCGGAATAGACTTGCCAATTTGTGTGTTTTTCAAGGATCAGCCTGGAAGTACCAACCAATCCGGCAATCAAAATCAGGGAAACCAGCATGAGCAAGGGATTCTTATGAAAAAGATACGCCAAAGCCAGAAATCCACCCAGAAGACCGCCAATTGCAGCCGAATGAGCGCTGATTTTCCATCTCAGCGAAATAAACAATAAAGCGATCTGAACCAGGATTGCGGCCACCAAAAGAAACTTATAAATAGCGAAAACCGGCCATTGGGCCAAAACTAAATATCCGGAATAATAGAAGATTGAACTCAGGATCAATGGTAAAACGCGATCGGTGTTTTTCTCCATATTCAGGTCAAACCTGGAGCTTAAGCCCAGAAGACCGATACTGAGCGCAGGGAATACACCGGTAGCCAATAAAATGATTAACAGAATCATTTTTTTCAGACCCCATGGAATTAATGCAAAATAGAGACCCGAATTGAAAAGCAGCAGAAACCCCAGTGTCGGGATCATTAGGGGATGAAAGGCGAAGGAAATAACCCGGGCAGATTGCAACAGTATTTTATTGGAAGTCATTCGTTTTTATTGTTTTTATTAACGATTCCCGATTAACGATTAAAGGTAATTGAATCAGATATCTGCAATCGTTAATCTGATATCTATTTTACAGTTCCTTTCTCATCCGGGCAACCGGAATCCCAAGCTGCTCGCGATATTTGGCAACCGTCCGACGGGCCACAATATACGATTTTTCTTTCAGGATCAAGGCCAGTTTTTCGTCGGTCAAAGGATAGCGCTTATTTTCGTTATTTAGGCAGTCCTGTAAAATCCGCTTGATTTCGCGGGTCGAAACTTCCTCGCCGGTATCGGTTTGCATTCCTTCTGAAAAGAAAAATTTCAGCGAATAAATACCGAAATGGGTTTGAATGTATTTACTGTTCGAAACACGCGAAATGGTCGAAATATCGAGTCCGGTAATGTCTGCAATATCTTTTAGGATCATTGGCCTCAGCTTGGTTTCATCGCCTTCTTCAAAGAACTCCTTCTGAAACTTGATGATTTCGGACATGGTGGTCATCAAGGTGTGCTGGCGTTGACGGATCGCATCGATAAACCATTTGGCCGAATCGAGCTTTTGTTTCATAAACATGAGAGCTTCCTTCTGGTCTTTTGATGCCAGACTTTTGTTTCCGGCGTAGGTTTTCATCAGGTCCAGATAGGTGGAATTCAGCTGAAGATCGGGGGCATTTTTCTGATTCAGGCTCAGCTGCAGTTCTCCTTCCGAATTATCGAGCAGGAAATCCGGAACAATAACCTGATTAGATTTACTCATCGGGTTACTGTACGAACTGCCGGGTTTTGGATTGAGTTTCAGGATTTCATCGATTGCATCTTTTAACTCCTCTTCCGAAATATCATATTTCCGGATGATTTTGTCATAGTGTTTTTTGGTAAACTCTTCAAAATTATCCTGAAGGATTTTGGCTGCCAGGCAACCTGATCCCTTTCCTTTTTTGCGAAGTATCTGAAGGAGCAAGCATTCCTGAAGGTCGCGTGCACCCACGCCGGCAGGGTCAAATTCCTGAATAATTCTGAGGTACCGTTCCAGATCGGCCAGCTTTACTTCGAGGTTGAGGTGAAAAGCCAGATCGTCTGAAATCGAAAGCAAATCACGTCGGAGATAACCATCTTCGTCAATATTCCCGATAATGTATTCGGCAACCATTTCTTCCTCTTCATTCAGGTTTGATAGACCAATCTGTTCAATCAGCGAATCGTGGAAACTAACTCCGGAAGAGTATGGCATATCTACCGGTTTATCGTCTTTCGAGTAATTATTAGACGACAAACGGTAGTTGGGCACATCTTCTTCATTCAGATAATCATCGAGCGAGAATTCGTCATCCGATTGCGAATCATTCGTATCATTGTCATAGCTTTCATCAGTATCTTCCCCTTCAATCAGTTCCAGGATGGGATTTTCATCGAGTTCACTTTTGATCCTCTGTTCAAGCTGCATCGTAGGAATCTCAAGCAACTTGATCACCTGTATCTGTTGCGGCGAAAGTTTCTGTAATAATCGCTGTTGTAAGCTAATCCTTTGCTCTGCCATTCCAATTCATCTTTGCCCAAAAATAAGATTTTTAATCGAAAGGTGTGACATCCGGATTTAAAAAGAAGGCTCCAAGGCTTTCAAGACCAATCTATACCTTTTGAGAATTGGAATATGATCAATACCATGCATCATGTTCTCTCTTGATGCGTCCGCTATTTTTAGATTTTTTAACTTTTTTGGGCCTATGATATGGTAGCTCGTCGGTGGGAGGGCGATACAGGGTTCTGTTCCTGAAAAGATAGAAACACATTCCGAATGAGTATCCGGAATACTCAGAAGATGAAGGATATAAAACTGACAATAAGTTATCCGTTCCGATGTAAATCTGACCAAAATCCTGGTTAAAAAAGAGAGCCAAAGGAACATTGTTGTAGGTATTCCCGATGGCTGCGTATCCAGTATTAACCGTGAATTTTTTGGTTAATTCAAAATTTGCAGTCAGCGAAAGGCTATTGTGGTTCATACTTTTGAGCTTGATATAGCGCTCAGTCAGATTAATCCTGATGGCCGGGTTGATCTGATAATTCAGGCCGGCATAGAAAGTGGCCGGTAGCTTTGTTGAAAACTTTGAATTATCCGGAACGACTTTGAATATCGTTGACAGATTATCGGTAAACGAAATGCTGTCAGAAGTTTTGGTTAACATTTTGACTCCATTTTCCAGGCTTGGTTGTACGCTTGATCCTTTCAGGAAATAACTGCCATTAAAATTTTTTGAATTCAGGTTGTTTTTCCATTCAATTTTTCCAAGGTCGAGCATGCTCATCGAAAATGACCATTGGGGTGTAATTTTATACCTGAATCCTAAATCAATCCCAAAACCAGGATTCCCTGAATTCAACAGATAACTTTTTACAGAGGTCTCTGTAAAACCCGGGGAAGTGGTGATTGTGCCATCATCGTTTTGAGCCCTTTGTTCAGGGATCGACATTTTACCCGTTCCATGCATTTCCAATTTGTAACTTTCGGCCAGTTCCTCTATGGAACCTGAAATTCCTGATGAGAAAGCACCTTTCCCATAATAGAGTTTCGCCCTGATCCCCAAAGTAAGTTTTTGGTGATTGGAAGGAGTTGAATAGCCAACGCTATATTCCCTATAATGTAGAATCAAAGCTGGCACATTCTGGATCTGGCCAACAACAACGCTTTTTACCTGCGGTTCGATCATAAAAAGACTCACCGGGCCTTTTACCGAGGCTGAAAACGATTCTACCTCGGAGATGCGAAAATTGAAAAATCCTTCTTTGGCAGCGTAGGTAAAACTCAGCAATTCACTTTCAAGTCTTTGGTTATAATTTGGCTGGTTAACCATGTTTTTCACAAGGGAAATGTATTCATTCTCACTATTTATTCCGGAGAGCAATTCTTTCATCATCCGTTGAATTTCCTGCTGGTTATCGTAACCGAGACTTGTTCCGGCAAACGGAAATATGCTGAATGTAAACTGACTTCTTGAACTTAAAAAGGCGGGATTGAAATTATATGAATTATATTTATTTTCAATGGAGTAGAATTCGAGTCCTGATTGAGCCTTCCCATCCAGAACAAACACAAACAACCATAGCAACAAAATATATATGTGCTTACTTCTTCGCCCGAACTTCATACCAATATAGTTATTGCTTCAATTGTCTGATATAAATCCTTCTCTCTTAACTCTATGCCTTTGCTCTCTGATTTTGAATCATCCTTTGAACATATCCTTCGATTTACATCAGTTAGATTGCCCCAAAGATAGGAACTTATCCTCAGACCAAAAATCATTCCAATTTCCGGATTTCAAACACCTGAACCTTATATTAAAAATAAAATTGCGCAACTAATTCCTGAGAATTGAACGTTTCTTTTCCTTGTAAAAAGGAATGTATTCCGATTCCCTGTATTTCACTTTTGGTTTGAACAGGTAAAAGCAGGTACCGAAAGCAATGCCTGCATAATCGGCAGCCGATGGGAACAAAAATGCCGTCAGGTTATCTGTTCCCAGAAAGGCCTGACCAGAACCCCAATTATAAATTAAGGCAAACGGGATATTGTTGTAGGTTTTCCCAATGGTGGCATACCCGCCGCTGAGCGATAATTTTGAGTTCACCATATAATTGGCCGTAAGAGAGAAGCTGTTTTGGTTCATCCCTTTCGATTTCACAAAGCGGTCGACCAGTCCAAACTTGAGGGTCGGATTCATTTGATATTGCAGACCAGCAAAAAACGAAGTAGGCAAAGTTGTGGAATACCTGGACGTACTATCAATGACACTTTTAAATAATTCGTTGAAATTAACGTTGGTTGAAATAAATGCCGGGTCTTTGGTGATATAATCCGCTCCCTTATCAACGATATATTCCGGAAGGATTTCATATTTACCATGCAAATTCATCGAGTTCAGGTTATAATTCCAGTTTATTTTACCGAAATCAACGATGCTGGCTGAAACCTGCCAGTCAGGATTCACTTCATAGGTAATCCCGAGATCAATTCCGATACCTATATTCTTGGTATTAAACAAGTAATTGAGCGGTGTGAAATTTTTAGAAGGGTTGGCACCGGTGATGATTGAATCATTTCCAACAATAAATTCCAGAGGTGCTGAGGTTTTTAGAGGACCCGTTGTTTCCAGAAAATAATAACCGTTTTTTTCGGTCACTTGTCCCGGAACTTCAGAAAACAGGGAGGCCTTCCCAAAATACACTTTTGCCCGAATCCCAAATGACAACTTGTTTTTAATAATTTCGCGGGCATATCCCAGACTGTATTCTCGATAGTGAACTGCATTGGCATACAGGTTTTGAGGCTGATTCAGTTTTATTGTCAGAAATTCCGGATTACTGATGAACTGTGTAAAATCACCTTTCAGAGCAGTTCTCATTTGCTCAATTTCGTTGATGCGAAAACTAAAAGAACCAAGGTGCGAATTGTACCCAAAACTGATTAACGGAATTTCGAACCTTTGCGAAAATAAATCCTTGGTTAAAAGGGTGTTTAATACTTTATTCATATTCTCCTTGGTCAGACTTCCGGCAAGGATATCATTAAGCATCCCTCGCACAGGCTCCTGGTTATTATAGGCCACGCTCATTCCCGACAGGGGAAAGATACTGAGCGTAAATTTTTTCTGATTGGTTAAAAAGGCAGGATTAAATCCCGGGGCATTGTACTGGTCGTTGGTGTTGTAAAAAACCAGATTGGTTTGAGCCTGACCCCACAAAACCATGAGCGACATGACCATCAGCAAGACCATCTTTATTAGCACTCTCCATCCAGTTTTCATGAACCCGGTTTGCTTTTCTCACCTAACCTTGAAGAAAGTTAAGTCAGGAATTGTTTTCCGGTAAATATCGTAAAAATCTACAAGGATCAACAGCAAAAAGGATTACAGTATGTTTCAGATCAAAAAAAAATCAAAGTTTCAAAATTTAGAATTCCTTGTATTCTTTTCTGATCAAGCCATTCTTCTGATTTCTCCTGGCTTTTTTCAGCCCGTAAAAAGGGAAGTGTTCTGAAGTTGAATGGGCCCGGCCCTGATTTTTAAACAGATAAAAACATGCTCCAAAGGTAAATCCAGCAAAATCCGAAATTGAAGGAATAACAAATGACAACAAATTGTCAGTTCCAAGGTAGATCTGACCAAAATCCTCCCTGAACAACATAGCCACCGGTATATTGAGGTAAGAGTTTCCAATCATGGAATATCCGGTACTCACCGAAAATGCCTTTCGAACATCGAGACTGACCAAGGCGGACAAGCTATTGTACTGCATATTTTTGAGGTATACATAACGATCGACCAAGTTGATTTTCAGCTTTGGATTCAAGTCATATTTCATTCCTGCATAAACCTTGACGGGCAAGGTACTCGAAAATTCGGAATGATCAATACTCTGTTTTAACCTGTTTGAGATGGTATCGGCAAAAGATTTATTCTGAAAATTCTTGGTAATGGTTTCGACTCCATATACCGAAACATTGCTGGTGACATTTGCAGAAGAAATAGGGTATATCCCTGTAAAAATCTTCGAATTCACGTTTGATTTCCAGTCAATCCATCCCAGATCCAATACACTCATAGAAAAACTGAGTTCCGGGCTGAGTTTGAAATTGAAACCCAGATCCAGACCGAATCCCTGGTTTCCCGGATTTGTCAGGTAACTCATCAGATTAGGTCCGCTCAAATTCAGGGCGTCATTGGTTTTTCCATTTTCAGTTGTTTGGACCAGAGGAATAGATAATTTCACCTTTCCTCCGGCATTCAGGATATAATTGTCCGATTTTTTTTGAATTGAGCCCGAGAGCCCGGAAAAGAAAGCCGCTTTCCCGAAATAGATTTTTGCACGGATTCCGGCGATAAATTTATGGTTTCGGGCAGGAAGCGAGTAACCCAGACTATATTCACGATAGTGTATGCCCTGAGCGGGCAATTCCTGAATACGGTCAATCGTGGCACTTTCAATATCATTCTTAAATATGAACCTGGTCAATTCACCATTTAGTGAGGCAGAAAAGTTTTGGTTTTCGTTGATCCGGAAATTGAAAAAGCCTTTCCGGGATCGAAACGTGAAGCTTAGCAGTGTACTTTCAATGTTCTGATTGAACGATGCACGACCAGCCAGATTGTTCAGGATATTTTTGTAATCTGCATCCGTAGTGACCCCAAGCAGTGATTCTGTCACAAGTTTTTTGATTACTTCCTGATTATTGTACCCGATGTTGGTTCCCCCCAACGGGAAAATACTGAAGGTGAATTTCTCTTTGGAATAAAGAAAAGCAGGGTTGTAGCCTGATGAATTGAATTGTTCTTCCATTGGATAGAATGCCATATTGCTCTGGGCTTTGCCAGCGACCACCGACAACGACATCAATATAAATAAAATCCATTTAGGTATGTTCCTTTTCTCCCGCTTCATAAACCCGAATTATACCTGCAAAACTGACGACTTCCTTTATCAGCCATCACCATTGGCAAGTCCAAATTTGAGCGGCAAAGATCACGATTTTCCATTGGAATGCAAATAACCTGAATTCAATTGTGTTTGTGGGAGAAAAATTCTTTGTAATAAACAAAATGGATTTTGTACCATTCAGGATTACTCAATCGCCTTGCCAACGATTTTCTCATTTTTTTTGAATAGAAAGCTTTCAGAGTTTGGCCGATATAGCCCCTAAACATTCGATATGCAAAATAAACCACCGTCCGATGTACTGAATAGAATACCTGTGAATCCATATTCAGAGAATGTTTTTTTAAAAGTACCCATGCGGTAAAGTTGACTTTAGGATAGAATCTTCCGCAAAATCCGAAGGCATCGCCCGCAAAAACAAAATAAGCGATGGCTTTTTTCTTGTTTTCTATGAATGGAAGGGTTTGTTTAATATCTGATCGTTTTGAAAGGAGGTACAAATCATAAAGGTCACGGAAGGATACCATTCCATAAATATGACTTCTATTAATTAACTGACTATGGATGAAATTGTGAATAACTTTATGCTTTTCAGAAAGAACGAAACAACCTGGCATTGTTTCAATTGCCTTTTTCTCCAAATCTATAATTGTGAAATTATATTTGCTAAGATAGTTTTCATCTACAGGAATCCGGTGAACTTCAATGGTTGCCTCAAAACCGGGATGGGCAAGTCGCGGATAATGCTTTGAACTTTCGATATCGATATGCCTTTGAATTGCGTTTGTATTTGAATAGCCTTCGCTTTCAAAGAGTTTTCCCGCCCGAAGATAGTCCTTCTCGGGTACCAGAAAATCGATATCTCCTAAAATGCGTTCCCCTATGTCCGAATAAACTCCATCCAGCAAATTGCCTGAACCTTTCATGAATATCGGATAAATCAGGTTCCTATTTAGGACTTCGGTAATGTGCTGAAGCTGTATCCGGATTTGTTGGTTTCGGGAAACATTTAATTCATAAATTTCTTGCAAATGTTCAGCCAACTCTTCAGGCAAATATCCAAGAATGCCATGCTTTCTGAACTTCAGATAAATTACAGGCAACACCAGATGGTTGCTGCAAAAGAATACAAATTCCGTCCAGTCGATCGATCCGGCCTGGCAAAGCTCTATGATTTCAGGAACGAAATCGGGGTGCTCGTCCAGAGTCAGGCATTTACCGGTAAAATAGAAGAGTTCCTTGTTAGTCATTTTCAAAAAGGTTGGTGATAGCCTCAAGTGCTCTTTCATTATTCGAATAGGTCAAGCGATAGAACGACTTCTGCTGGATAAGCTTGAAAAGGATTGCCGGATTACCATTTACCGGAGTCACCCAGCACTGGTCGAGCAGTAAGCGGATGGCTTCCAGTGGTTCCAGTTTCTCCAGCATGAAATCCACTGAAGGTTCGTACTGGATAAAAATGAATTCCTGGACCGGGAAAATGTTTTTGATAAAATCGGAATGATCACTTGTGGCCAAATACCGTACACTTTTTTCGGGAGTGATCTGGTTGAGTGGTTGTTGCTCCAGGTCCGGGAAATGGGTTGCCAGCAAATCCACCGAACCTTCCTTGACCGACATGGCAATGGGGAATGGATAGGCATTTAGCGACTGGCGGTCGATCGGGACAAAATCATCAGAAATAAGCCGATAGCCGTTGGCCTGAAGGAGCGCAGCCATCGTGGTCTTTCCGTTACCAGGGGCCGCTGAAAACAAAATGGTTTTCTTCCCATTGGAAACCGCCGATGCATGAACGGTCATTAGCCAGTCCTGGTCAGTCTTCCGATACATCACGTTTATCAGGAACATAAAAATCAATCCTTTTACCAAATTGGTTTCATCGGGATTCCAAATCCCCTTCACCTCGCCATCAAAACGAAACACGATGGAATCCTCATGTGCAAATAATTCAAAAAGAGGCCATTCATAGCTTTCTGATTGAGTTTCCAGATGACAGATCAAGGGATGGATGTAATATTCAAAGGTGGATTTTTCGTATGAGAAAGTAATAAACTGATCTCCCAACCTATACCGGTGAATGGCAAATGGAGAAAAAGTATATCCATTCAGCGATGCCTGATCCGGACATTTCAGGTCACGAACCTTGGAGGGCTGGTTCACTTCGTTAATTTTCAACCGTATATCCTGAATAAAAGAAAGGCTTTCTTCGATACTTGATCCGTACCGGTTGGCGAATTCACAGGCAAGGGTCTCAGCCTTGTACCGCTGACGGGTCTTGGTGAGTACATACCAAGCCGGTTCTTCGAGCTGAAGGTACAAATTGCTGTTTTGAAACCAGACCAGGTATGATTGTCTAATCTTTTCTTTGAGATAAGGGATGCGAGGCATGTTCGATCGTTTTGGTCAAATGTATAAAATAGAAACGAAACGCAAAAGGGCTGTTTTATTGGAAGGGCAAAATGGGTTTATGAAAACAGTTGATGAATTCTCTTTTCAAATCATGAAATCGTCGGACAGTTTCGATGGTTTAATTCGAAGATTCCCATAGTCTTGAAATCGAAAGGTACCTTCCCATATAATATATGGAATCCTTTCTTCATCTTCATCAGTGGGGTCGGTAATTACGTATTGACTATGTTGTTAATCTGAATTACCTTTATTTCATCAGTAAATAACTTGTTTTTTAATTGTCTGATGGAACTCACATGTTGTTGAAAATTATTTTCATTGGTGTTTTTGTTGACGCCAACATGTTCGTTTCAAATCTTCATTTTCGGTCCGGCTTATCTGCCACGATAAAAAGACGAGTAGTTGAAGGTGAATCTGATAAGTTGGATTAATAAACGGTTTTATGGCAAGCGGCTTTACTCTACCGGATGATCTGTTTAATCATCGGAAAGCTTAGTTTGGTAATTGCCTGATTTTTTGAATGAAAAGGATGGTAATGATCTGAATAAAAGATGCCATCTTTGATTTGAAAATCAAAATAATGTTGTTGGATTTTAAATATCAATTAACCTATAAAATAGAATAAAGATGAAAAACGAGATGGTAGAAATTGCAAAAAAGGAAATTGCAAATTTTGGAGAGAAAAAGATTTCGCGCAAAGAGGCTATTAAACGTACCGGTTATATTGCTGCTTCGGCTGCAACGATGATGATTTTACTGAGTAATCCTGCTCAAGCAGGTGGTCCCGAGGGATCTCCAACGCATGGCAACAATGGTTATGGTAATGGTCATCAAGATGCACCAGGGAAGTCTGGTGGACATAACAATGCAGAAAATAGTAAAAACAGTAAAATTTGGAAAAAATAATAATTTACTGGTCTAAGACAAAAGGAGGTCTGAAGTCATTGAATTGATTTTAGACCTCCTTTTTGTTTGTGTCTTAAAGTAGTGTCATTCACTAAAACTCCGCATTCTTTGGTGTCCGCGGGAAGGCAATTACGTCGCGGATGTTTCCCATTCCGGTGACGAAAAGGAGAAGTCGTTCGAAGCCAAGACCAAAACCTGCATGAGGCACAGTACCATACCGGCGGGTATCGAGGTACCAATCCATTTCATGAACCGGGACTTTCATTTCTTCCATGCGTCTGACCAGTTTGTCGTAATCTTCTTCGCGCTGCGAGCCTCCGATGATTTCGCCAATTCCGGGGAACAATACATCCATCGCAGCAACTGTTTTGCCATCGGCATTCTGCTTCATATAGAAGGCTTTGATCTCTTTCGGGTAATTAATCAGGATCACCGGTTTCTTAAAATGTTTCTCTACCAGGTAACGTTCGTGCTCGCTTTGTAAATCGGTTCCCCAGTCCACCGGATACTGAAATTTATTTTTCTTGTAATGATTCGAGTTTCTCAGAATTTCAATGGCTTCGGTATAAGGCAGCCGAATAAAATCGTTTTCCATTACAAAGCGAAGTTTTTCAATCAGCTCCATCGAGCGCTCATCCATTGGTTTGTTTTTTTCTTCTTCCTGAAGGCGTTTGCTGAGGAAATCAAGGTCGTCCTTGCAATTATCCAAAGCATATCTGATCAGGTTTTTCAGGAAATCCTCAGCCAAATCCATGTTATCCTGAAGTTCGTAAAATGCCATTTCCGGTTCAATCATCCAGAATTCAGCCAGGTGACGGGCGGTATTCGAATTTTCGGCGCGAAAAGTGGGTCCGAAAGTATAAATTTCACCAAGCGCGGTTGCTCCCAATTCCCCTTCCAATTGTCCGGAAACGGTCAGGTTGGTGGGTTTTCCAAAGAAATCCTGCGAATAATCGATCGATCCGTCTTCCAATAATGGAGGATTTTTGGCATCAAGTGTGGTTACGCGGAACATTTGTCCGGCGCCTTCGGCATCCGATCCGGTGACGATTGGCGTATGCAGGTAAACAAAACCTTTGCTGTTGAAATAACTGTGGATGGCAAAAGCCATGGCATGGCGAATGCGGAATACCGCGCTGAATGTTGCCGAGCGAAAGCGCAAATGGGCATTTTCGCGCAGGAATTCAAGGCTGTGCTTTTTGGGCTGAATCGGGTATTTCTCCGGATCAGCTTTTCCATAGATTACAATTTCAGTGGCATTCAGCTCAACGATTTGTCCGCTTCCCTGTGAAGCTACCAATTCACCGGTGATTCCAAGAGCCGCACTGGTATTGATGTCTTTGAGCAATTCCTCTCCGAATTTTTCAACATCAGCAACCACCTGAAGGTTATGAATAGTCGATCCGTCGTTCAGAGCAATGAAATTTACGTTTTTACTGCCCCTTTTAGTCCGTACCCAACCTTTGACAACTACCTGTTGCCCAATTAACGCTCCATCAAGGAGTTCTTTGATCTTCAGTCGTTTCATCTGTATTGTATTTGCTGATTTTTAGTGTGTACAAAAATATATTTTTATACCTGAAATCGCCGAAGGGTATCCTCAAATGCATTTCAGGATCTGAAAAATTAAGATTCTACCCGGAAACCTTTATTTTTTCAGGTTCTCAATAACTGGATACAACCTTTTCCAGGTTTCCTCAGGGATTTTGGCTCCAACGACTTCCACCACGTTTCCGGCGAGAAGCGAACCAATCTTTCCGGCCACTTCGAGGTCGAGGTTTTCTGAGAGAGCATACAAAAATCCTGAAGCATAAATATCACCAGCACCTGTGGTATCAATGCTTTTGGCGGAAATGGCATCTATCCGGATTACCCGCTCACCAGACTGAATCAATGAACCATTTGCTCCAAGTTTTACAACTGCTATTTTGCACATTCCGGCAATTTCCGTCAGAGCTTCTTCAGGAGTTTTTCCTGTTAGTGCCTGAGCTTCATCTTCGTTGGCAAAAACAATGTCCACATATTTCCGGATCATGTCGTGCAGAAAATCAAGGTTGGCCGCTACGATATTGAAGCTGGCCATATCGATCGAAACCAGGAGTCCGTTTTCTTTGGCGATCCGCATGGCTGTTTCTATCAGGGCATGGTTTTGAACCAGGTAACCTTCGATGTGCAGAATGCCATAGTTCTGAAAGATTTCATGACTCATTTCTTCGGCAGTCAGCTCCATGGCAGCACCCAAATAAGTACCAAATGTACGTTCCGAATCAGGACTGATCAGTCCGGTTGCATGACCGGTACCGGTTTCGCTGAAATAGAAATGAGTGTTAATCTGATTCTTTTTAAAATCCTCGAGGTAAAAATTTCCAAATTCATCGTCCGAAATTTTGCCAATGTATCCGCACTGACCGCCTAGCTTAGCAATTCCGTGGATAGTGTTTGCAGCTGAACCACCGGTTTGAATGTTTCGGGCACTGTTTTTTGTTTCTTTTTTAATCTCTGCGGAAAGAATTGCGTCAACCAAGGTCATGCTCCCCTTTGGCAGGCCAAATTTTTGCAATACCGAATCATCGGTAATGGTAATTAATACATCAATGAGGGCATTTCCGATTCCGAGAACCGATTTTCTCCTGATTTGTGCGCCGTTAAATGAATCCATGAATTTATTTTTTTGCAAAAATATTTTTTCTTTTCGGAAAAGCTACTATTTTTGCAACGCTTTTAAAGGAAACGTTTTCCGGTAAAGGTATAAATATTGAATAAATTCCTCAGTAGCTCAGTTGGTTAGAGCGGCGGACTGTTAATCCGTAGGTCGTAGGTTCAAGTCCTACCTGAGGAGCCATACAGGACAAGAGTTCATTTTCGAGCTCTTGTCTTTTTTTTGTCCCTCTGCAAACCTTGCTGGCATTGAGTAAAACCTTAATGGGTGTAGTGAATTCGTAGGTTGCAACTTTTGATTTCTCCAAAACGATTTTTTTCGAAAAGATGCAACTTAATATCTTCTTTTTGGTATTCCCATCCGACTTCCTGTAATATGACACCAAGTTCTCCAACAAAGGAACCGTGTGTTTAATGTATTCCTTGAAGGGAGACTTATCGGCTTTCAGGTCTTTCAATTTGCAACTTAGTCCTATCTGGTCTTTTTCAACCCGTTGTTTCATCAAATGATAATCTTGAGGGTCAATCTGTTTATCCATGAACTGATCTTGAAGTGATGTAATACGATTCCGAATCTTTTCAATCTCCCTTTCAGTCTTGGTAATTTCATCTTTTCTCATTGAGTCTTCCTTATCAAACAGTTTTTCCAACATCTTCCGATATAAATTGACCGTCTGTGCTGAGATTGAAATGGTTGATAGTATGTTTTCAATACTTTCATGTACATCATTTATCGGATGGCGCTGATCACCTTTACATTTTGTACAGATATAATAATGGTATAGGTTTCCCATGTGGTTTTTACAGGCATAAGCAGTTAATAATGTTCCATGAGTCGGACAGGTTAAAAACCCTTTTAGGGGGTATATATCGGATTTATCGTCATGGAACTTCATATTACGCTTACGACCATCCAAAACTTCATTGGCTCGGTGAAAAACGTCATTAGATACAATTGCCGGATGTAATCCAATAACTGTTTGTTCCGGTTCATTACCATGAGCAAAAACGCGAATTTTACCAGCATAAATTGGATTTCTCAGGGTGTTTAAAAATATCTGCTTTGAAATTGTAACACCCTCTTTGTTTAGCCAACGACGAACTTCATCTGCGGAGTAACTGCCCGTTGACATTCGCTCAAATGCTTGTTTAATTAGCGGTGCATCTTTATTTGGTCTGACCGTAGCATTTTTACCATCCCTATAATTGACATACCCCTTCGGGGCTTTGGATGTATAACATCCTTCAACCTTCGCTCTGTGCATCCCGTCTTTGGTTCTTTTGGAATTCTTATCGTTTTCTACTTCAGGTAGGGTAAGGTACATACTCAATAAAACCTTATTGTCTGGATTGGTTAAATCCAACGGTTGTTCAATAGTGGTGATTTTTACTCCCAGTTTATGAAGTTCTTTGATGGTTGTTAATGCGTCATACAAATTTCTTGAAAACCTATCCCAACGTAAACATAAGACAACATCAACCATTTTTTTGTTCTTCTTGATGAATGTTAGAATCTTTTGCCACTCTGGCCTATCGAAGGTTTTAGCGGAATAATCTTCCGTGTACATTCCAACAATATTGTAATCATTAAATTCACAATATTGTCTTAACATCTTTTCCTGATGCTGTAAACTGAAACCCTTGTCAGCCTGGTCGTCGGTGCTAACACGTTTATAGCAAATTACATTCATGTATTTTGATCTTTATTTAGATTCTTGTTTATAATAGTCATATTCAATTGTCACCAGTGTTGTTAGCAATTCACGGATGAGTTTTACCTCTTCAAGATTGAATTTTTCATCTCCTTCGTTTAGTATTTGGGTACATTCCTTTTCGTTCAACATTTGAATTTAGGTTTTAATAAAATATAAACCTTAATTTTGAGAAAGTCAAATCGGAAAGGGGTTAAATGTAAATTTAATGCTAAATAAATAGCTGATAACTAGAGAAGTAGTCGCCCATTGACTATTGTGCTCCAGATCCGGTGATTCCCCCTGGGAGAGTAGGTGGTTCCGGGCTTCCTTCCCTCGTACTTTCCCTTATATACTGATAATCAGACTATTATGTGATATGTACGGATCCGTCTAAAAAATTTCCAGGGGAAATGGCTATATATTAGACACTTACTTAGATCAGAAAAAAAAATTCTGGCCAACTTTTTAGAAAATGTAGGTTTTTTAACTTCCTGTCATTTGATAGGATGACGATAGAATTCTATCATATTTCATCATCAATTTGACCATTTTGTTCTTCCAGATTACGAATCAGATCCATGATCTGGGATTCATTGGTAATCTGATAAACTAGAGCCTCCACTTCGAAGTAGCCTTTATGAATCATCAATCCCAGAGCCGTCCTTCCCTCTACCACCCAATAATAACCAGGTATTTGGGAGTCAAGTATCGGGACTGCGATGATTAAATTTCCAGGTTGCTTACTCGTTCTTTTTAATGACCCTTCCAATATTTCTTTGTAGGTCAGACTGACTTTATCTACATGATTAGGGTGAATAACCAACCGGTCTGCCCCTATCTTTTCAATTAACTTTTCCATTTTGTTTCTTTTTTATATGTTATTGTTTCTTTTTATGCTTTTAGAAATTATCAATTTAGTGCTTAGATTGAATTTCGCCATGTTGAATAAATCCAGGATAGAACTTCAAATCTTTGGAAGAGAGGGGTGAGCGCAACTGGGGGAGTGATGGTTCAACTCCTCGTCCCTCGTCGGTTGGGATTGTTTTTTTAACACCTGTATTCCTCTGCGGTATCTGATCAAATATTATCATGGTGTTCTGTTGGAATTACATTTATTTATATTTGTTTTTAACATAGCATTAGACGTTCTGGCTGAATTGGCAGCTCTGATTGGATGGATTTGTTTATTCTTAAACTGAGCGTCCCAAAATCGATTAAAACCCCATAAGTTGAGAGCTTGTTTTTTTCTTTATATCCTGGATACTCGCGATAAGATTCAAGTTTAGTTGGAGTCTTTGTCTTTGCCATTCCAACAAATCAGGCCCGTTTAAAATCCTGATCACTTCGTTCTGTTGGAATCATAAAGTTGCGTACCATCTTATCATGGCAATTTCTTCCGATCTGTTGGAATGATATTTTGTTGTTCGTCTAATAAACTCCTCAATTCCTAATAAAAGCAGATCGCTTTCCCAATTTGGATAATCATCGAACCATTCGTTGTATGCCGATCTCGCTTTCTGAATTGATGTTTTAGATTCAATTTTCGTGCTATCAGTTAAAAACAGCTCCGAAACATCGCCAGCATCTGTATTAGTAACTTGTATTAGTTCTTTTGAATTAGTAGTTGTATTAATTGTGTTCGTAATGGAACTACCATCCGGTATTTCTGGAACTACCTCCAATGTCGTTTGAGAACTACCATTCAATTGTTCAGGAACTACCACCTGATTCTTTGGAGAACTACCTTTATTCGATTCGGGGCGTATTTCTGAATTAAATTTCTTGAACGTTGGGACAATAACTCTTCCAATACAATTGCCCTTTTCATATATGTTCTTAGTAGTGATATATCCAAGGTTCTTTAATCGCGTTATTCTCTTTGATGCTGCGGATTTTGTCATTCCAAGTAAATCTGAGAAGAATTCGTTAGGTGCAAAACAACCCTTCTCCAATTCATGAAGAGAATGTATTTCGGATAGCAACATTTTATTGGTACAATCTAATTCTGGATTTTCAAGTAATTCTTTGGGTATCCATAAACCTTTTCTGTTTTTGTTTTTTTTCATGGTGTAAAACCTTTTAATAATAGAATTCAACTTTAATTATTGACATACCAATTCCATTAGTCATTTGACTTTATTTTTTTAGCCTTAATAAGACTTTGGGATTGTCGATTAGAAACCCACCGGTGGGGGTTTCAGAATCTCTGTTTAATAAAATATAAGGAAAATAAATGACAATAAAAAATATGCAAACAAATATTTTGTAATAAAGCTACATTCAATTAATTACAACATTTTTAATCGATTCAAAAGACCGTCGTTAAAAGGGGACTATTGTACTCTTCAACTAAAATAATCTCTTAGAATGACCCCGGAGGGGTTAAAATCTACTATGTTCATTCATGTTGAAGTGAAAGTACGTTTTAAAGTATAGAGAGAAGAAAATGGACATGGTGATCAGCCACGTCCATTTTCAAGATACCAGGGTCAGGCAGCAATACTTATTTCAGAATCGTTTATTGTTCCACACTCATCCATAATGGGACTCAACTCATTTTCCTCAAGCTCGGTTTCAATTTCACTCAGTATTCTTCGGGCGGTAACGATATTCTTATCGTACAGTTCAACCCCAACGAATTTGAACCCCAACTGTAGAGCGGTAACACCACATGAACCAGAACCCATGAATGGGTCAAAAACTACCGTTCCTTCGTTTGGAGGACATGTTGTTACGAGTGGTAAAAAGGGAAGATCCCATGAAAATGTAGCGGGGTGAATCTGTTCACCTTCAACATGGTGAGTTCTGTTTTTCTGAATCTGGACTGTCAGAACATTGGTCAATTCCTCCGGAGTAATGATATTCCGGAAATACTGGTGTTTATTAGGGATGTGGAAACCGACTTTGTTACTTCCCTTTTCCTTACATCCATGTGAAACCTTCAGGGGTTTATCACCCTGTACCCTGAACTTTTCAAAGTAGTAATCCCTCGTTTTCGAGAAATGAAGGATTACCTCATATCCAGGGGAAAAACGTCTAACATTGTTTCCGACTGGTTTATTTCCGGGTTTGTTCCAAATTAACTTATCAACCAAACGGACACCACGAGACATCAGTTCACAAGTCAACCTATCTATGACACCAAGACATTGACTGTCTTCATATGTTTCACCAATGTTCACGAACATCGAACCAGAGTTTTTCAGTTTGTCAAAACACTTCATCAGGATGTCTGATAACCTTTTCACATATTCGTCCGGGGTTTGTTCCCATCCCAATTCATTGGGATCATCACCATACTTAACTATCTTGTAGTAAGGGGGTGAGGTGAAAATGGTATCGATTTGAAGATCGATAGGTAGGTCAATCACTTCAATATTACCTTTGATAATGTTGAAGTTCCGGGCAACGATTGGTTGAAGGTCAATTGTCGTTGGTAGAACATTCTTTTTGTTCTCGTATGTTATCATAAGGTTTCTGGCCCTGTCTTTTTCATAAGACCCCTTCAGGAACTCCTTAACAATACACGATTCGTCCTCCTTGGACTTATCGAAATTATTGTTGTCGATAAGTTCGGTAGCTTCAATAGCTCTTGAAGTAGCTATATTATTAGAAACCACCTGTTGAGACAGGTTTAGACCGTTATCATGAGATTTCTCCCAACGCATGATCTTTTCGAGGTTGAAGACATTATTTCTACCCCATCCTTTTCCACCCATCAAAGCGGAAACAAGTTTTACCCTCTTTTCTTTGTCCCGCAGGGGGTTTTTGTCTTCCCGGTCAATCCGGAGAATTTCCCGGATCTCATTCATCTTTTCACCTGGTGTTTTTTCCTTCCGAATTTGGTGGTGGATGATGAAATCCGTCAAACTAAAATCGTTTGTTGGAACAAAATCGGAAACAATCACATCAACTTCGTTTAGATTTAAACGAATACATGCCATCAGGCGTAATACACCATCAACTAAAGGATACTTGTCACCAACCTGTAATACAACAATTGGTTCACATTGACCAATTTCATCAATACTCTCTACCAGAGCTTGGATTTCAGTCTCACGATTGGAATAATCGTACAGCTTGTAAGTGACTTCTGAAATAACTACATCATTGAGGTTAACTCTCTGAATGTTTTTCCCTGTTTTAAATTGGGAATTTGGCTGTGTGAATTTTGAATCTTTCATGTTGAAAATTTTTAGAATTAATTTTCAACGAAGATCCGAAGAGTCGTATTATTATGATTAATAAATAACCTTACTAAACTTTAAGTAAGTTCCGAACTATGTTTGTAAGGTTACGAAAAGTTATAAATTGAGTTTAAAAGTTAGGTATTCAGCAGGTAATTGTATTTTGTAAAAGTTATACGCTGGCCCATGAATATTATTAATTACATAAAATTCTGATAAGACCTTATCAAATGCGTTTATCAAATATTTATTCGTTTCAGTTCTTACTTTTGGGAATGTTGAACCCTCATTATTCTGAGGGAGGCACAAGCTGTCAACAGTTTCTCTTCTCCCTCCTCTTCTGATGGATCTATAAATTGCAAGTAGTTTTTCCTTGTGATGATTATCCTCTAATGAGTCAACCTTGACACCATCAATATTTGATAAATAAAAGATGAATAGCGTTTTTGGAACAGCTTGTAACATGATTTCTTTTCCACCAATTCTAACTATACTGTTCTCTTCCACAACCGTAGGTAGGGGTTTCAAACTATTTAAAATCAAATCAAAATTCATCAATCCATCCCTGATTTTTTGGATAGTTGATATAATTTGTAGCAAAATAATTGTATCAACGTTCATGTTGATTGCCCGTTTCTGACATGAAACACAGATATAAGCACTTCTTAATTTTGAGATTACCTCCATTTTGCTTTTACACATATCATTGATACATCCGATTGAGGTATGATGAACATTTGGATCAGTAACCGCATTATCATATTCAATCCCAACCAACAGTTGAAAAATATTTTCTATTATTTGGTAGGCTATACCGTATTTGGAATCACTATCGGTAATGTATTCCCAGCCTCGCGTATCAACAAATATATTATTGATTGAACCGCCACTAAACCAATTAAGATCATGCTTAACAGTTGATAATACAACAACAATGTCTTCCTTCGGAATGGATTTTATTATCCTGTATTTATTGGCAATTTTGAAAAAGTCCTGAAATGAAAGTGTTTTAACTCCATTAAAATCTTCAAACTTATCGTCTATAAGCATCATCTGTTCGGGGGTTATTGGGTCGCATTTGAAATAGCTGATTTCACCCCTAACTTCGCTTAACAATGAAGTGACTTGCTCAATATTCTCTTTAGAATATCCCGGAATAGATGTAATGTGAACTTTCATAATGTTTAAATTGGATTTCATCAAATGTATTTATTACCGGATAGATCAGCAACAATACCGAATAAAAATAATCGGATTATCCCCAAAAATTTTTATTGGCCGTTTCCGTTTTTTGTCTTGCATTTAGTATCCGCTCACGATTTTTATGTCGTGCCCTTTTTTATAAAGTCCAACTCCGAATTCGTTTAGTTTTAAACGGGACAGAATGACTAAAATATGGGATAGGATAGACTACCAGTGGAATTTGATTGTTATAATGTTGATCAATATATGACTGAAAATTAACCGGTGGGGATTAAGCCCTATTTGAACCCCGGAGGGGTTTTGCTGAAAATTTCTGCACCAACAAAATTGTAAACATGGCAGTCAATCGAATTTGGTGGATTATAAACGCCAGGTTCAATTCATTCAGATCCCCCCAGGGAGAAAAATTAAGGTTAATGGGCGAACTGGAAAGACGGGTATTTTAACACTATATTTTAGAAATTAACACCAAAATCTATCCAAAAACCCAATTCACAGATATTTATATGTATGGGAAAAAAGGATGACACTATTTATTGGACACGGCTGTTCAATTCTAATTGAATTCTGAAGTTCTAAAAACAGAGGAATGTTGATAACTTTGTAATGAACTAAAAAACAAAGTTTTATGATTTCAACATTCCTCGCAGACCTTCAAGATCATCGAAGAGCCCAAGGGCAAAGATACAAATTGGAACACATTATTCTTTTCAGTATCATGGCATTTTTAAGCAATGCCAAATCGTACCGGGACATCAGCAGTTTTATCAAGACCCGTTTTGAGGTATTAAAAGGTCATTTTGGGTTAACCTGGACAAGACCTCCCGGATACACGACCATTCGTAATATCATCATTGGCGTTGACAGTGACGAATTAGAGGCGTGTTTCCGTGCTTACACCCAATCGCTTATTGACAGGAAAAATGCCAGCTCAATAGCGACTATTGCCCTTGAAGGGAAAGTCCTTCGCGGGAGTTATGACCATTTTCAGGACAGGCGAGCCACGCAGATACTATCCATGTTCAGCACAGAAGATAAGCTTATCCTTGCCCACGAGGTCATCGATGAAAAAACCAACGAAATACCCATGGTGCAGAAACTACTGGAAGAAACCGGTTTGGAGGGTTATTATTACACGATAGATGCCCTTCACTGCCAAAAAAAACTTTTGAAATAGCCGAAGAAAAGGACAAACTGTTAATCGTGCAATTGAAAGAGAACCAAAAAGGGCTTTTGTCCAACTGCGAAGATTTGGTGCGGTTCGTCCGGCCAACCGGCCAGCATGAGGAAGAAAACTTGGAACATGGGAGGATCGAAAAGAGAAAACTAATGGCATATGCAAACGATGGTGATTTTATAGAAGACAAGCAATGGCAGGGGTTTATAAAAACCATTTACCGGGTGGAAAGAAACACACAAACGCTAAACACAAAAACCAAGTTGTACGAAACAAGCAACGAAACAGCTTATTATGTGTCAAATAGTGGGTTGTCCGCAGGGCAAGCGTTCCCCTGCATCCAAAAACACTGGAAGATCGAAAACTCAAACCATTATGTGCGCGATGTTTCCATGCAGGAAGATTTTTCGAGAATCAGGGTCAATGCAGACAACATGGCCAGACTTCGAAGCTTTGCTTTAAACATCATGAGAAAAAATAATGTCACAAACATCAAAGGTGAAATGTACGAAAACAGCCTGTCCCATTACAGTTTATATAGTTATCAACAATTTTTATAGAATTGAACAGCCGTGATTTATTGGAGGCTATATGATTTTCTAAACGGAGACACAGATACGTCATTTTTTCCGGAATATAATTTCGAGAAGTTCATACGGGAGTACAACATACCTGATGATGAGACTAAAAAAATTACATTTTCCGGTTATAGGCGTGATTTTATTGCACTACTTGTTTTATTATCAACTCGGTATTGGAATCCGGATCCGAATTTTGGGGATCATCTTGAGGATATATCCACCGGTGATGACATCCCGGAGAGCATTGTTAATGGGCAATTAGATAAAGATGGTGAATCGTTCGCCCATTGACTTCTATAATGCTTTGCCCTGGTAAGCGCACTAATCGCGCAACTAAAGCGCAATGAGGACATGGATTTCCGGGAATTAGAGGATAACTCGCCCATTGATATTTCTTCATGTCCCGGAATTTTCCTGGTGGAGATAACTCATGTCATTTTCATTCCATCCCAATTATTGAGAAACTCCGAATAGTCCAAATCCGTATCTTCTGCCATCCGCCCATTGATTAACCACCATTCCCCTTCCCCGGAAAAATCCTTTGTCTGAAAAACAGTGTTGTCATTCATAAGCCAAAATTGTAACTCAATTATCTGATCTTCATTTTTAGACCGATTTCTTGATCGAAGTCTCCTTTTCATCTCATTAGTTGGAATGATTATAAATTCCACACAATCATTTGGTAGATTATGGAAACCGAAAATGAAGATTTCCGGTTCTGAAACCCCCGGAGGGGGTAATCTGAATTTGAAGTAACCGATTGCTTGTATTTTATTGCCGTTGTGACTACCGTGAATTAATTCGTCAATAGGTTCTGACACTAAAAATTGTGCTGTAACAACTTGGTCGGGATTATTATTCCATGACAATTGGTAAATATTCTCCATGTTGTTCGTTTGTGAAAAGCCATGTTCCAATAAGGTCTTTTCAAACGCATTTCTAAATAAATCATCAGTCTTTCCCATAGTCCATTTTTAAATGTAGTCGGGCTAATGTAACATGTAAAATCAATTTTCGCGTTATAAAGAGTCGATAACGATTGAAGATTTCGAAATTAGCTAACAGGCTGCTTTACAAATAATCAAGAATAAAAGTGGTGCAGATAATTTGATCTTTTACCCCGTAAAATGCTGCATTTTAGTAAAAAAGTATTACTTTTATTGTATGAATTAAAATAATACAAATGAAAGTAAAATACAATCGCGTTTCGACCATTCAGCAGACTGGGGACCGGTTTTCAATGGATAAAGAGGTATATGATCTTGTTCTGATGGATAAGGTTTCTGGCTCAGTTAGTTTTAAGGATCGCCCGAAAGGAAAAGAACTCACGAAATTAGTTGAAGACGGTTTGGTTGAATCTGTCTGTTTGGAAGAATTTTCAAGAATCGGGAGAAATACAGGCGACGTAATTCGTACTCTGGAATGGCTAGAAGAAAAAGGTGTTAATGTAGTGGTTAGAAATATCGGTCTTCAATCTCGACCTAATGGGAAAAAGAATCCGATTTGGAAGATGATTAGTTCAGTGATGTCCTCTCTTTACGAAATGGAGCTGGAAAATATTAAAGAACGCACTACCGTTGGCCGTCAGGTCTATGTCCAAAAAGGTGGCGTTTTAGGAAGACCTACCGGATCAAATGAATCTGAGATGAATTTTCTTAAAAAGGAATTGAGTGTAAGTGTGATTAAATCCTTGAAAAGAGGGTTGACAGTCCGGGAAACAAGTAAAGTATCTGGGGTCTCCACACGAACAGTAATGAAGGTCAAAAAAATGGGAGTCAAACATGGACTTTTGATAACTGGATAAACCTTTATGTTCTACATCCATATCTAAGGTTGAATGAATTCACCTTTTGGTCATTAAAATACAACCGCTCCATGTTATACTTTGCAATCGGATTCGTTTTTTCCAATACACCGTATTCGTTGATTACATTTTTGTACAATATATGTAAAGGTTCGTCTATATATTTTGCAACTGCTGAAACGAATGATTTATTTGATTCTTCAATTACCTTTAAATCAACATCCCACAAGTCACAGTAAAAGGTTTCGTCACTTTCACTAATAAACATGCCTGAAAAAAATCCTTTTAGTCGGTGTTCATTGACAAAGAAATTCGCATGACACCAAATGTAAATATTGTCTGTCTTTGTGGAAAGTAATTCAGAAAACGAAGAGTCTATAACATATGAACTAACAATTGGAAACTGACCAACTGAAAGTAGTCCGTTGGGAGTGCCATGTCCTAACATTATAATCCTGTCATGATTTCTAATCAGTTCCTTCAATTCGGTTTTTGAAATACCACCTGTTATTACGGTTTTATTTTGGATTGTGGCATAAATAGGTTTCAGGAAATTTGTTGATGGATCCTGTGGATGAATTATCAATACGCTCATATTGAGCGCAATGTAACGCTTTATCATGGAGTTGCCCAATGATTTTGGGAAAAAGGCGAACCTTTTCAGAAAATACCAGGATTGAGGAGATTCTTAAACATTTAGTTCCAGAATAATTGAAACTCTTAAAACTTTTTTAAGACATCTCTAAAACTGGTTTCTGAAATTTCTTTGCACAATGATGTATCAAATACCATATAATGAGCTTTATCAAATAAATCGTTAAGATTATCAATTTCAATAAAATATTCATGTATCGGTTTTTCACACTCTGGATTATATAGGCACAAATCAGCAGCATAGTCATCTGAACTTCCGCGTCTTTCAGTTTCAATAAACTCTGAGACAATACCACAAGAGGTATTCCGCGTTATAAGTTTCCCATTTCTAGTAATCTTTGCAATTAGTTTTCCGTTCCTTTCGGTTACAGTTATCTTTAACCCTCGCTTTGGTAATGAATAACTACCCACCAATGGATTGTTTGAATGAACTGAATTGTTTAGTCCATGACTGACTCTCACATTACATAATTCATACCTTCTTCCTTGTCCATCTATCAAAACTGATGGTTTCCCAAATCCATCGTATATCAGAGTATAACTAAACTCAGATCCATTAAATGATGCCTTTATTGTTTGGCCGGGCAAATCGGTAGGAGATCCATACTCATTCCATGACCCTGTGAATTGTTTTATAAGTGAACCATTTGACCCATATCTTGTCATGGTAGCATTTCCTCCATCAATAAATTGTATTGAAACATCATTCCAACAAAATGTATGGATTTTACCATCCAATGAATTATTCTCTGAATTTAATTTGTTTTTTAAATTCGTTGCTTCAACACCTCCATCATATAGTACAAATAATGAAGAAAGGAATAAAGTGCAGATTAGAGATAAATTTTTCATAGGTTAATTTAACATGTTGTTTTCATAAAAGAAAATAACTCATTCTTTATTGCTCATCTATTAATTCTAACGTAATACCATTTCCACACCGTATAGTCCCTAAACCACCATCTTGCCATCTCACTTTGCTACCATCCCTCCATGTAACGCTAATATAATTTTGATCATAGGTATAAGAGCCACTTTTTATTCGACCTGACCTCATACCATTCGCTGCATCTGAGAAAGCTTCAGAAAAGCTCCGACCCATTGCCATTAGTATAACATTTTTTTTATTAAGTATTATATATAAATATAGTCCATTTAAAGTGATTGGCCCTTCATAATCCTTAGAAATGTAATTTCCAGTAACAGAAAAGACATAACTTTCTATTGCTTGTTTCTTTTTTTCCTCTGCAATTCGAACTTGTTCATTATTTGCAGTTTCACATTTTGTAATCCGATCTCTTAATTTAATATTTGCTTCGATGTCGCTTGGAAAGTTATTTTTGGATAATTCATTATAACTGTCAAGTGCCTCTTGGTATTTCTTTTCTTTTAATAATTGGTCAGTTTCCTTAATTTTCTTATCTAGGTTTTCAAAAGTGATATTTCTACCGTTATCAAATTCGTAGGTATATTTTATTGTATTATTTTCATTCATAGAGTTTGTTACAACCAATTTGCCATTTTGATAAAAATTCTCCTCTTTGGCATGTTGGTTCTCAAAAACAACTTTGTAGATGATTTCAGATGATGAAAATGCTTCTTGAGGTGCATCTAATTCATTCTCTTTGAAGTTTAACTTTTCTAACGTGACGTTTTGGAAATTTCCAAACATTACGCCTTTGTAATTATAACTGTCACTTAGTGAGTATTTAGCAATTCTATTATTCGAATTTCTAACCTTAGTTTTGCTGATATTCTGTATGCTACTATACTGAAGATAATTGGAGTTATAAAGTGTGATTGAACCTTCTTTTTTATTTGAATTATCGAGTATCTCGTATATCAGGATGCTCCCGGAATATAAACCTGGAAAGTCATTTAGAATGCTCTGCTTTAATTCGTTGTATTTACTTTCAGAAGTACATTCTTTCAAAGACGCAAATAATAGATTCGAGATGCTCTGTTTGTAAGTCCTTCCAAAAGGTGAAAAGTCAGAACTCTGAGTAAGTTCATTATCAACCTCCTGAAAACGTTTCCAGAATTCACTATACCCTGCATAATCTGTCCTTGGATGTTCCTTAATTATTTGCTTCTGAAGTTCTGACATTACATATTTGTTTTTATCCGAAAAACTGTCATCCCTCAAAAAATCCTTGTACTTATATAAATAGTTGTTTATATATTGGACTATGTGACCTGAATTATTAGAAGACAAAACCATTTTCTCGGCAGCATTAATTAAACTAACATGTGCATCTATGTTGAAAAGTGATTTTGGAAATTTCAATAAAAAACCTTCGTATGAATTAACATTATTTGCCGTCTTTGCCAGATCAAAGGCCAATCTTGCCTGTTCCAATTCATCTTTAATTTTTTGTGCTTCTATTAAGTAGGTTGATCTTGGATGAGTCGAAATAAAATCATCAATTGCTTTTTCTTGATTTTGAGATAGTGCGATGGATAATTCTAACGAATCTTTTTTATCATATACCTGTTGAAGTATCTTTGATTTCGGGTATTTCTGGATATAATTGATATAAACAAGTGGATCCTTGGATTTATGAATTAAGAGATATTCATGTTCCATAAATGACTGATTGAAATCCAAATTCAGGTTTTTCTCTTTTGAATTCTTCGTTAATTTGTAAAAGTCGCTTCTGAAAGGATCAATAATTAAAGGAAGTCCAAACGTCCATATGCTTAATCCTATATCCATGGCTAATGCTCCTGGACGAACAACTTTGTCTAATTTTACTCTTTTGGTTTCATAATTAGGATGCTTTATATCTATTGTTTGATACTGTTTTTTTAGTTTAGGAAGTTGGTAATTTAATCTCCCTGATGATGCAGTTAAGGAACCGCTGTATTTGTTTGTTTTTTCATTTAATAATGGAAATTCTATGTAAAAATCTTCAACATTTGAGGTAATTAATACACTATTGTTCAGAGAACGATTTTGATAAAATAATGATGAACAAGATGTTGTAAATAATCCCAAAAATGCTAATCCAATTAGAAGAGATTTATAAGATTTACTATTCAGGAATGAAGAAGTGATTTGTTGAGTCGAAAGAATTTTTCTCATGACAATATTGTTAATAATTCGTTTGAGGTCAAATTTGTGAGATTAACAGGAGTAAACTTTGAATTCCACAACATTTGAATTCTTTTGGAAACGAACTTAACAGTTACATTTCATTCAGTTAAATCCACTTTTTTAACGTATGGATATTGGGGATAAACGTAACATGTCTAGTTGGGAAGATATTGCACTGCAAGAAACCTAAGTCGCCCAAATGACCTCTAAGGTTATTATAACTTTTGTTCCGGCTGGATGGCCATTTTCTACCAAATCGGTTATGGTAATTGAATTTGTAGTCGTTTTGTTTTTTTCATTCAGCAATTTCAACCTCTTTTCAATTAATCCCTGACCTTTGCTCAAATGTTGTTGAATTTTATTTTGATTTGAAGCAACTCTTCCGATTCCATTATCTTCAACTGTAACAATAAGTTTTTCATTTTCAATTCCGAAACTAGCTATAACTAAACCATTATCCATACCTCTAACACCATGTTTAATGGCATTCTCGATGATGGGCTGTATGAGCATAGGCGGCACCAGTAGGTTCATATTTGGTACATCATTTTTCAATTCTATTTGGAACTTCCTTTTGAATCGGAGTTCTTCAACCTCGATATATTTTTTCAGGAATCGGATTTCATCTTCAATAGGAATGTATTCTTCCGATACATTCTCAAGGTTCATGCGGATTATGCTACCCAGAGATCCAAGGTATTGCAAGGCATCTTTGGTTTTACTTTGCATGATAAGGCTCTGAATAGAATTGAGGATATTAAAGATGAAGTGAGGATTCATTTGTACCTGAAGCGACCGAATTTGTAATTCCGAATTTTCCCTTAATAACCGATACTTCTCATGATGCTGTTTTTTAACAGCGTTCACCCGTAGTTTAAAAATAAACCATGCGATTAATAAAAAGATTGAAATCATTAAAGTGATGAACCACCATCTTTGTTGTAATGGCAAACTAATCTGAAACCGGATCGATTTTGTATATATTCTACCTGTTTCAATGTCTTTTGCCTCAAGTTCTATCTTATAGTTTCCGGGTTTAACGGATTCAAAAATTAGTTTGCCACCATCATTCCATATCCCATCATTTACACAGTAACGATAGCTTGTATTTTTAGAAGTCGGGTATTTGACGAGTAAAAAATCAATGTTAATTCTTTCAGTTGATGAAGGCAAGGTTTGATCGGCCAGCATTTCGATGTTTGCAGGCGAATTGTTAAACATGATGTTTTCAACGATTAGTTTGGGTGTATTTTGGGGAATGGTAATGTTGTTTATTTTGATAAGCATGTCCAAAGCCCTCACATAAACATTTCCTTTGCTGTCAGTAAATGGAAAATCAGCCGAAATAAAATCATACCCATTAGACTTGTTAAAAAATTGAACCGAATCGGATCTATCCTTTCGCAATTGAGTGAGTGGAATGATGTTTAGACCTTTATTTGTTCCAATATATAAATTATCCTCATTGAATTTTATCCACTTATAGGAGCTTCCAATGATACTTGAGTTCTGTTTGTTCAGTTTTCGTTTAATATACAATTTGTCTTCGAAGCCAATATTAAACAGATTGCCTTCAATTGTAGTACACCATATTTCACCGTTGCTATCGGCATCAATACCAGTCAGATAGTTGTTCAGATCAGAATTCGATTCGTTCAGGTAATAGACATGACCGTCTTTGATGGCATATAAACCATTGAAATAAGATGCGAAAATAAACAAATCATTCACTCCGATGATCTTCAAAATATCCGAAATATAGCCTTGACTTCCTTTTATTAAACTGTAAACAGGTTTGTGTATGGAAGGGAAATAACGAAGTTTGCTGTAATCCGGAACAATATAAGCGCCTCCCTTATCATCAAAAATACATTTCTCAGTTTCAAATGGATAATATGTTTTTAAGTCAGGAATTGATAAGCTTCCATGATTGGTAACTACAAAAAGTTTGTTATTATTCTTGGCAAGGCGATTAATTAAAAATGGCACTCTAACATTAATAAGGAGACGAAAATTGGTGGTATCAGGACTAAAAAGATCGTCTCTTTTCTTTATTACGGCACTTTCTATTTCTTTAACGCTGAACTTTTGAATTATTTTTCCACCCCTGATGATAAAAAGTCCATCATTAGATAGAATGTAACGGGAGTCACCTTGTTCTTCAATATCTAAAATGCCATTAATGTCTTTGTATTTTATACTCTCAAAAGGTGTATTTACTAAAGAAATAAGACCTTCATCAGAACAAAGCCATGTTATTTCTGATTCAGGATCATTTAATAGGTCATTGATTGATTGATTACTGATCCCATATTCCGTTTTATCCAGTTTCCCTGAAATTGTATTCAGCATTCTTAATCCGCCAATGTAAGTGCCATTATTAAATCCCCCAATAATTATCTCGTGGTTGCCTATTACACTAGAGACCCATGGTAAAAAATGATCTTTTGCAGTAATAATGGTTTCTCTCTGAGATAAATTCTGAATTGGATATGTATATATTTCCTCGCCATTGTTGGTAAATAATGTATCATTTAAGGCGGCTAAGGAAAATCCAAATTTTTTGTCATTCAAACTACGGTCAACTTTTGACAAGGAAGGATTTTCCCGGTTAACACTTAACTTATACACTCCTGATGCGTTGTTTGTATTAGGAGAAGGAGCAGTAAAATATATTTGGTTTTTATATTCAATTATTGCAGTAATGCTTGATTTAACTGTTGAATCCTTTAAATATGGGATGTCAAAGAAGGTGGTATCCTTTAAAACATAAATTCCAAAATCAGTCCCGACAAATAGGACTTGAAAAGTATCACTGTAATACAATCTTCGAATTGAATCCGGAAATTTAGATTTAACATGTAGGGTTCTTGCAACTTTGCCATTTTGGATCACAGCAAGTCCATCTCTGTAACATCCTGCATAAATTGTGTTCTTATGATCGGAAGCAAGTGCCCAAACCCGACTACCAGGCAGTCCATCAGGTTTTTGAATATTAATGAATTTTTGTCCGTCATATTTCGACAACCCATTTTCTGTACCAATCCATAGAATACCATCTTTGTCTTTTGTAATACTTTTTACCACGTTGCTTGGGAGTCCATCATCTTCTGTAAAAACCAGATATGGCTTGCTTTGAGAAAAGATAGTCAATGGCAAACAAATCAGTAGGATGATAAACTTTATATATCCGATTTTCACTGGAGTAGCATTTTTTTGATGTCGTTCGAAATAATTGCACTTGTCCGAACTGATACTGCTACCTTTATGCCACTTTTAAGAATCACATAACTTTCATTTCCTCTAAAAAATTTACGGATATAAAACACATTTACCAAATACGATTTGTGGGTACGGTAAAATTGGTTTTGAGGTAACAATTCCTGGAGTGACTTTAAAGATTTGGTGACAACAATTTCTTTTTTGGTATGCAAAACCACAACAGAATAAGATTGATTGGCGTAACAATACTCTATGTTCTTGGTATTCTCCATGATGAATCCATTTTCCACATCAAGAATAATATTTTTACCGGTCATTTCTGCCGTACTCAAAATATTTAACCGATCTTCCAACTCTCTTTGTTGTTGCTCATGTATAAGTTCTTTTGTGACCTTTTGTAGTAATTTCTGTAAATCTACAAAACTGACTGGTTTAAGTAAATAACCTGATGCCGAATGGTTTAATGCACCTATTGCGTATTGTTGATAGGCAGTGACAAAAATGATTTTGAAGTTGGGTTCATTAAAATAATTGTAGATTGCCATTCCATTTTTGCCGGGCATGTCAATATCTAAAAAAACAATATCAGGATTGGAATTCTTAATGATTTGAATCCCATCATCAAGATTAGTCGCTGTATCCATGACTTTTACCTTTATCGAGGTGAAATCATTCAGAAGTTGAGCCAAAACATTGATTCCATCTTCTTCATCATCAATAATTACCGCACTGTACATAGTTCTTTTTTGATAAAGTTACTTACAAATTAAACAAATAATAGATTGAGTTTTTCATCGTACCAATATTCAAGATTATCGTTTCCACAAAGAACTGTTTACAATGGGTTTTAAGTCTAATTTCTATAAAACCTGAACTTTCCATATAAGTCTAAAGTCAAATCATTTATTTTAAATGTAAAAGGGATCAAGTTCTAGTCTGAAGCTATGGGGAAGTTAAAGGAGAGTCAATGGGCATGAATATTTTGGGGTCTTGTTTAAGTCGCCCATTAAGTTAAAATATTCATAACGCAGCTATGCGCACAAAAGAAGCATGAGTTTCCAGTCATTGAAATACTCGCCCATTGAGCTTTTCTCTTGAGTTCTCCATGAGAAATTTCGTCAAGATATGATTCGTATCGGTTAATGAATTCGATGGATTCCATTTTCGGTTTGAATTTATGTATTTAGCTAAGATAGGTACAAATCCTGATTTCTGCACTAATATTAGGGTTCAAGACCGAGCTGGATATTAGGTCATAATCAGTGTTATAAAGTTGCAACTTCCATCCATTAGGGGAGCCAATATGATAAGTAAAATTTACAAAAACGCTTGAAATCCTTGATTTCAAGCGTTTTTTGTTTTTAATCTCCAGTAAAATTTACGGTTATTCTTGATCTAAAAGGTGTCAAATTCGAGACCTATTTTTAAAATTTAGAAATAGGTCAAGTGCAAAGGATTTTTACTCTCTGAAATTTTTCCCCCTTTTATTGTCCACTATTTGCTAAATTGTACCCATATTTTTTTCGGGCATAAACCAGCTAAAAAACCTGATTTCAATGAGATTTCCAACTCAAAAAATTCTTTCGCTGTGCTTATTAATTCCTGTTTTCAATACTTTTGGCCTGGCTCAAAAGCAACAATCCGGAACCAGTTTAATTGCTTTCTCAAATGAAAAACAAGCACTAACATTGGTGGCAGAAGGTCGTGCGACTCCAATTGTGATCAGTGTTGAAGATTTCCCCGGGGTTGTAGGGGTGGCTAAACTATTTCAGGAGGATATATTTCAGGTTACTTCAGTAAAACCCGAGTTGGTGCTTGGCAAAATTCCAGAATCAGAATCTGTTATCATTGCCGGAACTATCGGGCACAGCAAAATCATCGACCAACTGGTTTCCTCCGGAAAAATCAATGTTTCGGATCTGAAAAACAAGTGGGAAACTTCGCTCATCCAGGTGGTCGAAAAACCTTTCCCGGGAACTAGACGTGCGCTGGTAATTGCAGGTAGTGACAAACGGGGAACGATCTATGGAATGCTTGAATTGTCGCGGCAGATGGGCGTTTCACCCTGGCATTTCTGGAGCGATGTTCCGGCAAAAAAGCATTCTGAATTGTATGTCAGGGCAAATCGTTACATTTCCGGAGAACCCAAGGTAAAATACCGGGGTATTTTCCTGAACGACGAAGAACCTGCGCTGGGCCGCTGGGCGGTAAAGAATTACGGTGGGTTCAACCACGAGTTCTACGAAAAAGTATTTGAGCTGATACTTCGCCTGAAAGGAAACTACCTGTGGCCAGCCATGTGGTGGGCCAGTTTCAATACCGACGATCCCGTCAATCCTGAATTAGCCGACGAAATGGGTATTGTGATGAGTACCACCCACCACGAACCTATGATGCGCGCCCATGCCGAGTGGAAGCTCAAAAAAGGAGCAGCCTGGAACTATGAAACGAACAAGGATTCTCTTCAGAAATTCTGGAAAGATGGAATTGAGCGAATGGGAAAGCGTGAAAGTATTGTGTCGATGGGAATGCGCGGTGATGGCGACATGGCCATGACTGCCGAAACGAACATCGCATTGCTCGAACGGATTGTGGCCGATCAGCGGAAAATCATCGAAAATGTGACCGGCAAGCCGGCTTCTGAAACACCTCAATTGTGGGCGCTTTATAAAGAAGTTCAGGATTATTACGACCAGGGAATGCGTGTGCCCGACGATGTTACTCTATTGCTGTGTGATGATAACTGGGGCAATATCCGCAAATTACCAAAACCTAATGAACCAAAACGAGCCGGAGGCTACGGCATTTATTATCATTTCGATTATGTGGGTGGACCGCGCAATTACAAGTGGCTGAATACCTGTCCGCTGCCAGCCGTTTGGGAGCAAATGAATATGGCATACGAACACGGAGTTGACCGAATCTGGCTGGTCAATGTGGGCGATCTGAAACCTTTGGAACTGCCCATTTCGTTTTTCCTCGATTATGCCTGGAATCCTGAACAGTGGCCGAAAGAAAGACTTCCGGAGTACACCGTAAACTGGGCTGCTGAGCAATTTGGAGGAGAACATTCTTCAGAAATTGCCCGGATGCTGGATTTATATACCAAATACAATGGCCGCCGGAAACCCGAATTGCTTTCGCCGGAAACATACAGCCTGATCAATTTTCAGGAAGCAGAGCGTATAGTTGAAGATTATAATCGACTTGCCAAAGAAGCGACCATGCTGAAAGAAAAAATACCGGTTCAACAAAAAGATGCTTTTTACCAGTTGGTTTTACACCCAATAACAGCCTGTGCCAATCTGAATGAATTGTATCTGGCTGTAGCAAAAAATCATCAGGCTGCTGCACAAGGAAGGGCAACTGCCAGCAACTGGGCCGAAAAAGCCAGACAACTGTTTCAGAAAGATGCCGATATCACCCATTATTTCCACACAAAACTTGCCAACGGAAAATGGGATCTCATGATGGCACAAACACATATTGGCTACACTTACTGGCAGCAACCTGAAAAAAATGCTATGCCGGAGTTGAAAGAAATCATTTTGCCGGAAACTGCGGAAATGGGGATTTCCATCGAAGGCTCAGAGAAGTTTTCCACCGAAGGTGAGTTTCCTGATCTTTTACCTGAAATGAGTGCAGTTTCAAAACGGACTGTCTACTTTGATCTTTTTAACCGCGGGAAACAGCCATTCGATTTTCAGATTTCATCTGGACAGCCCTGGTTAAATGCAGAACCGTCTTCCGGAAAAGTAGAAAAAGAACTGCGGATAACGATGTCAGCCGACTGGAGTATAGTTCCTGAAGGGAAACATGAAACAATTCTGAAAATTAAGCAATCCGGCGGTAAAGAGATTACAGTGAAAGTTCCTTTATTTGTATCTAATCCGACAGATCTGAAAACATTCAAAGGGTTTGTCGAAACCGAAGGTTTTGTTTCTATGGAAGCCGAACATTTTTCACGGAATATTCCTGCAAACGATGTCAAATGGGAAGTGATTCCGGGTTTGGGCAGAACCAGGTCGGGGATGAAAGTTTTTCCGGTGACTGCCATACCGCAGGTTCCGGGCAAAAACTGTCCGTGTCTGGAATATGATGTGTTTTTATTTCAGGCCGGAAAGGTGGACGTGAACCTTTATCTGTCGCCCACGCTCAACTATTTCAACGATGGAGGGACAAAGCTGGCCGTTTCATTGGACGATGAGGCCCCGGTAATTTTGAACATGAACAAAGATAATCAGCTGAAAACGTGGGAAGGCTGGGTGAGTAGCAACATCAATGAGTTAGTTTCATCCCATCAGATCAATAAGCCGGGCAAGCATACCCTGAAAATCTGGATGGTCGATCCGGGACCGGTCCTTCAACGAATTGTTATCGATTGCGGCGGACTGAAACCATCTTACCTGGGACCAATGGAATCGAAGAAAATGTGAATTAATAAAACTGCCTATCCCTTTCGGTCAAGTAAATGTCGTAAAGTATTAATAAACAGGCCATTGCTTACTAGTTGTAATTGTTTAAATATTAAGTAGTTACCCCAATTCGCTTGACTGAAGGAGATAGGCAGTTTAATAAATAATGATAAATATTGGAATTCAACTTAAATTTAAAATCAACCTATGAAAACATCTTCCTTGAAAGTATCTGTTTTTGAGAAAATTGGATACAGCCTTGGCGATTTGGCTGCCAATCTGGTTTTCCAGACATTAATTACCTATTTGGCTTATTTCTATACCGATATTTATGGACTTAAAAGTACCGATGCTTCAATCATAATGCTTTCTGTAGGATTGACCGCTGCCTTTATTTTTAATCCAATCATCGGAGTTTTGGCCGATCGTACCAATTCGAAATGGGGAAAATTCAGGCCATGGATTTTGTATACCGCGATTCCACTGGGTGTTGTCGCACTTCTTGCATTTTCAACACCAAATTTTGCATACAAAGGAAAACTCATTTATGCAGCAGCAACCTACTCACTTTTGTTGATGTTGTATGCTTCAAGTAACCTTCCATATTCAGCTTTGAGTGGTGTAATCACCGGCGACATGGGCGAACGGAACAGCATTTCGTCGTATCGTTTTGTAGCGGTTATGTTTGCCCAGTTCTTTGTACAGGTGTTTATGCTGCCCATCATTATCTATGCAGGTCACGGCGACAAGGCAGCCGGTATTGAAACAGTAATGACCTGGATGGCCATAGTCGGTACGGTCATGTTACTGATCACATTTTTCACAACCAGAGAGCGCATTGTTCCCAGTGTAGAACAAAAATCATCCATAAAAGATGACTTGTCTGATTTGATGAAGAACAGACCCTGGTTGATCATGCTCAGCTTAACGATTTTGGTATTCATTACTCTGGCCATGAAAGGTGGTTCGTATGTATACTATTTTAATAATTACGTCGATAAGGCTGAACTGGCTAGTTTTATCAGTCCGGTAATTGCTGGATTATCCGATTTGGGCATTAATTTCTTTGGATCTGATCCGGTAGCAGCAGGTTTTGGTTTGTTCAACGCCGGAGGCATTATCTTCATGATTGTAGGAATTTCATTTTCGAAAAAGCTGGCCGACAAATATGGGAAACGGGATGTTTATAAATATGGTTTACTTGTTGCTACCCTGTTTGTGCTGATTTTTATCCTTTTCAAACCGGATAATGTCTTCCTGATGTTTGGTTCGCAGATTCTGCACGGATTTTTCTATGGAATAACCATTCCTATCCTTTGGGCCATGATTGCCGATGTGGCCGACTATTCTGAAATGAAAACCAGGCGCAGGGCAACTGCAATCATTTTTTCAGCCATGATGGTTGGCCTTAAGGCAGGGCTTTCCATCGGAGGCGCTTTGGTTGCGTGGATTTTAAGTTTATACGGTTATATTCCCAAGGAAAGCGCGATTGCCGGACAGGAAATCATTCAACCTCATTCTGTTGCTGAAGGATCAAGACTGCTTGTAAGCATCTACCCGTCAATCCCGTTCCTTATTGGTGTCGGACTGCTTTTCTTCTATGTCATTGACAAGAAAATGGAAACAAAAATTGAGACAGAATTGAAAGCCCGCAGAAGTGATAACGCAAAATAAATACTTATCAACTAAATCTTTAAAAAATGAAAATCAAAATTATTACCGCAATTACTGCCCTGTTTTTTCTGGCATCCTTACCAACTATGGCTCAAAAAACCCTGGCTGAGGCCACCAAAGGTAAATTTCTGTTTGGCGCTGCAGTTAATATGCAGCAAGTCAAGGGAGTTAACCCCGTCGAGGCGGAACTAATCGCTAAGGAATTCAGCGCCATTGTTCCTGAAAACTGTATGAAACCACAGCCGATCCATCCGGAAGAAAACAAGTACTTTTGGGATGATGCCGATAAACTGGTGGCGTTCGGAGAAAAAAACAAACAGGTTGTAACCGGTCATTGCCTGGTTTGGCATTCACAGATTGGCCGCTGGTTCTTCATCGATGCGGATGGAAAAGATGTTTCACCTGAAATTCTGAAAGAACGCATGCATCAGCACATCCTTGCAGTGGTAAGTCGCTACAAAGGACGCATCAAAGGCTGGGATGTTGTGAACGAAGCTTTTGAAGACAACGGTACTTACCGGAACAGTAAATTCTTCCAGATTTTAGGTAAGGATTTCATTAAGTATGCTTTTCAGTTTGCACATGAGGCCGATCCGGATGCCGAATTGTATTACAACGATTACAATGTTGAAACTCCTGCCAAATGCGATGCAATCGTCCAACTGGTGAAAGAACTCAAAGCTGCCGGATGCCGGATCGATGCGGTTGGTACGCAGGCACACTGGCATATGAAATCGCCTACAGTTGAAGCTACTGAAACCAGTTTCAACAAACTAAAAGCTGCAGGCGTGCATATCCTTGTTACTGAGTGGGATATATCGGTTCTCCCAAGTCCTTATGATGGGGCAAATATTTCAACCAATTTCAATTATTCCAAAGAAATGGATCCATATCGCGAAGGAGTACCAGATTCCATCCAACAGAAATGGAATAAACGGATGTTGGATATGTTTGGACTATTCCTGAAATACAAAGATGTTGTCGACCGCGTAACCGTTTGGGGTTTGACGGATAACACAACCTGGCTGAATAACTTCCCGATCCGTGGCAGAAAAGATTATCCTATGCTTTTCGACCGCAATAACCAGCGCAAACCAGTTGTGGATGAGATGATTAAACTGGCAGAAAAAACCAAAGCTAAAAAATGAAACGAGCTATTTGAGAATTTGCTTTTTTTAAGCCTCCCCTGATGCCTGAGTTTATCGAAGGCTGGAGAGGTTTGGAGAGAGCTTCAAAATTTAAGCAATGAAAAAGGCAAAGTATTTAGTTGAAAATGATTTTATGGCCGATCCGGCTGTTCATGTTTTCGAAGGGAAACTGTATATCTATCCATCACATGACCGAGAATCAGGTATTCCGGAGAACGACAACGGCGATCATTTTGACATGAATGATTACCATGTTTTTTCTACTTCCGATATCGAAAATGAGCCGTTGACTGACCATGGTGTTGTGCTTAAAGTTAGTGATATTGCCTGGGCCGGACGACAATTGTGGGATTGTGATGTGGCCTTTAAGAATGGCAAATACTACATGTATTATCCCTTGAAGGACAAAACCGATATATTCCGTTTGGGAGTGGCTATTGCCGACAATCCGGCCGGGCCATTCATTCCTAAGCCCGATCCGATCCGTGGAAGCTACAGTATCGATCCTGCCATTTTTGAAGATACTGATGGAACGCATTACATGTATTTCGGTGGTTTATGGGGCGGACAACTGCAACGGTACAAAGACAACAAAGCGCTGGAAAGTGCATACCTGCCTTCCGGAGATGAATTGGCATTGCCATCACGGGTGGTTCGTTTGTCGGACGACATGCTTGGTTTTGCTGAAGTACCACGGCCGGTTACGATCCTGAATCAGGATGGAACTCCGATGAAAGCCAGTCAGATAAACCGTTTCTTTGAAGCTTCATGGATGCACCGTTACCAGGGCAAGTATTATTTTTCTTATTCAACCGGAGACACCCATTTGCTGTGCTATGCCACTGGAGATAATCCTTATGGACCTTTTACATATCAGGGCGTGATTCTCACTCCGGTGGTTGGTTGGACGACCCACCATGCAATTGCCGAGTTCAGGGGAAAATGGTACTTGCTTTATCACGACTCTGTCCCTTCAGGAGGAAGAACATGGTTGCGCAGCCTGAAAGTGGTTGAGCTGGAGTACAACCAAGATGGAACAATTAAAACCATTGAAGGTCAGGAATAACAGATGCTTTTGTGAATGTGATTCATCCCGAAGATTGAAAAACAAAAGGCATTTTTCAATAAATAACCTGTAATGAAGCGTAACTTGAAAAGCTACAGCATTTTAATTATTCTGATATTTTTAGTCGTATCGACTGGATTCAGCGAAGTTCGATTGCCCAGACTGGTGAGCGATGGAATGATCCTTCAGCGGGAAATCCCGGTAAAAATCTGGGGATGGGCTAGTGCCGGCGAAAAGGTGAGCGTCCGTTTCAAAGGAAAATCATTCGAAACTGTAGCCTCAGCAAACGGGAAATGGCTGATTACCCTTCCGGCGCAAAAGGCTGGAGGCCCTTTCGAAATGGAAATTACGGGGAACAACCAAATCCGGATAAAGAATATTCTCTTTGGCGATGTCTGGCTTTGCTCGGGCCAATCGAACATGGAAACGCCAATGAGCCGGGTTGCGCCTTTATACGGCAAAGAAATAGAGAAAAGTACAAATTCCAACATCAGGCTTTTTCAGGTTCCGGTACGCTGGAATTACAATAAACCACAGCAAGATATTCAGGGTGGGAAATGGGAAGAAGCCAATCCTCAGAATATCCTGAAATATACTGCAGTAGGCTATTCCTTCGCCCGTGAAATCTATGAAAAACACAAAGTTCCGGTTGGGATTATTCAGTGTGCAGCCGGTGGTTCATCAGCCGAAAGTTGGATCGGTGAGGAAGCGCTCAAATCATTTCCCGAACAATATAAGATTGCAAAACAGCTTTCAGACTCTACCTATTTGAAAAATCTGATCGCATCGGAAAATACCGATCAAAGGAATTGGTTTAGCGAACTTGCTAAAAATGATCTTGGAAGAAAAAAAAGTCCATGGTTCGATCCGTCATACGATGATACTCTCTGGCCAACTTTTCAGCTGCCTTCGGCCTTTGCCGGGACTGGAATGGATTTCAAAAATGGTGTGGTTTGGTTCCGGAAAGATATTGATTTACCCGAAAGTTGTGCAGGAAAACAGGCGCTTCTGGAACTTGGGCGAATCGTGGACAGCGATTCAGTTTTTATAAACGGAAAGTTTGCAGGAACCACAGGATACCAATACCCGCCACGCCGCTATATCCTTGCTCCCGGAATTTTGAAAGCTGGCAAAAACAACATTACTGTTCGGGTAGTCAGCCAGTCGGCAATCGGTGCTTTTATTCATGAAAAACCTTACCAGTTGACCGTTGGTGGCAGGATTTTCAATCTGAAAGGAAGCTGGAAATATCAGATTGGCGCGAAATGCGGTCCAGGTCCAACCGCAACTTTTTTCCCCGGAAAACCGCTTGGATTGTACAATGCCATGCTTTCTCCCATCATAAATTATACACTGAAAGGGATGGTTTGGTACCAGGGCGAATCAAACGCTGAACGGGCAGGCAATTACAAAACAGTCCTTTCTGCTTTGATTGGCGAATGGCGAAAACTCTGGGATCAAGGTAATCTTCCATTCCTTTTTGTTCAGCTTCCAGACTTTATGGAACCAAAGAACGAACCTTCGGAAGGACATTGGGCAAACTTGCGCAATCAACAATTGAAAACACTTTCGGTACCCAACACCGCCATGGCAGTTACCATCGGACTGGGCGAAAAGAACGACATTCACCCGCTATGGAAAAAAGAAGTTGGTCAACGCCTTGCTCTTGCTGCTGAAAAGCTCGCTTACGGCAATAAAAAGGTAGTTGCTTCGGGCCCGATCTACCAATCGATGAAAGTGAAAGGAAATAAAATCGAACTGGTTTTCTCTGATTGTGGAAGCGGTTTGGCCACCAACGATGGCAAGGAATTGAAGCATTTTGCCATTGCCGGTGCTGACAGGAAATTTGTTTGGGCAAAAGCAGAAATCAAAGGAAATAAAGTGATTGTTTGGAACGAATCCATTTCGAATCCGATATCTGTTCGCTATGCCTGGGCCGATAATCCTCAAGGAGCCAATCTTTATAACAAAGAAGGATTGCCCGCATCGCCATTCACTACCGAACCCTGAAAGATGGGGAAACCAGATAACCTGAAATGAAAAACAAAAAGATATTTGCTCTGATTGCCTGCCTCTTTCTATGTATGGGTACTACTTCTTTTGCTCAAGCCGGTAAATCTGGCAAAGAAAGCAGTTCCATAGTGAATGATAGCCTTCGAGCGAAACGAAAAGGATTACAACAACATGATTGAATGTCGAAAACTTTTTCACATAACGTTCGGCTCCATGTTTCTTCGCTATTTTTCTGACTTCACTTTTGTCAATGAACTTTATAAGCTGATTAAAGACCGGCTGTCCGCTAAAATTTATATTTTTACCCATGGTTACAATTGTTGCTTCGTAACTTCAAAGGTAACTATACCGGGTTAGCCTTTATCGGCTAGCTCGGTTCTATTCCTTTTACCGGACAACAATGTTTCTAAATTTCTGTATAGCACAGAATTAGAAGACAAAATTATCTTCTAATCACTCGGGAAAATCAGGCAATTATCTATTCAATTTGATAATATTTGTTAAAATATTCCTATAAATGAAACAATGATGCTCTACACAGCGTAACCTCAACGACTTTGCCTAAATATTTTTTGAACTTCTTAAGTTGATTGGTTTTTGGTGAAAAGCAAAGTTTGTAAGGTAATTTTAGTTGTTTGTTTAGTGAAAAGCGGTGGGCTTCCACCGCTTTTCATTTTTATAACCACTCAGTAATATGACTGGCAGATAATAGTTAGATTTGCATCACAGTCTATTAAATTCCTTCATGGTTTTCCAAATAAATACATACTTTCAAACCAATTTTCTATGAGAAATACTTTGTTTAGCGAAGTCGAAAAGATATTTCTGCATCAGGCAGGAATTGAACAGATAAATTCACGCATTCCATATATCACTGTTGAGAATTTTCCAAAGCTGGGAATGCTTGCATCTCTTCGCTTTCTGGAATGGGTATCCCAAAACCCATTTGGTGTAGTCAGTTTCCCAACAGGGAAAACCTCCGAATATTTCATCAAGTACACTCATTTCTTCCTGGAAAACTGGGACAATAAAAAAGGACAGGATTTACTGAATGCTTATGGCTTGTCCGGAGTAAAAAAGCCTGATCTTCTCGGACTTCAGTTTGTTCAGATGGACGAATTTTATCCGATTTCGTCAAAACAGCATAATAGTTTTTACAACTATGTTGAAAACTATTACTTAAATGGCTTTGGTCTAGATGCAAACAAAGCCTTGATGATCAATTCAGACCGAATCCCGCTATCTGAAGGAAAAACTTACCATGAAGTATTTCCGGATTTGAAAATCGATTTATCCTTACGTTTCCGCGAAGCCAGGTCTGCTATGGAAAAACTTCAGCAAAAGTCTATTTTCAGCATTGACGACTGGTGTTCGGAGTATGAACAAAAAGTACGCGAAAAGGGAGGAATCGGATTATTCCTTACTAGCATCGGACCTGACGGTCACATCGCATTCAATACCCGCGGAACCGATCATTTTTCGACCACCCGGCTTACCGCAACCAATTTTGAAACGCAGGCGGTTGCGGCAGGAGACCTCGGTGGGATTGAAGTTTCCCGCAACCGGCTTGTGATCACCATCGGACTCGAAACCATCACCTATAATCCTGACATTCTGGCTATTATTTTTGCAGCCGGGGAAGCCAAAGCAGATGTGATTCGGGACGCACTCGAGAATGAACCATCGAACCAATACCCTGCAAGCTGTTTACACAAACTGCCAAACAGCCGTTTTTACATGACCAACGGAGCTGCAGTGAAACTGACAGACAGTGTTGATAAATATTACCTGTCCGGCGAATGGACCCATCAGAAAACAGAACGGGCAGTGATTGACCTTTGCCCGAAAATCAACAAATTCGGACATCGTATTACAGTAGAAGATCTTATGAACGACCGGTATTGCAGGTTGATTCCAAATCTGAATGAAAATACTGTTCAAACGGTCATTGATTCGATTACCGCCAAGTTCAACAAAGGAATGGAACGCGAGTCGAACCAGGTTTTTTACCATACCGGCCCGCACCATGACGACATCATGTTGGGCATCATGCCCCATACCAACCGGCAGCTACGTGATGCCAGCAACGAGTTTCATTTTTCCGTTTTGACTTCCGGATTTACCGCCGTGATAAATCAATATATTATTGATTTATTGACTGAAACATTAAATCTGATCGGGAATGACAAAATTGAGATGATCAAATTTCCTGATTTTTTTGCTGAAGGTTATAAGTACAAGTGGGACAAGGATATCTACCATTATCTCGATAGTGTGGCCGCCCGTAATGAAGCCGAAAAACGCCGCGGTGTTTGCCACCGGGTGGTAAGGGCTATGGTTGAAATCTGGGAAGTTAAAAATGCCGATGAGCTGGTAACCAACATCGTCGACACACTTTCAATTCTCAAAAACAGTTATGACGGAAGCAAAAATCCACCTGAAATTCAGAAACTGAAAGGAATGATCAGGGAAATGGAAGAGGAATTGGTTTGGGCTCATTTTGGCGTACCCGTCAAAAACGTTCACCACCTCCGGCTTGGTTTCTACCAGGGAGATCTATTTACTGAACAGCCCGACGAAAAGCGGGATATAATTCCTATCCTGGAAGAATTCAGGAAGCATAAGCCAACCGTGATCAGTCTTGCTATGGATCCTGAAGGAAGCGGACCCGATACACATTACAAAGTATTGAAGGCCATTGCTGCTGCGGTCAGAGAGTGGAAGAAGGAGGAAGATTTATCGAAACTCCGGATCATTGGTTACCGCAATGTTTGGTTTCGTTACCACCCGGCAGATACTGAAGTGATTGCACCAGTATCGCTAAATGCTTTGGCTATTCTCGATTCGTCGTTCACCGACTGCTATCTGAGTCAGGTCAATGCATCATTCCCAAGTTACCAGCTCGATGGCAAATTTAGTAAACTCACACAGCGGGTTTGGGTTGAGCAGCTCAAGCAGATCCAGCTTCTGCTTGGGAAAAACTTCTTCTATCAGCACGAAAGGCCGCTCGTGAGGGCAACCCACGGGCTCATTTATTTCAGAGAATTATCGGTCACTCAATTCCTTCAGCAAGCCGAAGAACTCGAAAAATCGATGGAAGGAGTCGCCATCTGATTCAGTTTGGAGGTTTCCTTTGATTTTTTGCGTTCCTGATCTTACAATCTGAAATTTGATTGTATATTTAAGCAAGAAAAAATCAAACCAACTAATTAACTCAAAATGACTACAAACCGAAGAACATTTATCCTCAATTCGATGGCTGCTACCGCCGGTCTGGGAATTGCCAGCAGTATTCCCGGAGGACTCCGGGCAGCTCAAAAAATGGTCACCCCCAGCGACCAAATCAACATTGCACTTATTGGCTGTAAAAATATGGGGTTCGGCGACCTGAAAAATCATCTCAACATTCCCGGAGTAAAGTGCATTGGACTTTGCGATATCGACCAGAATGTGCTGAATGAAAAAGCTGCGGAAATCCTAAAAGATTACAATCAAAAGCCCAAACTGTATGGCGATTACCGGAAACTCCTTGAAAATAAGGACTTGCATGCAGTCGTAATTGGAACTCCGGATCACTGGCATTGCCTCCCGATGGTAAATGCCTGCGAAGCTGGTTTGGATGTTTATGTTGAAAAGCCGATGGCAAACAGCATTGAAGAATGCAACCTGATGGTTAAAGCTGCAAACCGCTACAACCGAGTGGTTCAGGTAGGGCAGCAACAGCGCAGCGGAGCGCACTGGAATAAAATCAACCAGATGATCAAAACAGGGCACATTGGCACCCTGAGAAAAGTAAACATCTGGGGAAATTTCAACTACGGAGTCGGAATGCCGGTTGCTCCTGATTCACCGGTTCCGGCCAGTGTGGATTATGATATGTGGCTCGGGCCTGCTCCTTTGCGAACCTTCAATCCAACCCGGTTTCACGGTGATTGGCGAATGTTTTGGAATTACGGCGGAGGGTTGATGACCGACTGGGGCGTTCACCTGATCGACATGGCTCTGTGGGCCAAAGACGTGACCACACCTCCCAGGAAGATTCTGGCTTCCGGAGCAAATCTTTCGTTCAAACAAAATGCCCACGAAACTTACGACACCATGTCGGTGATTTTTGAGATGGACGATTACCAGATTACCTGGCAACACACTGCCGGAATCCAGAATGGTCCCTGGAACAAGCCATATGGAATGGAATTTATCGGCGATTTGGGAACCATAGTGGTCGACCGTAGCGGATATAAAGTGATTCCACAGTGGAACGAAGAAGAGAAAAAAGCAAAGATCGAAGCAGAAGAATCGAATAAGGGTGGAGAAAATCATCAGGAACATGCCCGAAATTTTATCGATTGCGTTAAGTCGAGACAGAAACCGGTTTGTACACCGGAAATCGGACGTGCGGTCGCAGTTGCTGCACACAGTGCCAACATTGCCGTCCGCTCGGGCGAAAATCTTTTACTTTGGGATGAAGCCAAAGGTAAATTCTCCAATTCAGAAAAAGCCAATCAGTACATTGTTCCTGAATACCGAAAACCCTGGGCCTTGCCTAAAATATAAAAGCCTCCCCCAAACCCCCTCCGAAAGAGTGGGCTTAAAGAGCTCATTAAAAGATCTGCATTTATCCAATAAATCTCAGAACCTCTGCCGATTAAGCCTCTCCCTTTTGGGGAGAGGTTGGAGAGGGGCTTTAAATCTAAAAACGATGAATACCAACCGCCGTCAATTTATTACTACTCTTGGAGTTTCAGCCATCGGAGTATCTTCCGGAATCCCTTTATGGGCTTTTGAGAAAAAAGCAGACAAACTCGAAAAAATCGGGTTCATTTCCGGAATCGTAGAGAATTTCCTGAAAGAGGATTGGAAAGGAACACTCGAGAAACTTGCCAAACAAGGATACACGGAAATGGAATTTGGCGATTTCATGGGAAAATCGCTTTCCGAGTTTAAATCGGTCTGCAAAAATCTGGGCATGAATCCTTTCGCCGGAGGATCGTCCATGGGCGACATGCTCAAGGACACCGACAAAAAAATCGCGAAAGCGCTTGAATCGGGTAAAAAATACTGGGTTTGCTATTGGCCATGGCTGACAGATGCCAAAAACATCACTGCTGACGAAGCTAAAACTGCCGCCGAAAATCTGAACAAACTGGGAGCAGCCAGTAAAAAGGGCGGAATTAAATTCTGCTGGCACAACCACAACTGGGAATTCCAGAAGGCAACTTCTGAAGGACTTCCATTCGATCTCCTGATGAAAAATACCGATCCGGCCACCGTTAAAACAGAGATGGATCTGTATTGGGTTAAAAAAGGCGGGGCCGATCCACTGGAATTCCTGAAGAAATATCCTGGGCGTTACGAAATCCTTCATGTGAAGGACATGGATTCGACTTCTGAAAAATCCTTTGCCTGTCCCGGTTCCGGAATCATCGATTTCAGGCCGATCTTCCGCGAAGCCTGGGATCAGGGAATTCGTCATTACATCGTCGAAAAAGATGGAGAAAAGGATGGAATCGAGTGCCTGAAATCGAGTGCCGAATACCTGAAGAATTTAAAGTTTTAACCAAATTCTAAAATTTCCAATCTCCAACAAACAGACTGATTTCTAATAACCTGACAAATCCAAGAATATGAATACAAATAGATCCAATTCACGATTTCGCTATATCATTACCATTCTCCGGGTGGCCATTGGATGGCACTTTCTCTATGAAGGATTGTCCAAAATCATGCAGGGGAACTGGACGGCATCATCTTTTTTAATGAATACTTCCGGTCTATTTTCTGGTTTTTACCATTCGATAGCAAATTCACCTTCGATCCTACAGATAACCGATATTCTGAACATGTATGGATTGTTATTCATCGGGCTGGCACTTTTCATCGGGCTATTCTGTCGGTTTGCTTCACTGGCAGGGGCATTGCTGCTCACACTGTATTATTTTGCCTATCCACCTTTTGGCAACCCGCTGATAAGTGCTTCCGAGGGCCACTTGTTCATTGTTGACAGGCTTTTCATTGAAACATCAGTGCTTATCTTTCTTTTCTTTTTTGCTGAAAAGGGATTCGGCATCGATTCGTTGCTATCTGTCCGGCAAAATCGTAAAAAGTCGATCATTCCGGATTCAGAAAGCAGTTCATCGCGTCGTGAAGCGTTGAAAAACCTCGCCACCCTTCCAATATTAGGAGCCATGGGCTGGGGCGCATTAAGCAACATTAAAACCTATGGAGTTGATGTGATGTCGGGTGCAACGATTCAGGTGAAGCAATTGGCTCTGAATCAACTGAAAGGTGAATTGCCCAAAGGTAAAATTGGAAAACACGAAGTCAGCCGTTTGATTGCCGGCGGAAACCTGATCGGAGGATGGTCTCATGCCCGCGATTTAATCTATACCGATACTCTTTTCAAGGCGTATAACACTGAACAAAAAGTTTACGAAACACTGATGCTGGCTGAAAATGCCGGGATTAATACCATCAACATTGGTTATCCGTCCAATCCTTTACTGGCTAAATACAAAAAGATGACCGGAAGTAAAATCAAGGTTATCTCCCAGGTTCATCCTCATTTGGATAATACCAAACTATCGGGAGTCGGACCTTCCACCGAGAAGAAGCTTTACTATGAATTCATTGATAAAGCCATCGATTTTGGGGCTGATATTATTCAGGTACAGGGAAACTGGTGCGACTGGCTGGTGCGCGACAACCGGATTGAAGTGATCCACGAAATGATCGACCACATCCGGAAACAAGGCTATACGGCAGGGTTGGCTGCACATTCGGTGGAATCGCTCATTGCCTGCGCCGATCAGGGAATCATTCCGGATTATTACATGAAAACCATGCACCACGATCAGTATTGGTCGGCACATCCGCGTGAAAACCGGTTTCCGTTTGAGGTTGACGGAAAAGAATACCTGGACCACAACCGGTTCCACAATAATATGTTCTGCCTTTTCCCTGAACGAACAGTGGAATTCGTGAGCAAAGCTACCGTTCCGGTAATGGGATTCAAGGTTTTGGCAGCCGGAGCAATCCAGCCACAGGATGGTTTCCAGTGGGCCTACGATAACGGAGCTGATTTTATTTGCGTCGGAATGTTCGACTTCCAGATCGTCAACAATGTGAACATCGCTATCAACTGCCTGAATAAAACCAAGCGTGTCAGGCAATGGTACGGGTAATTTGGAGAACCAATTCAATGTTTCATAAAAAAGGTCAGGATGTTGCGATCCTGACCTTTTTGCATGGTTACGTTTTCAAAGTTAAATCTTAGGCAAGACCCATGGAGCCCGATATTGAGGGACCAAAAATTTATTGGCTTCTTCGTCGTTGATGAATTTGCTGGCTTTCGAATCCCAGTAGAGACGACGGCCGGTACGCAGGGCGATATTTCCCAGATGGGCTACCCTTGCAGTGTTTGCAGCAATGGTAATGCTGGCGTTCAGGTTTCGGTTATGTCTTTTGATCCCATCGATGAAATTGGCCATATGATAATCAAGACCTTTACCGGTTCCCTTTTGCAAAGGTACCCGTTCCATCAGGTCGGCATTTTTCTTTCGTTCAGGAATAACTTCCCATCCGTCGCGGTCCACCACAAGTGTACCGTTGTTTCCAACATAGCCAACACCATGATTCCGGCCATAATATCCGGCATCAATTCCTGTTCCATGATCCCACAACATGGTATGACCATCGAATTCGAACAAAGCCTGAAGCGTATCAGGAGTTTCGGCCGCATCAAAAGGATAGGCATATTTTCCACCCATCGACATGATTGACTTTGGAGAAGGATCGCCCATTCCGAAAAGACCATAGTCGATGATATGAACGCCCCAGTCGGTCATCAAACCACCGGCATAGTCATAAAACCACCGGAAGTTGAAATGGAAACGATTCGGATTGAAAGGACGTTTTTTAGCAGGTCCGAGCCAGAAATCATAATCAACTCCTGCCGGGGCTTCGCCATCAGGTTTTACCGGAACAGGTTCCATCCATCCCTGGTATGCCCAGGTACGAACCGTGCGGATTTTTCCTAGCTTGCCCGATTTGACAAAGTCAACTGCAGCCATCCAATGCGGATCGGAACGTTGCCACATTCCCACCTGAACCACCGAATTGTATTTGTTGGCGGCACGTTCCATGATGTTGATTTCCTCGATGGAATTGCCCAGAGGCTTTTCGCAGTAAACATATTTTCCGGCCTGGCAGGCTTCAACCATGGGCAAACAATGCCAGTGGTCGGGAGTTCCGATGATTACTACATCCACGTCTTTGTCTTCGATCAACTTGCGATAATCGCTATATAAACGAGGTTTAAATCCCTGTGCTTTTTCGGTTTCAGCGGCGCGTTTGTTGAGTACATTGCTATCGACATCGCAAATGGCAACGCATTCTGTGTTTTTCTGGCGAAGAAAAGCGGCCAGATCGGCAAATCCCATTCCATTCACACCAATTACTCCGCAACGAAGTTTATCGTTGGCACCTACACAGGCGCTCATAGGTAATGGCATGGCAGCAGCAAGGCTCAACCCGACTGCAGCTGTGGTCGATGTTTTCAGGAAATTTCTTCTATTGGTCATTTTTAGAGTATTAGAATTCTGATGTTATATTTTGATAAAAAACTGATCCGATGACCTGAAAGTTCATCGGATCAGCCAACTTGAAATTTGAAATCTGGAACTTAAAACTATTTCTGCATAGCATCGTCGAAAGCTACATCCGAAGGATCGAAGTCGCTGTAACGAACAAAATCGCAAGCCTCAACAGCCCCGGCTTCGCGGTTCATGCCGCTGTCTTCCCATTCTACTGAAAGTGGTCCCTGGTATTTGATGTCGTTCAATGCACGGATGATGTTTTCAAAATCGATTTTTCCACGGCCCAAACTCCTGAAGTTCCAGTAACGACGGTTGTCTCCAAAATCAGTATGGCCGCCGAAAACACCGATTTCCATCGGATGATCGCTCCAATAAGCATCTTTCATATGAACATGGAAAATGCGGTCGGAAAATTCGTAAATGAATTTTACATAGTCAACACCTTGATATCCAAGGTGGCTTGGGTCGTAATTAAATCCGAATGCCGGATGATAATTCAGTGCTTTCAATGCACGACGGGCTGTGGCGATGTCAAAGGCAATTTCGGTCGGGTGAACTTCGAGCGCAAATTTGACGCCCATTTTCTGGTATTCATCCAAAATCGGAATCCAGCGTCTGGCGAAATCGGCGTAACCTTTGTCGATCAGTTCCTGACTGACGGCCGGGAAGGAATACAGCATGTGCCAAATTGAGCTTCCGGTAAAACCAATAACCGTGTCGAGTCCCAGCATTTTGGCAACTTCTCCGGTTTTAATGATTTCAGCTGCTGCACGTTGGCGAACTCCTTCCGGATCGCCATCGCCCCAGATGTAGTCGGGAAGGATGCCTTTGTGGCGTTCGTCGATTAAATCACAAACACACTGTCCAACCAAATGGGTTGAAATGGCAAAAAGCTGAAGGTCGTATTTGGCAAGCGTTTCTTTGCGTGCATCGCAATAGGCCTGATCGGCTTTGTCTATTTCCATATGGTCGCCCCAGGTGCAAAGTTCGAGGCCATCGTAGCCAAACTCAAGCGCTTTTTCGCAAATGGTTTCAAAGGTAAGATCGGCCCATTGGCCGGTAAATAACGTGACTGGTCTGCCCATGATATTGTTATTTTAGTGGTTGTTATTTTATTAAAATAGTTCCAAGTTTCAAGTTTCAAGTCCAGGTGGTGTCATTTCATAAATATAGGTGACAAAAAAGATAGAACTGACAACTTGGTTGTTAATAACTCAATTTACTTTTTTGTTGTTCCTGTTTTATCTTTGGTTAGTCTGGTCAAGCGGAGAAGGGCTCTGCTGGGGGGCAAC
>JANXYV010000047.1 GCA_025355875.1 Prolixibacteraceae bacterium | reverse complement strand
AAGGTTCGCATTCACTTTTCTTATTTAGGTGGTGCGGTTCCGTTGGTCTCTATTCAGCTCTTGTGGCTACAGTTCTCAATTGGTAAGCTCCCTTTTTAGGGGGTTTACTTTTTTTTGGTGATACTTTCCTTCCCAACTCTCAGAATCCACAAGGCATAAGCAAGGTATATGAATATAATTCAATGTCGTTTAGTTAAGAAAACTTCTGAAAGGCTTGATTTTATTGATATTTTGCAGAAAATAGTTCTTTGAAAAGTTTGTAATTTGCTCAATGGTGATTATCTTGTAAGGGTATATAGGGGGCAACCCAAGTATCAACCCTAAAACAGATTATCGGGAAGAATTAACGAAAAATATCGACTATGAAATTGGGAATCAACAATTTATCAGCCGTTCAAAAGACGGCAGTGACAGGGTATTCACCCGTAGCCGAAAATTACCGATCAAAACGATAATCTTTCTTGTGCTTAAGTTCAAGAGTTCGATACAGCGTGAGTTGGATCGCTTTTACAAAGAAGTGACCCAAAGCGACTTCAACATCAGGGCGGTGACCAAAGGCGCCTTCACTCAGGCAAGGGCAAAATTAAACCCATGGGCTTTTAATCGACTGAACGAGGTTGCCGTCAACTCCTTTTACAATGGGGCAGAATACTATGTGTGGCACAACATGCGATTACTTGCCGTTGATGGAACCCGCCTTGTTTTACCCAATCATCCCACTGTTGCAGAAGAGTTTGGTGTTCACAAGTTTGGTCCAAAGGCTGACAGTGCTCGTTCTCTGGCTATGGGTTCGTTGTTGTACGATGTTTTAAACCTGATCACTCTCGATTCACAAATAGCACCTTACGCATCAAGCGAGCGGGATTTGCTGATGCAACACTTAGATCAGGTCAAGCCAGGGGATTTGTTGCTGCTCGACCGGGGATATCCCAGTTTCTGGCTGCTATTTTTGATGAAAGCAAAGGGCATCGAGTTTTGTGTCCGTCTGAAAGAAGACTGGTGGCTAAAGGTGAAAGACTTTACCGAAAGCGATGAAAAAGAACGGATTGTCACCTTTACTTTACCAAAGAAAGACAGAGCCAAGCTCAAGGATTTCCCCCATATGCTTGATACTGAGATAACCTGTAGGTTGATAAAAGTCGAATTGGAAAATGGTGAAAAAGAGGTGCTTTGCTCATCCCTGACTGATACCAAGACGTACCTTTACCAAGAATTTGAACAACTTTACCATTACCGTTGGAACGAAGAGGAAGCTTACAAATTATTGAAAAGCCGAATCGAGCTGGAAGATTTTTCAGGCAAAACGGCCAAAGCCGTTAAACAAGATTTCCATGCAAAAGTATTCTTGATGACCCTCTGTGCAGCTTATGCACATCCCATTGAAGAAAAGGTTATTAAAGAATACAAGGCAGACCAGAACCGAAAATATGACCAGAAGATCAACCGAACCAATGCTCTGGCAACAACGATGGATATGCTGGTGCCAGCGTTCTTCAGAAAAGAATATAAAGCGGCATTGGAAGCCTTTGATCAACTGGTTGAAAAAACAAGAGAAATAATCAGACCAGGAAGGAGTAATCCAAGGATTAAAAAGCCAAAGAAGCCTTACTCCATGAATTACAAACGATTATGACTAAATACTAACTAAACGACATTGAATCGCAAATATAAACAACTTCTACTTTCTTTTCTGAAATTCAGCCAAAGCCGTATCCAAAAATTCAACAAAATTGTCGGCGTTTAAATCGTACGCTTTAGGTTGAACAAGTAGCTGCTCCTTTCTATCAAGCAAAACATAGTAAGGCTGAGCATTTACCCCATATCGGGTAATCTGAAAATCAGCATATTTCCTTCCCAATGTTGTTTTGACTTTTCCATCATAAGTTGATTTGACCCATTCGTTTTCAGGCAAATCAGATTTATCATCCACGTACAGGGCGATCACTACAAAATTGTTTCGTAAACGATCCAGAACGCGTGGATCCGACCAAACATTAGCTTCCATCTCCCTGCAATTGACGCAGCCATGACCTGTAAAATCAATAAAAACCGGTTTGTTTTGTTTCCTGGCGCAGGCCATCCCCTGTTCGTAATCAAAATAACCTTCCAGCCCATGTGGCAGATGCAGGAATTCTCCGAATTTCGGTTTATCACAAATTTCGACCGGCATTCCACTCATTCCTGAAACGGTTTGATGCGGAATTCCAAGCTTGACCTCATCCCGGATAATCTGATGCAAATCGAAATCATGAGTTGTCTGAGGCGGAAGATATCCGGATATGCCTTTTAATGGGGCTCCAAACATTCCGGGAATCAAATAAACGACGAATGAAAACGTCAGAATCGACAACATCAAACGCGGTACAGAAACAAGTTTGACCTCACTGTCATGTACAAACTTCAATTTGCCCAGTAAATAGAAACCAAGGAGTACAAAAATTACGATCCAGATAGCCAGATAAATTTCACGATCAAGAATCCTCCAGTGATAGGTCTGATCTGCAATACTCAGGAATTTCAGTCCCAGGGCCAGCTCCAGAAATCCAAGCACGACTTTTACCGAGTTCAGCCATCCGCCCGATTTTGGCAAATTATTCAACCATGCGGGAAACAAGGCAAAAAGTGTAAACGGAAGGGCAAAAGCCATCGAAAATCCAAACATTCCAATGATAGGTTTCAATATCTGACCACCTGCAGATTCAACCAGAATGGCTCCCACAATAGGTCCGGTGCACGAAAACGAGACCAGGACCAGGGTCAGCGCCATGAAAAATGAGCCCATCAATCCGCCCTTATCCACCTGCTGATCTGATTTATTGACCAGCCAACTGGGTAAAACGATTTCGAACATTCCAAAGAAGGAAAAGGCAAAAAGAATGAATACGGCAAAAAATATCAGATTAGGTAACCAGTGTGTACTAAGCCAGTTGGCAGCTCCGGGGCCAAACAGTACAGCAACTAAAGTGCCGATTATGGTGTAAATGCCAATAATGGAAAGTCCGTAAAACGCAGCATTCAGGCGAGATCTCAATTTTGATTCGCCGCTGTTCATGAAAAATGATACCGTCATCGGAATCATCGGGAACACACAGGGAGTTAAAATGGCTGCCAGACCGGCCAGAAAAGAGAAGAACAGAAAACGCAGCAGATTTCCCGATCCGGCTTGCTGAAGCGAATCACCTTTGAGAACAGGCTGAACTTCGGCTTGTTGCCTTGCAAGACCAGAACTGATTTTAAAGTTAAATTCTGTTTCAGCCGGAGGTGTGCAGGTTTCATCGTTGCACGACATAAATTCAACAAAACCTTTGATTTCATACTTTTCTGATTTTTTCAGACGTATTTTTTGAGTGAAAACAACCTGCTTTGTGAAATATCGTAGGGTAAGGTTGAAGTTTTTATCGAAAACTTCTGTTGGTTGGGGATCCTTGTTCAATTCACCGACCAAATCGAATAAAGAGGAGTCGGAATAATGGATAGAAGTTTTAACCGGGCCTCCTTCAGGAAGTCGGGTATCATACAAATGCCAACCTTCTTCAATTTCGGCATTAAAAATAAGCGTTGCATCCTGGCCATCCTGTTTCGACGTAAAGTTCCATTTGACCGGCTCAAGAATCTGAGCAAATAAATGGGTTCCGATAACTAAAATCAAACAAACAAAAAGAAAAAATCTCTTCATGGAGCGAACTTTGACTGATTAAGAAAATCAAAAATACACAATTGAATTTATCTATTGCTGAATCAATTCATTGAAATGCGATTGTGACCGATGATAATTTTCCAGACATAAAAAATCCCGGCAGTTCGTACCGGGATTCTTTATGGAGATCAGAAAACGATCTCTTCCTGATTTTCGTCGAAGAAATGGTATTCGGTGAGCGAATAGGAACTCATCTCCTGAACCTGAATACTCTTCATGAATTTGAAGGACCATTTTCGTGCAATAGACCATAATCCTTTGTTCAGATAGGCAGCCAGATAAGGGTGTGCTTTAATCGACACTTTCGACTTGTTCATCTCTTTAAAGATGAAATTGATCTTTCCTTCCAATTCATCGACCAACAAAATGGTCGGGGTAACAGCACCGGTGCCTTTACACACGGGGCAAACTTCTGCAGTTTCAACATGTTCCTCGGGACGGACACGCTGACGGGTAATCTGCAAAAGACAGAACTTGCTCAATGGCAAAATGTTGTGCTTGGTGCGGTCAACAGCCATTGATTCCTTCATCCGCTCATACACTTTATGGCGGTTTTCGGCCAAATGCATGTCGATAAAATCGACTACTATTATGCCACCCATATCTCTCAACCTCAGTTGACGGGCAATTTCTTCGGCAGCAGCCAAATTAACTTCAAGGGCATTGGTTTCCTGATCAATTCCGGCTTTCGACCGGTTTCCGCTGTTCACATCAATTACATGAAATGCTTCGGTGTGTTCAACGATCAGGTATGCTCCATTCTTGAAGGATACGGTTTTCCCAAATGTTGCTTTAAGCTGTTTATCAATCCCGTAATATTCAAAAATTGTTTGATTGCCCTTGTAGAGCTTCACAATTTTTTTCTTTTCGGGAGCAATCGAACCAATATATTCGGAAATTTCTTCACAGACAGTAGCATCGTTCACAATGATGCTGTTGAAATCAGGATGATAAATATCGCGAAGAAGGGCGGTTGTCCTACCCAGTTCTCCAACAACTAATGCCGGCGCATTTACTCTTCCTAATTTCTGAAATATGGTATCGAATTTACCGACCAGTCGTTTTAGTTCCTGATCCAGTTCTGCCACTCGTTTTCCTTCGGCCGCTGTGCGGACAATGACTCCAAACCTTTTTGGCTTTATGCTCTGAATCAGCTTTTTGAGTCTGTTCTTTTCTTCTGCTGATTCAATTTTTTGTGAAATGCTAACTTTTTCACTAAAGGGCATTAATACCATGTTTCGTCCGGCCACCGACAACTCAGAGGTCAAACGGGGACCTTTGGTTGAGATCGGCTCTTTAGCCACCTGAACCAGAAGGTTCTGACCAACTTTAAGAATATCTGAGATTTTTCCCTCCTTATCGATGTCAGGTTCTGACTGAATTCTGGAAATGGAGGTAATTCTGTTGTTTTTCGATGTGGCAATTTTCACAAACTTATTCAGTGTCGAAAATTGGGGACCCATATCGAGGTAATGCAGAAAAGCATCTTTTTCGTATCCAACATCAATGAATGCAGCGTTCAAACTGGGCATTATCTTTTTCACTCGTCCAAGATAAATATCTCCGACAGCAAACTTGGCCCCTGTCATTTCCCTGTTAAGTTCGACTAACCGTTTATCTTCCAATAAAGCAATTACCACTTCCGAAGGAGAGACATCTACAATTAAATCGCTACTCACTACATTTTCTGTTTTAATCAAATTTAAACTACAGACTTAAAAACAGATTAAACCTAAAGCACACAAGCACTTTAGGTTTAATCATAATAAGGTCTTTATAAGCTATTGCTTGATAAAGCAAAGACTATTTCTTCTTTTTATGTCTGTTTTTTCTTAGTCTCTTCTTACGCTTGTGCGTAGCCATCTTGTGTCTTTTTCTCTTTTTTCCGCTTGGCATAATAATTTATTTAACTTGGTCTTTAACTTGAGCCACAAAAGTTTTTGCTGGCTTAAAAGAAGGAATGAAATGTTCAGGGATAATAATCGTAGTATTTCTCGAAATATTACGGGCTGTCTTTTCAGCTCTTCTTTTTACGATAAAACTTCCGAAACCACGGAGGTATACATTTCTACCTTCAGTTAAGGAGTCCTTCACTGTTTCCATGAAAGCTTCAACTGCTTTCTGTACTGTTACTTTTTCAATACCAGTGTTCTTGCTTACTTCGTTTACAATATCTGCTTTTGTCATCTCTAAAAATATTTAATTTTCAACAATTTATATTACTGACACAATTTGGTGTGCAAAAATAAAAATTATTTAAAAAGTAGAAACTATAAAATCCGATTATTTTTACAATTTTTAAAGATTTTAAAGTAGTTAGGTAAATCATGGACTTTTTCAACTCTCAAATACACCTCTGGTATTCATTATTTAAGCGCGATTTACCCTGGAGAAACACCCGAAATCCATATTACATCTGGCTTTCAGAAATTATCCTTCAGCAAACGCGAATTCGTCAGGGGCTGGCATACTATTATCGTTTCGTGGAAGAATTTCCTGAGATCGAAGACCTTGCAACTGCCTCCGAAGACCAGGTTTTGAAACTTTGGCAAGGTTTGGGCTATTATTCACGGGCACGCAACCTCCATTTTACAGCCAAACACGTCTTGGAAACTTACAATGGGGAATTTCCTGAAGAATACTTTTCCATTCGTAAATTAAAAGGTATTGGCGATTATACTGCAGCTGCAATTGCCTCAATTTCATTTGGATTGAGCTATCCTGCGCTCGACGGAAATGTTTACCGGGTCCTTTCGCGTTACTTCGGCATTTCGGTGCCATGCGATTCGAATGAAGGGAGAAAAGTATTTCAGGAACTTGCCGAAAACCTGATTAAAGGGACTGAACCAGGCATGCACAATCAGGCATTGATGGAATTTGGCGCTCTGCAGTGTACTCCAGCAAATCCAAAATGTGAAGATTGCCCGGTTAATATGCGCTGTTTTGCATATTCACATCAAAAGATCAATGAGTTCCCGACGAAAAAGAAAAAGACCAAACAGCGTGACCGGTATTTCAATTATCTGATCTTGACAGGAGAAAGTTTTACCTGGTTGCGGAAACGAGTCGAAGACGGGATATGGAAGAACCTGTTTGAATTTCCATTGATCGAAACCAACGAAAAAACCGAAATCGGATCAATCTTGAGAAAGACGGAGTTTCAGGAAAACTTCATGCCATCGTTTTCAGAAATTGAAAATGTAAGTAACTGGAAAATCCACATCCTGAGCCACCAGCGAATTCATTACCGTTTTATCCGGATTCGTCTTACCAGGATTATTCCTCAACCGGCAGAGTTTATTCGGGTATATAAGGAAGATATTTTTAACTTTGCTTTACCAAAATTACTGGATGCCTATTTATCTGAAAACCTTGAAAGTGTATTTTCCATTGCGTAATAGACCAGGTTCGTGATAAATTATGGTTGTTTCATTATTTTTTGGAGCAAAAAACAAAAAATGATAAGTTTTTTGTTGTAAATTTATTACTATACTAACACATAAAATTTAAAGATATGTCAGTAAACAAAGTAATTTTGGTAGGGCACGCAGGACGCGACCCGGAAACCAGACATCTCGACAAAGGTGTTGCAGTTGCAAATTTTTCGTTGGCAACTACTGAAACTTACACCGCGAAAACAGGCGAAAAAGTGAGCACCACTGAATGGCACAACATTGTGGCCTGGCGCGGACTGGCCGAAGTGGCTGAAAAGTACGTTAAAAAAGGCAGTCAGCTCTACATTGAAGGACGCATCCGGACGCGTGCCTGGGACGACAAGGACGGTGTAAAACGGTACACCACCGAAATTTACGCTGATACAATGCAATTGCTGGGTAAACGTGAAGGACAAGCTGAAATACCCGGACAACCTATTCATGCCGAAGTCCAGCAAGTAGTTAGCGAACCTGATTTCAGCCAACCCGAAGAAGACGATTTACCATTCTAAACTAAATTTTCAATCATTGGAAACCGATCCATTGCCTGTATTAAGCACTATTTTCTGGAATATCCAGGTTCATCCATTTACTTCAGGAATTGCATCCAGTATAGTAGGCATCATTGTCTTACTGGCTTGTTCGGCACTGATTTCCGGATCTGAAGTTGCATATTTTTCACTGAGCCCGGAAGAAAAACACAAAATTGCCAGCGGATCGGCCAAAAGGAATCATTACATACTTAAAAATCTCGAATCTCCGGAGCAATTGTTGGCTACTATCCTGGTAGCCAACAATTTTGCCAATGTAGGAATGGTCATTCTCTCGAGTTTCACAGTGAACTCACTGATCGATTTTCCAAAAGATTCAGTTCTTGGTTTTATCATTCAAGTGATCGTAATTTCATACATCATCCTCCTTTTTGGCGAAATTACTCCGAAAGTGTATACGACGAACCACGCCTTAAAATTCGCCAAATTCATAGCCCTGCCACTTTACTATCTCATCCATTTGCTGAAACCAATCAATAAGGTTTTAATCTATTCAACTTCTTTTTTGAACTCAAAAATTTATGCCTACAATCAGCACATCTCGGTCGATCAGCTATCTCAGGCACTTGAACTTACTTCCAAATCTGAATTGAAGGAAGAACAAAAAATACTCAAAGGAATTGTCAAATTCGGAAACAAAAGCGTGGCAGAGATCATGCGTTCGAGGGTCGATGTTATTTCGGCTGACATCGACTATGACTTTAATAAGGTTTTGGCCCTGATTTCCGAATCTGGCTTTTCAAGAATTCCAGTCTATTCCGGAAGTTTTGACAATATCAAAGGAATACTCTATATCAAGGATTTGCTGCCACATGCCCACAAAGCTGCTTCCTTCCGCTGGCAAAGCATTATCCGACCGCCATTTTATGTGCCTGAGACCAAAAAGATTGACAATCTGCTCGAAGATTTTCAGAAAAACAAAGTCCACATGGCCATTGTGGTTGACGAATATGGAGGATCATCAGGAATAGTCACCCTTGAAGATGTCCTCGAAGAAATTGTTGGCGAAATCACCGACGAATTTGATGAAGTCGAAAACTTTTTTACCAAAATCAGTGAAAACAAATATCTGTTCGATGGAAAAACCATGCTCGACGATTTTTGTCGGGTGACCGGTCTCGAAGAAACGGTTTTTGATGGCGCTAAGGGTGAAGCTGATACCTTAGCTGGCCTGATCCTGGAGCTGAAAGGTGAAATTCCGGTTCAAAACGATACTATAAAGTACAAGAATTACGTTTTTACCATTGAAGCGGTCGACAACCGACGCATCAAACAAATCAAAGTTGAAATCATAACCTGACTGGATCCTTTTCAATGATGCAAAAATATCTCTTCGCTTTTCCTGTCATTCTTCTCATCTTCAGTCTTTCGTGCAAACAAGAGTATACTCCAAAACCTCATGGCTATTTCAGGATCGACTTTCAGGAGAAGTCCTATCACCGGCTCGATTCAACAGGCTTGCCATATAGTTTTGAGGTGCCTGTTTATGGCAGGATTGTTCCCGATAACGACCGCCTGGCAGAACCGTACTGGATAAATCTACTGGTAACCAAGCACAAAGCGGAACTTCATATCAGTTATAAAAAGGTCGACAAAAACCTTGCTGGATTATTGGAAGATTCACATTGGCTGGCTTACAATCATTCAATCAAGGCAGATGCCATCAACGAACGGATCTTTGTTAATCCGGCAAAAAAAGTATACGGTACCATTTATTTCATTGAAGGAAATGCAGCATCGCCACTTCAGTTTTACCTGACCGACAGCACCAGCAACTTTTTACGCGGGGCATTATATTTCAGAGAAGTTCCCAATATCGATTCCCTTCGTCCGGTGATCGATTTTCTGACCCCGGATGTCATCCGGCTAATTGAAACCACTGAGTGGAAAAAATAAATGTCACTATTTAAAACCATAAAAGTAAACGGAGGATTGATTGGAATTTGGCAGATTACCGAAAATCCTGCCGACCTGATTCCATATTTTTCGCCTGAAGAACTTGCCGATGAGGATTTCCGGAAATACTCGTTCGGGAAGCGACAGACCGAATGGCTGGCCACCCGGCTCTTGCTGAAGCAATTAATCGGTGTGGATTTTGCAATTTCCTACGCCAGTTCAGGCAAACCGATATTGAATCACAAGCATTACAAACACCTTTCGATTAGCCATTCAAGGTATTTCATCGCAGTTTTCGTTCATGAACAACTTCCAGTCGGAATCGATATGGAAGAACTTTCGCGAAATTACACGCAGGTTGAACAGAAATACCTGTCGGAAACGGAATTGATTGCTGTGAACAGGAATCCGGTTTTGCAATGTCTTTATTGGTGCGCCAAAGAAGCCATTTTCAAACTGGTTCCCGACGAAGGAGTGGATTTCAGAAAACAAATTCGCATTTCTCCCTTTAATCCTGAACTGGATGATCAATTCAAGGCAAAATTTATAAATGAACGTCATGAAAATACCTATTATCTTCAGTTTCAAACTTTCAGTAACCACAGTTTAGTTTGGGTGGCCCAAAATCCAATGATCTGAAAAGAGAGGCTGATTCATGAAGAAATCCTTAAAATCAATTTTTATCTGGAATTATTGATCAAAAACAGAATTGAAACGTTAATTGATAAAAATGAGGAATTAATGAAAAAGTCTGACCCGCATATCCTGGTCATTTTTGGCGCTTCGGGCGATCTGACCAAACGAAAACTGATCCCGGCTCTATACGAATTGCACACACAGGACCTTCTTCCGGAAGACTTTGCAGTGCTTGGTGTTTCCCGAACTGAACTTTCGGATTTGAACTTCCGGGAAAAAATGACCGAATTCCTGCCAAAGGAACCTCAATTCCGAAATGACATTGATGCCTTTCTTGAACATTTACATTACCAACCCATTTCTACCTCAGATTCGACAGGCTATCCGGTTTTAAAATCAAGACTGGAGCAACTTGGAAAGGAATTGTCAATAACTGAAAACTATATTTTTTATCTTTCGACACCTCCAAACCTTTACCAGATCATTCCAAAAAACCTGGCTGAAGTCGGCTTAAACGATTCATCCAATGGTTTTAAACGCTTAATAATTGAAAAGCCTTTTGGAACTGATTTGAATAGTGCAAAAGAGCTCAACAGGAATCTGCTCAACTATTTTAAAGAAGATCAGATATACCGGATCGACCATTATCTCGGCAAGGAAACTGTTCAGAATATGCTGGTTACCCGTTTCTCGAACGGAATTTTTGAACCCATCTGGAATCACAATTTCATTCACCACATCGAAATCATTTCTGCTGAGACACTCGGAGTGGAAGATCGTGGCGGTTATTATGACCATTCAGGCGCCTTGCGCGATATGGTTCAAAACCATTTAATGCAACTGGTCGGAATGGTAGCTATGGAACCGCCGGTGGTCATCGAAGCCGATGCAATTCGCAACGAAATTTTAAAGGTGTTTCAATCTTTGAGACAACTTCAGAAAGAAGAGGTTGCAAAACACGTGATTCGGGGACAGTATACCCAGTCAAAAATTGGGAAAGATGTAGTAAAAGGATATCGGGAAGAACCCGGTGTTGATCCCCAATCAAGGACTGAAACTTTTTTGGCCATGAAGTTCTACATCGACAATTTTCGCTGGGCAGGTGTTCCATTTTATATCCGCACCGGAAAAAAACTACCGGCTCGTGTCACCGAGGTGGTCATTCATTTTAAAAACACTCCCCATCATTTGTTCGGAAATCAGGACAACAATGAACCTGTAAATAATCAGCTGGTTTTGCGGATACAGCCCGATGAGGGAATTCTTCTGAAAATCGGGATGAAAGTTCCCGGAGCCGGATTCCGGGTTCAGACTGTAAATATGGATTTTCATTACAGCGAATTATCAGACATTTATCTTCCATCGGCTTATGGACGTCTTCTTCTCGACTGTATGCAGGGCGATGCAACACTCTTCGCCCGGGGCGATTCAGTCGAAAAAGCCTGGCAATACGTGCAGCCGATTTTGGATGCATGGCAAAATAACCCTGATATACCGATTTATGGTTATCCGGCCGGAAGCTGGGGCCCTGAGGTGGTCGACGGATTGATGGAAGAAGGATTGTGGCGATATCCCTGCAAAAACCTGAATCACGACGGGGAATACTGTGAGTTGTAGAATATCCAAATCATTTACCAACCAATTCCAGATCTCGACCCCGTAATGCGCTCCATTTTTCGTCGATAGCAATTTGTGAAACCGGGCGCAAACCAGCCAGATGAATTGCGGTCCAAACCGTTTCACGTTTGAGGTCGTATTTCTCCTTGCCACTGCTTTTTGGATAGCATGCCCAAAACAGGCAATCGTATTTGCCGGCTTTTGCCACCTGTTGCATCAGTGTTTCCATTTCTGCCTGTGAGCTGGCAAAAACCTGCACAAAATCGTATTTCCCGATTTTTGATTCTTCAGGGAAGGAATCAAAATCGAGGCCTTCCAATATCGCCAAATATTCTTCCGGGGCATTGATGATCAATTTTTCTTCAGCAATACTTGACTTCAGCTTTTTGAAAATTGCCTCTTTGTCCATGTTTCCTCTTTCCTTTTTTCTGTATTTCAATACGCTTTATACACCGAATTCATCACATTCAATGTTTGCGGAATCCAAACCCCGTAGCGCGAATCACGGCTCCAGGTATTTCCGGCAGAAGCAAAATCGCAAAAATGAATGGGTTGCGGATTCCTGAATTCTCCTTCGAGATCGGTACCCAGAACAAGCGGAGCGGTAAACGACATCCAGATGTGTTCCGGTTTTTCGGCGCAAGGAAGTAACTCGACCTGATTGTTTTTTTGCTGAACGACGGCGGTCTCATCGACAAAACCATCATTAAATCTGGAATCACGTGCAAGTAAAACCGGTCCGCGCAAAATGGCCTGATGCCCGTTGAGTGTAATTAATCGACCAGTCAAATCTAATTTCAGCAGAATTTTATCTCCGGGTTTCCAGTCGCGGGTAATTCGCTGGTAAGTTCCAGATCGAACTTCGTCCACTGCCAAACCATTAACCAATAAGGTATTAGTCTGGCTCCACGCGGGAATCCGGAGAGCGAGCGTAAAGTTTTCTGCCTTTTCAGGTTGAACTGTGATTTCGATCTGATCAGTTTCAGGATAAGTAGTGTTTTGCAAAATGCCCACTTTATTTTTCGGACTGAGTTGAACAGAAGCCGATGACTGACCATATAGGTTGATCCGGATTTCATTTTCAGCGATCATCAAAGCCATTTTTGGGATGAGTGTAAATGCACGCGGTCCGTTTGCATTGCAGCAGTTGATGTGCATTCCGCATTGCTGTTCGCCTTCGTGACGCATCCCCTCCAACGGACTATATTTAGCAATCTGCGAACCATCGAATTTCATGGAAGCCATCAACGCATTGTACACCGATTTCTCAATCTGATCAGCATATAATGGGTTTCCGGTGAGCCGAAGCAGGTTGTTGCAAAGTTTGATCCAGGTAAAGGTCACACAGGTTTCCATCGTGTGATAGGTTGGTTCAGTCTGCCGGAGGGCGCCATGATAAAAACACTCAAAAGCGGTTCCCGATCCGGCAACATTGATTTCAGTATCGATAATATTCTGAACGGCCATTTCTGCCGATTTCAGGTAGGAAGCATCACCTGTAATCCGGAAAAGCTCGAGTAATCCTTCGTAACAAGACATCATTTCATAAGCTTTTTGTCCATTGTCCCACGACCACCAGTTGGCGGGTTTCGGGAAACGATCGGCAACGGCAATTCCGTCGATCCCTTTACTGATTAGTTTTGGACCGTCCGATGTTTCCCATTGAGCGGCAATATATTTGGCAAAATCGAGATAACGCTTGTCTCCGGTGTGCCGGTATAATAATACCATCGGTTCCAGAACGGAACTGCTGGGCATTCCCCTGAAATTGCCGGTTTTGACAATATCAGCCTTATCCGGTCCAACTTGGGTCAACAAGTGATCAGCCAGCTTCTTCGCTGCATCCAGAACTTTTTTGTCTCCGGAAATATCAAAATAAGCAAGCAATCCCAATAAAGTGTACTTCCTGCCCCAGATATCCCAATTCTTCAATTTGGCTTCCGGCGAATAATTGCCAATATATCCATCCGGAGTTTGTGTGGCAAGTAATCCGGAAACCGCATCTTGTATGATCTTCCGCAGTTCGGGATCATGGTTGTATTCATAAGCTGCAATCGCCGACAAAATCCACTTTCCCCAGAATTCTGATTGCCACCGGTTTGTTTCATTGCGTGTTTTAAAAGGTTCAATCAGCTGAGATACATCTTCTTTTTTGATCCGCTGATTGATGCACAAATCAATCTTACTTCCCAGATAGCCTTTCATTTGTATGTTTGAAGGAATCCATGCCTGAAGCACATCGGACACAGCAGGTTTTACCGCAATTGTTTGGGATTGCGATGAACAGAAAAAAGGAAATAGGAAAAAGGAAAGAATCAATAGGTTTTTCATTTGAATTGGTTTAGGTTGATCGTTTTACTGACGGGGTGACTAGAAGTCACCCCGTCAGTAAAAACACCCCAAATGTATGTAAATTGATATAAAAAAGGTTGGAGAATTACCTTTCCTTTGGCGAAAGTTGAAAATTGAACAAGTCAGGTAGTGGCACATTTAATGTCCACGCCAGGACAAAAATAGTACTCAAGGTTGGGTTTATTCTTGCAGTTTCAATCCGTGCAATTTGACTTAATGATAAACCTGATTCAAAAGCGATTTGGCTTTGCGAAAATCCTTCCTTGATGCGGATTTTCTGTAATTGAATTGCAAAGGACTTAATCCCTTCCTCATCAAATATCAATATTCGATCACCTTTCTGCTTTGGAATCATAGCAGAAAGTTTCATAGAAAAATAAAATTAATTATAGCATTTGTGCTATAATTAATTTTATTTGGTTTATCTTTAGAGAAATAAAACCCACTTAAAATTTACTTTTTAATTCGGCGTAGTGGACAAAAAGAATGGTATTTTAAGGCTGTTTTGTTCATGTGGACAAAAAGAATGGTGTTTATTTTAATCATTTTATCGAGTTTCTAAATTACAACTTAACTTTGCAATATCAAGTAAAACGGAAGTAGGCT
>JANXYV010000046.1 GCA_025355875.1 Prolixibacteraceae bacterium | reverse complement strand
GCCTACTTCCGTTTTACTTGATATTGCAAAGTTAAGTTGTAATTTAGAAACTCGATAAAATGATTAAAATAAACACCATTCTTTTTGTCCACATGAACAAAACAGCCTTAAAATACCATTCTTTTTGTCCACTACGCCTGAATTATTTTATCAGAACAATGCAGCATTTAGTCAGCCTTATTATAGCCGTCACGATTGGATCCAGGCTAAACTTGGGTTGGTCAAGCCATTTTTGAAGACCTATTACAATACTTTTTCTGCATTGGCCGATCGGGAAACCTATACTTTTTGGGAGCATTTGTTCCACGCCACACCGCATAAAACACACGAAGAGGCCTGGTTTTTAATGGAGACAAGATGGATGTTATACCTTGAAGCCGGATCAACATTAAGGTTATTGAATACGATTCCGCGTAACTGGCTGGAAGACGGGAAAACAATTGAATTCATGAATGTCCAAAGCTATTTTGGGCCACTATCTGTCAAAGTCAATTCCAAAATCAGCAATGGCTATATGGAGGCAGATATTAAATGCAATTCAGAAAGAAACCCCAAAGATGTAACGATAAGGTTGCCTCATCCAAATGGTAAAAAAGCCGTTCAGGTAAGCGGTGGTGTCTATAATCCGGATACAGAAACAGTAACCATAAAATCATTTAATGGAGTTGCACATATACGGCTGGAATTTTGATGCCTGGAGGACCAGGAGCAGCCAGATATTCAATTAATTCATGCGAATTAACTAAATGATAAATGAGGATTCAAATGCCAGCTTTGATTTCGTATTTTATGGTTCAGTAAAGGAAGGTTCCTGTGGTTCAGTCACATCATAGTCTCTTTCCCAGCCTTCATTCTCTAAAGTGATTGTCTCAATAGCCTCATGGGCTCCATTGGCATTAAGTTCTGGAAGTGCCTGATAATCTGACACCCAGCAACGGTACACCTTGAAAGCAATAACTAATTGTCCGGCTTCATTTAACATCTCAATGATGATGTCCTTGCGAAAATCATTTAATGATACTTCTGTTCCAAGGCCGGATCCAAAATTCCATACTTTATTGGCCCACCTTTCAAACTCATGATCGTGTGTGATACCCCTTTCCAGAGTAATTGCTTCAAATTTTGTCCTCCCTGGCGACTTACGCGATGTATTTGGATCAGCACCTTGACGACGTTCAACAATTTCAGTACTTCTTTTTAAAGCACTAATCTTGTTTATACCAGCAATATATCTTCCATCCCATTTTACACGAAATTTGAAATTCTTGTAGGGATCAAAACGATGGGTATTAACAGTAAAAGATGACATGATTTGCCTTGTTATGATTTCAGAAACGTTAACAAATCTTCCTCTTTTAAGTTTATCGTCTTCTACGATTTTATCAGATCAAATGAATTCTCTATAATTTGATCTGACAGATAGAATTGAAATTGGAATAAGATTTGGTTTGATGTTTGTGAGTGCCGTCAGGCATGTTCGTTTCGGTATATTAACCAGCGGTGGTTCCCGGATATTTCACATTTTGGAGGAATTAGGTTTCTGGAAGAATATCAAAATTCCTGAATTCAAGCAAAATAAGGAACTTATACATAAAAATGAGCCTTTTGGCGGACTCGAACCGCCGACCTGCTCATTACGAATGAGCTGCTCTACCAACTGAGCTAAAGAGGCAAAAATCAGGGCTTAAATATAAAAAGAAAAACCATCCCCGAAGAGATGGTTTTGCAAATATCATTTTAATCTTCGATAATCGATGGAATCTGATTCAGGTTGTATTTGCCTTCGAGTAGTTTTTTCCTGACTTCCGAAAAGGCCTGGATGGTGTATTCTACATCCTCCAAAGTATGCATTGCAGTGGGAATCAACCGAAGCATGATCAGTCCTTTTGGAATAACCGGGTAAGCCACCACCGAACAAAATACATTGAAGTTTTCACGCAAGTCCATCACCACACTTGTTGCTTCGTTCACACCACCGGTAAAATATACCGGAGTAACGCAGGAGTTGGTTGCGCCAAGATCAAAACCTTGTGCTTTCAGTCCACCCTGGAGTTCTCCGACAATATACCATAGTTTTTCGCGAAGTTCGGGCCGGGTCCTCAATAAGTCAAGACGTTTCAGGGCTCCGATTACCATCGGCATCGGTAATGATTTGGCAAATGTCTGTGAACGCATGTTGTATCGCAAGAAGTTACAGATATCTTCATCGCAGGCGATGAATGCACCAATACCGGCCATCGATTTGGCAAAGGTTCCAAAAAGCAGGTCGACTTTATCAGTTACACCGAAGTGTTCGGCAGTTCCGGCGCCGGTAGCACCCATTGTGCCAAAGCCATGGGCATCGTCGACTAAAAGTCTGAAGCTGAATTCATCTTTAAATTTGGCTATTTCATCCAGTTTTCCAAGATCTCCCGACATTCCAAAAACACCTTCAGTAATGACCATTATTCCGCCGCCTTGTTTTTCAGCAAGCCTGGTTGCTTTTTGCAACATATTGCGGAGGCTATCCATATTGTTGTGGGCATAAACAAAACGCTTGCCCATGTGCAGACGAACACCGTCGAGGATGCAGGCGTGAGCTTCTGAATCATATACAATTACATCATTTCTGCCACAAATTGCATCAATGATAGAGACCATTCCCTGATATCCAAAATTCAACAGGAACGCATCCTGTTTTCCAACAAATTCGGCCAGATTCTGCTCCAGTTCTTCGTGTTTGCTGGTTTGTCCCGACATCATGCGGGCTCCCATTGGGTAGGCCATGCCATAATCTGCGGCGGCCTGGGCGTCAGCTTCCCTCACTTCAGGATGATTCGCCAGACCAATATAATTGTTCAGGCTCCACACCAAAACCTCTTTTCCTCTAAATTTCATCCTGGTACCAATTTCGCCTTCCAGTTTCGGGAAAGCAAAATAGCCATGTGCCTGTTTCATATATTGTCCCAGGCTGCCCATGTTTGTCCTCAGTTTTTCAAAAATATCCACTTTGATTTGGTTTTAATTTACTTGGCGCAAAAGTAATTTTTTTTCATAAGTCTGCAAATTTGTTAATTTAACCTAAACGGAATTGTTTTCTGGATAAAACATTCTATTTTTCGCCCCTCAAAATTGGATAAATATGTATCTTTGCGCCATGTTAATGAAAATGAGAAATTTCACATTCCTGATTCTGGTTTTTCTGTTGATGTTTAGTTCGTGCAGCGATTATACTAAAGTCGTAAAAAGTACCGATTACGAGTTCAAGTACAAGAAAGCAATTGAATATTATGAAAGCGGCGACTTCGTAAAGTCTTCGACCCTTTTAAAGGAACTGATCAATATTGTTCGCGGAACAAGCCGTGCTGACAAAGTATATTATTATTATGCCAAGAGCCAGTTCGGTATCAAGGATAACCTCATGGCCGGGCACTATTTCAAATCACTCCTGAAAGAATTTCCGCGCAGTGAATTTGCTGAAGAATCGCAGTTTATGGTTGGATATTGCTTTTACCTCGATTCGCCCGGTCCGCGCCTCGACCAGCAGGTGACTCATGATGCGATTGATGCCTTGCAGTTGTTCATCAATTTGTATCCCAAATCTGCCAGGGTGGACGAGGCCAACCGCCTGATTATTGAGTTGCGCGACAAACTGGTATACAAGTCATATCTGAGTGGAAAGCTTTATTATGATATGAACAATTATAAAGCGGCCGTTGTTGCTTTAACAACGTCGCTGAAAGAATTTCCTGATACCAAATACCGTGAAGAGTTGATGTATATGCTCTTAAAAGCAAAGTATTTACTTGCTGTAAAAAGCGTTGAAGATAAAAAACGCGACCGTTTGAGTTCAGCTTTGGATGAATATTTTACCTTTGTCGATGAATATCCGGAGAGCAAATACCGGAAAGAAGTTGAAAAGTATCACGAAACAACCGCAAAGTTGTTAAATTATAAACCGGATTCAAAAATTTAGAAGATATGGATTTCAAGAAAACAAAAGCAGAAACTACTACTATTTCGAGGGATTTACGTGAATTGGAAAGCCGCACAGGTAACGTTTACGAAACAGTAATGATTTTGGCCAAACGGTCGAATCAGATTGCCTCAGAAATGAAAGAAGAACTGAGTCAGAAATTACAGGAGTTTGCATCGTATACCGATAATCTGGAAGAAGTATTTGAAAATCGCGAACAAATCGAGATTTCAAAATACTACGAACGCCTTCCAAAACCTACTTTGATTGCTTACGAAGAATTCGTAAATGATCAGATTTATCACCGTAATCCTGCAAAGGAAAATCGCAACAAAGAATTGTAATACAAGCCTTTATGAGGCTCACTGGAAAACATATTGTCCTCGGTCTGACCGGAAGTATAGCTGCCTATAAAGCAGCTTATCTTTTAAGGGGCCTCATCAAAGAAGGTGCTGAGGTACAGGTCGTGATGACTCCGGCCGCCAAAGAATTTATTACTCCGGTAACCATGTCGGCACTTTCTGGCAAACCCGTTGCCTCCGATTTCTTTTCGGCCAACGATGGAACATGGTATTCTCATGTCGATATGGGGCAATGGGCCGATTTAATCCTGATTGCCCCGGCTACAGCCGCTACCATTGGCAAAATGGCCCATGGTATTTGCGATAATTTGCTAATCACCACCTATTTATCGGCAAAATGTCCGATTATGATTGCTCCGGCAATGGATATGGACATGTTCATGCATCCTGCCAATCAGGCTAATCTCGCGATTTTACGGTCATTTGGCAACCTGATTATCGAACCAGGCGAAGGAGAATTGGCCAGTGGCCTTTATGGAAAGGGCAGGATGGAAGAACCTGAAATAATTGTGGAAGAAGTCATCAAATTCTTCGATCAAAAAAAAAAACTGCTGAATAAGCATTTCCTGATCACTGCCGGTCCTACCTTCGAAAAAATTGACCCGGTACGTTTTATTGGGAATTACTCATCAGGAAAGATGGGCTATGCCATTGCTGAAGAACTCGCAAATGCTGGTGCCAAAGTGACCCTGGTATCGGGTCCGGTGCAAATAAAAAAAACAAATTCTGGAATTAAGCTCATTCCGGTCGAATCGGCAGGCGAAATGTACCAACATTGCCTGCGCATTTTTCCAGAAGCCGATGGTGCAGTGATGTGTGCCGCAGTAGCCGATTTTACTCCTGAAAACTATTCTGAAAGCAAGATTAAACGCGGAAATGACGATCTTTTGATCCGATTGAAACCTACTTCTGATATTGCCGCCCAATTAGGCCAAATCAAATCCGACAGGCAGTTACTGATTGGATTTGCGCTTGAAACCCATGATGAAATGGCCAATGCCTTCTCAAAACTGAACAGGAAAAATCTGGATCTGATCATTTTAAACTCGCTGAACGACCGTGGGGCCGGATTTGGCGTGGACACCAACAAAATTACAATCATTGACCGGGACAATAATCAGACGTTTTTTGAGTTAAAATCCAAGACAGAAGTTGCTGCCGATATTGTGGAACGCATTGTTCAGGAATTGGATCGGAAAGCAAGTTCAGAGAAATAGGAAATAGAAGAAAAATGAAACGATATTTGATGTTTTTGGTGATTTTGATGATTTGCCTGAATACAGCATTTGCTCAGGAATTGCGATGTAACATCAGCATTTCGGCCCAAAAGATACAGGGTGCGAACAAATCGGTATTCGAGACCATGCAGTCTGATTTGTACGAGTTTATGAACAACCGTAAATGGACTGATCAGAAGTTTGCGATGGATGAACGGATCGCATGCAATATTTTTATTAACCTGGATGAGCAGATTTCGGCCGACGAGTTCAAGGGAAGCATTCAGGTTCAGTTACGGCGACCTGTACTTAATTCATCCTACGAAACTACTTTGCTGAATATCAAGGATAATGATTTTCATGCCAAGTATGTTGAATATCAGACCATGGAGTTCAACGAAACTTCCAACAAAGACAATCTGACCAATATCCTGGCTTATTATGCCTATATTATTTTAGGCATGGATTACGATTCATTTTCGCCCGAGGGAGGGACGGAATTTTTTCAAAAGGCGCTGGCTATTGTTAATTTTTCACAAAATGCTGTTGAAAAAGGATGGAAAGCTTTTGAGAGCGACCGCAACCGTTACTGGCTGGTAGAGAATATCTTAAATAAGTCGTATGCTGGGTTCAGAAGTTGCACCTATCAATACCATCGCCTCGGCCTTGATCTGATGTCGGAAAAAGCCCCTGAAGGAAGAGCGGTGATTGCTGAATCCCTGAAATCCATCCAGAAGGTATTCCGTGCACGGCCCACTCTATATATTCTTCAGGTATTTTTTGACGCGAAGTCGGATGAGTTGGTCAACGTTTTCTCGAATTCTTTTCCGGATGAAAAGAACCGGGTATCGGTCCTTCTGAATGAATGTGATCCATCGAACGGGACCAAATATGAAAAAATTCTAAAATCCGATGGTCTCTGATGTTTGAATAATCAATTATCTTTATGGCTTGAATGTTGACCGGATTCATCATGATTCGATTATTCATCTAATTTGTAAATTCCAGTGTTAAAATCACTTTCGATCAGAAATTACGCCTTAATCGATTCGCTGAACATTGATTTTAGTGGTGAATTGAATATCCTGACGGGCGAAACCGGTGCCGGGAAATCGATTTTGCTTGGGGCAATCGGACTGATTATTGGTCAGCGGGCGGATTCTTCCGTTTTGAGGGACAAATCGATCAAATGCACGGCTGAAGGCGTATTCAATATTGAGAATTATGGATTGGAGATTTTTTTTGAGGAAAATGAATTGGATTTTGAACAGGTAGCCATTCTGCGGCGTGAAATTACCCCACAGGGAAAATCGAGGGCCTTTATCAACGATACTCCGGTAAATGTGAAGATTTTGCATGACCTCGGATTGAAATTAATCGATATTCATTCGCAGCATCAAAGTCTTGAATTGAATGAAAAACACTATCAGCTTCAACTGGTCGACTTGGTTGCAGGGAATTCAGCGCTGCTTAAAAATTACCTTTCAGTTTTTAAGAAATACCTATCTTTTCTGGAGAACCTAGCCAAAACCCAGGCCTTGGTCGACCAGTCGAAGAAGGACCTCGACTATTACGAATTTCAGTTCAATCAACTTTCAGAAGCAAAACTGATTGAAAATGAACAGGAAATTCATGAATCTCTTTTGGAAAAACTGACCCATGCCGAAGATATAAAATCCGTGTTTGGACAGGCCTTTCAGGCTTTGAGCGGCGATGAACGATCGGTCTTGGCCACACTCAAGGAAAACCTGAACAGCATTGGAAAACTACGAAATGTGCTTCCGGAGGCTCAGTCTGTTTTTACCCGTCTGGAATCAGTTTATATAGAATTGAAGGATATTGCAGATGAATCGGCGGCTGTGGAAGACCGGGCCGAAAATGATCCTGAACGCATTGAACAACTCAATCAGCGGCTCGATCTGATTTATTCCCTCGAGAAAAAACACCGGGTAGCAACGGTGTCCGAACTTGTAGCCATCCAAGCCGACTTTGAAGCCAAAATACAGTTAGTCAGTTCGTATGACCAGGAACTGGAACAAATCCAACGCGATATAGAAGCAACAAAACTTGTTTTGAAAGATCTTGCTAGTCTGATCAGTAAACAGCGAAAATCGGTGGCACCACTCATCGAAACCAAAGTCGTTGAGGTTTTGCGAAGTGTTGGGATTCCAAATGCCGCACTGCAACTAAGGTTTGGCAAATTGCCGGATTTTTCTTTTTCGGGACTCGACGAAGTGAGCTATCTGTTTTCGGCCAATAAAAATCAGGATTTGCAGGAAATTGGCAAAATTGCCTCGGGTGGCGAAATGTCGCGTCTGATGCTGGCCATCAAAACCATGATTACCGATGCCCGTTCGTTGCCCACTATTATTTTTGATGAAATTGATTCGGGCATTTCCGGAGAAATTGCAGTTAAAATGGGCCAGATCCTTGAAAAGATGTCAAAGACTGTTCAGGTATTGAATATTACTCACCTGCCACAAATTGCTGCCCGTGGCAAACATCATTACAAAGTCTTTAAATTCGATGAGAACGAACAGACTTTCACTTCCATCCGTAAACTGACCGAAGCCGAACGGGAGGACGAAATCGCTCAGATGCTCAGCGGCGAAAATTATTCATCCACGGCCAGGGAGACTGCGAAAGAACTGCTGCAATAGAATTTTAAAACTCAATCGTGCCCTGGAAATAAAATCCCGGCATCTTTTCTGACCCGATCCATGATTTCCATCAAATCGGACGATATGGAAAGGGGCATCCAGTCACTTTCAATTTTGCCGGCATCCAGGCAATCCATCACATGCCCGGCTTCCAGTTCGTATCCAAATCCATTTCCTTTTTCGAAGGTGATCATCGTTTCCTCTTCACCGGCTTTCCAGTAGCTCAGCGTGGTTGGACAATAAAACCTCCGGTTGAGCCGGACAAATCCGTTTTCAAACGAAAATTCGGTTTGGGTCGACGAATGGCAGGCAAAACTGGAAACCAGTGAGGCAATTTCTCCGTCTGGATAATTGAACGACATCATAATGGATTCTTCGGCGCCGGTTGGGCAGAAGCTGGCCATGGTCTTGATTTCAGAAGGTTTTCCCAAACTCATGAGTGACATGAAAATCGGATAGATTCCAATGTCGAGCAGGGAACCTCCGCCAAGAGCGACATTGTACAAACGTTTTTCCGGATTGTAATCGGCATTGAACGCAAAATCGGATCGCACCATTTTTAAAGCGCCCAGTTCTCCGGAATGGATGATATCCAGCACTTTCAGGAAACTGGGCTGAAATCGGGTCCAAAATGCTTCCATCAGGAAGGTGTTATTTTTTCGGGATGCCTCAATCATCTGTCGGACCTCTCCGAAGTTCATGGCAAAGGCCTTTTCGCATAAAACCGCTTTTCCGTGGTTCAGGCACAAAAGCGAATGTTCGCAATGATGCGAATGGGGCGAGGCAATATATACCACATCCACTTCAGGATCATTTACCATTTCTTCGTAACTGCCATACGCCTTTTCGAAACCGAGCTCGAAAGCGAATACCTGCGCATTTTCAAGCGATCGGGAAGCCGCAGCGAAAAGCCGGGCATTGGGCAACGTTTTCAGATCGCCGGTGAATTTTCGGGCTATTTTGCCACATCCTAAAATGGCCCAGTTATATGTTTTTGTCATGATTCCGGTTATTTGTTTCGGATTACAAAATAAGTATGTTTTATGGATTCCAATTGAGGTATATTTCATTTATATTTGGTCAATCAATCGAATTTCATTTTTTAACCAATTAAACCCCAGATTTTATGAGTGGAACTATGAACCGGCGCAATTTTATTGGGAATACGGCTGCAGCTGCGGCAGCCATTACCATCATTCCCCGTCACGTATTAGGCGGAAATGGCTTTGTGGCAGCCAACGACCGTATTAACCTCGGATTTATCGGAACCGGGAAACAGGTCTATACCCTGCTGGATGGTATCGGAAGTTGTAAGGAAACCATCGTGTTGGCCTGCTGCGATGTCGATTCCAAAAAGCTGGAAAAATTCAAAGAAGCAGCAATTTCGAAAAACAAGTCGAAAAACCTCACCGCTACCGTTGATGCCTATAAATATTACCGTGAGCTCCTGACCCGGAAGGATATTGACGCCGTGGTGATTGCGACTCCCGATCATTGGCATGCCCAGATTGCCGTGGATGCCGCCAAAGCAGGAAAAGACATTTATTGCGAAAAACCGATGGCATCAACCATTGCTGAAGGACGTGCCATGGTGAATGCTACCCGCAAATACGACCGGGTTTTCCAGACCGGAAATATGCAGCGTTCATGGCGCGATTTCCGTCATGCCGTAGAACTGGTTCGAAACGGATACATTGGTCAGATCACCGAAATCAATGTGAATGTTGGCGAACCTGTAATGCAATGTGATTTGCCGTCATTGGAAGCGCCTGTTGAACTTGATTGGAACGAATGGGTTGGACCATCGCTCTACCGCGGATGGAACCCAAAACTGGCTCCAAAGATTGGCGACGAAGACTGGGCCTGGTGGAGAGGTTACCGCGATTTCGGCGGCGGCCTGATTACAGACTGGGGCGCTCACATGTTCGATATTGCGCAGTGGGGATTGGATATGGATAAATCAGGTCCGGTTCAGTTTTTGCCACCATCGGTACCTGCCAAAACTGGTTTATCGATGCGGTATGAAAATGGGGTAGTAGTGACTCACAAAGATTGGGGCGAAGGAAATGCCGTTCAGTTTATCGGAACTGAAGGTAAGATTGAAGTCAGCCGTGAGTTCCTGAGGACCTTCCCAAACAAGGATCTGGCCAAAGCTGAACTGAAGCCGACCGACAAAAGGGTGTACCACAGCGAAAATCATTACCAGGATTGGGTGGATGCCATGAAAAAACGCACCAAACCGGTTTCGGATGTGGAAACTGGTCACCGCACTGCTTCGGTTTGCAACATCGTCAACATTGCCTATGAGTTGCAGCGTCCGCTACAGTGGAATCCGCAAACTGAAGAATTTATTCATGACGATTTTGCCAACATGATGCGATCAAGAACGTATAGGGGCAAATGGGATTTTAACAACTACTAATTCCGGAAAAATACTTCTACCAATTGGAAGATTAAATCATTCAAATGCCTTATCGGGATCTTTTCCGATAAGGCATTTCTGTCACGATAAGTCTATCTTTGCACAAATCCTTCCAATTTTAGGAAGCGAATGAACCAAGGATGCTGAATCCTGTTTCTATGCAAGAACACAATTCTAAACAATGACCGAAATCAAGATAGAACGTGAGCGATTGCCGCGTTGGATGAAGACGCAGCTTCCGAAAGGGGAGAATTATTCCAAAGTCAAGCGATTGATTGCCGATCACCATTTAAATACCATCTGCACCAGCGGAAACTGCCCCAATAAAGGCGAGTGCTGGAATGCCGGCACTGCCAGTTTCATGATTCTGGGCGAAAAATGTACCCGGAATTGCCGCTTTTGTTATGTCATTAACGAGGTGCCCGAGCCGGTTGACTGGCTGGAACCGCAGAGGCTGGCAAAAACAATTCAGACGCTACAATTGAAGCATTGCATAATCACTTCGGTCACCCGCGACGATTTGCCCGATGGAGGAGCTGAATTCTGGGCCACCACCATCCGGAAAATCAAGGAACTCAATCCGGAAACTACCATCGAAACACTGATTCCTGATTTTCATGCCAATCCGGAACGTATTCAAAAAGTAATTGATGCTGCTCCCGAAGTAATTTCGCACAACCTGGAAACCGTTCGCCGCCTGACTCCAAAAGTGAGGAGCACAGCCCGGTACGACCGAAGTCTGCAGGTTATTTCGATTATTTCGGCAGCAGGAATCGTTTCCAAATCGGGCATTATGGTCGGATTGGGTGAAACCGAAGAAGAGGTTTTGCAAACAATGCGTGATTTAAGGTCGGCGGGTTGCAAGGTGGTTACCATTGGTCAATATCTTCAGCCTGATTCCAATTTACTGCCTGTGGTGGAATATATCAGTCCGGAAGTTTTCGAAAAATATCGGACAGAAGGAATGAAAATGGGATTTTCGTATGTCGAAAGCAGTCCGTTGGTCAGGTCGTCTTATCACGCTGAAAGGCATGTCAACGGATGAAGATCGAAATGCACACACATGACAGTTCATTCATGGTCAATTGTTTCACGTCATTCATGGTCATAAACGTTCGAAAGCGACTCTTACCTAATGACAAGTGAATGACTATCATTGACTATCATTGACTAAGAAATATCAAACACCCAATAACAAATAACCAATATCCAATTCAGGCAACCCTAACCCGTAACTCGCAACCCGTAACCCGTAATTTATGAAGCGAAGAAAACATATCGTACAAGAGATCATCAATTTAACTCCGGAGACTTTTATCATCCGGCTCGATCGCTTGGATTTTAAGTTTGAACCCGGGCAATATGTGGTTATTCGTATTCCTGATCAGAATAAAGGCCGCGAATATTCGATCTACAGCGCGACTACCGACGATTACCTTGATTTCCTGGTTCGCGAAATTCCGGCAGGCGATTTTTCGCGTTACCTTCGTCATTTATTGCCGGGTTCTGAGTTGGATGTGGAAGGACCCAAAGGCTATTTCATCCTGAAAGATAAAACGAGTAAGGGACATCCCAGCTTATTTATTGCTTCCGGAACCGGAATTTCACCTTTCCATTCGTATGTGAAATCGTTTCCAGAACTGAATTACCGGGTACTGCACGGTGTTCATTTTGCCGATGAAGCTTATGGCCGCGAGTCGTTCGATCCGGAGAAATTTGTGTTGTGTACTTCGCGCCGCGCCGAAGGTGATTTTTTTGGCCGGGTTAGCTATTATTTGAAGCATCATCCGGTGCCTGTAGAAACCATCTGCTACCTCTGCGGAAACTCTGACATGATTGAGGAAGTCACTGCAATTCTTGAAAGACAGGGTCTCCCTCCCGAAAATATCCGGACAGAAGTTTTCTTTTGAAAGTTCATCCTGAATACAAGAAAGTATTTCAGGATTTTTTTTGTCTTTAACATTCCTGAAGCCTGATTTTTTTACTTTTGCTAGTTCGATAAATGAACAAGAACCTGACTAAGTCTGGATGATACAACTAACGATCTCTCCTGAACTGAAAATCTGCTGCCCCAAGCTTACTTTGGGATGCATTGAAGCTGATATTGAAGTGCATGCTTCTCCAAAAGAATTGCTTTCTGAAATTGATTTCAGGATCAGTAAAATCAGACAAACACTTGAACTGGAAGGCATCAGTAAATTACCTGCCATCGAATCTTCCAGAAAAGCATACAAAGCTTGTGGAAAAGATCCGGCGCGTTATCGCTTATCGGCCGAAGCTTTGCTGCGACGGCTTGTTTTAGGGAAAGAACTGTATCAAATCAACAATGTGGTAGATCAGCTGAACCTCGTTTCGATTGCGACTGGTTTTTCAATTGGGGGGTATGATGCCGGTAAGATTCAAGGCGATATCGTTTTTGGAATTGGCCTGGCGGATGAACCCTATTCCGGAATTGGAAAAGGAGAACTGAACATTGAAAATTTACCGGTATTTCGGGACGAAACAGGAGCTTTTGGCAGTCCAACCAGCGATTCGCAGCGTACCGAAGTGACCGAACGAACTCAACGGTTTTTAATGATCCTGATTGATTTCGGAGGATCGGATCGGCTTCAGGAAGGAAAATTCATGGCGGTTGAACTGTTGAAAAAGTATTGTCAGGCTAAGAATATAACTGATTTTAATATCGCATGATATGTGGAAATCGATGTGCGGACTTGCCCTGAAACTCATGGGCTGGAAAATTCTGAACGGGGTGGCTCCTTCGAAAAAGGCAATCATCATTGGGGTTCCACACACCAGCATCTGGGATTTTGTGATTTCATACTTTTATTATACTTCAGTTGGCGGAAAGGCATATTTTATTATCAAAAAAGAATTTTTTTATTGGCCTTTGTCAGTACTTTTAAAACGTCTTGGAGGAATACCCGTCGATCGTACAAAAGGTGTCTCAGTAGTCAAACAAATCATTCAGGAAATGAACAGCAGGGACGCCATGCACCTGGCTATCACTCCTGAAGGCACCCGGAAATACACCAAGCGGTGGAAGGCAGGTTTCCATGCCATTGCAAAAGCTACTGGCGCGAGCGTGTATCTGGGATTCTTTGATTTTGAGCGAAAAGAGATAGGTTGGGTGTCGAGGTTCGAAGTGAGCGATGATCCTGAAGCTGATATTCGAAGGATGAAGACTTATTATCGTGAATACGGTTTGGTTGCACGACATCCGGAACTCTACACCGCGGAAGAGTAGACAAGGAAAATTAAGTCATTCTTCGTCATTTGTTTCACGTCATGGATCGTTCAGCCAATCTTTGACGACCAATGACCATGAATGGCAATTGAATGACTATCAATGACAATTGAATGACTAAATATATGACAAAGGAATCTTTACAAGTTGCAGTTCTACAACTCGATCTGGTATGGGAAAATCCGGCAGCCAACCGGGCAAAAATGGATGAATTTCTCCTGAAACTACCTGAAGAAACGGATATCGTATTTCTTCCTGAAATGTTTTCAAGCGGTTTTACCCTGAATGTTTCAGAAATGGCTGAACCGATGGATGGTGAAACAATTCGATGGATGAAACTGCGCTGCAGCCAGTATCAGCTGGCACTTTGCGGCAGCCTGATCATTCTGGAAAACGGACAATATTTCAACCGCCTGGTTTTTGTTGAACCTTCCGGAGATGTTCAGTTCAGCGACAAGCGCCACCTGTTCACGATGTGCGGTGAAGAAAGTCACTTTTTTCATGGCAAGGAGCGACTGATTATCACGTACAAAGGCTGGCGAATTTGCCCACTGATTTGTTACGATCTGCGCTTTCCGGTTTGGGCACGCAACCGAAACGAATATGATATCCTGATCTATTCGGCAAGCTGGCCTGAAAACCGGAGCCTGGTTTGGAATACATTGTTAAGAGCTCGAGCCATTGAAAATCAGG
>JANXYV010000140.1 GCA_025355875.1 Prolixibacteraceae bacterium | reverse complement strand
CGTTGTGGTAGGAATGGCAGAGAGTAATATAGCGGACACCCTCTTTATAGAATTCTTCAACCCGGGTAATGTCTTTTGCTAGCGGAAATCCGTTTTCCATCCCAATATAAATGGCCCGTTTTCCGGTCTTTTCAATTCTCGCAAGGTCATCCGATTTTAAAGCCAAAGTCGCAAGGTCGCTGTTTTTCTTCCCCATCGAATGGATTGAATCGAGCATTTGATGGGCCAATTTGTAGGTCTTCTCGTAGTTTTCAGGAGTGCGGGGTTTTTGCGAGGTAAAAACGGCGAAAAACATGGCATCCAATCCTCCTTTTTTCATCCTGGGCAAATCAACCCGGCTTTTGGGTGCCTGATGTTCGTCCCTGACATTGAATCCGGGTTTGATCATCAGCATGGGCGTATCACAATGCGTATCCAAAGTCAGGCATTTTTCATGGATGCGATGTGCTTTCTTTTCCAATTGGGCTTGGTTTTTTTCGCTTGCTGAACTAATTAATGTTCCTGAAATCAACAGGATGGTTCCTATTTTTTTAATCATTGGGTAGCTCGGTTATTGATTTTAAAGCTTCAAATGTAGCGAAAAAGACGAAAAAGCCTGAAGGAAACCTTCCTCATCGAAAAAACAGGGAGTTTCATCGAAAAAATTTCCTGTTCGGGTTTATTCTTCTGACCTTCGGTTCAACAATAAAAATCAAAGGTTATGAAATTCAAAAAACTATTCCTCGTCCTTGGAATTCTCCTGTTCATTTCAGGATGTTCCGATTTTATGATGATCTGTTCATTGAATCCTTTTTACCTCGACAAGAACATTACCCTTGCGCCTGAAATTGAGGGAAACTGGACCGCTCATGAAATCAAATCCAAAAAGGATTCGACCGATAAAAATAGCAGCCATTGGGAAGCTATCGATACTACCTCAGTTTGGCGAATCAACCAATTTATTTCAGCAGAAAAGGTAAAAACAAAAAAGGGAATCGACTCTACGGTTTTCAAGCCACAAAACTGGTATGTGGTCAAACTTTCAGGCAGTAATCCTGACTCGGCAAAATACCAGTTTCACCTGACTGTTTTCAGGATAAACGGGGTGTTGTACGGCGATTTCTGTCCGCGTGAACTCACTGCGATCAAAGACAGCCGAATGGCCAGGGAGAATTATTTCACAGTTCATACGCTGGCCCGGATTCAGGTTCTTAATAAACAGCTAAAAATATCGTGGCTCGGTGCCGAATACATGAAAAGTATGATCGAAGAAAAACGTGTTCGAATTAAATACCGCTGGGTTCCGGATGCAGGACGATTGTTGCTTACTGCCTCATCGCAGGATCTAACCGAAATGATTGATCGATATGCCGATCAAAAGCGATTCATCGACTGGGACAACCAGCCTGCCATGTTACACTTAAACCGAATCAATTAAAACCACAGCCATGAAAATCTTTCGATTAAAAAAACAGCTTAACCTCATTTCACATAGCTATTTTCCACATATCATTTTTTGGTTTGTTTCGTTCAATTTCTGGTATGTGATCTTAAATCCGGGTGTTGAATCAATAGGGGTAATTCAGGATTTTGGAGTACCCTGGGACTGGATTTTGATGATCAATACGATTTTACTTATTTATTGCACGCTTCCTTTGGTCTGGCTCGCAAAAAAAGCAAAGCTTTGGGTCAAGATTATACCCTCAGTTTTGTTCCTGATGCCCCTTTGCTATGTCATTCTTCAGGTCTTATTGCCCGGCGAAAACACGAAAGAAGTGCTTGATTTATTTGAATTTTTTGTAAAAAATTTTCTTTATGTGGTTGTCTTCCATCTAAGCATTGCAGCAGCAGTATATTTTAACCTGAAATTTTTGTTGATACGTTACTTTAATAAAAGTCAATTTCTGAAGTACCTTGGCTGTATAATCGCTTTGGTTTTTGGAACAGCCGTTCTGAATTACTCCTTCTTCAACTACTTCATCGATAAACTATTCCCGAGCTTATATTACATTTCGTATTTCAAAATCTGGGAACTGATACTGATTGTGAAGGCTTACTTGCTTGTATCAATTTTAGTATTCTTAATCTCGCAGTACGTAGGGATGCTGATCGCAAAGAAAGAAGCAGCACAGAACGAGCTTACTGTTTTAAAGGCACAAATCAATCCGCATTTCCTGTTCAATAACCTGAATACCATCTATTCTATGGCTTCTAAAAAAGACGAACGAACTGCGGATGTTGTGTTGAAACTTTCTGATTTTCTACGATATGTTCTTTACGATACTTCCAGCGAAACGATTCCTCTCGAAAAAGAAGTTGAGATCATCCGAACATACGTAAGCTTGCAAAAGGAACGGGTACATCCGGAAATTACCCGCATTGAGCTGATCACCGAAGGAATGTTTGACCATACAGAAATTGCGCCTTTATTGCTTCTTCCTTTGGCCGAAAACTGCTTCAAACACGGAAAAGGTAAAAACACAGGTACTATTCAAATATACATCGGGTTCAACGGCAATCAACTGCTTTTCAAAACTGAAAACAATATCGCCCATCGGGAAAAAACGAATACCGGAGAGAACGGTGGAATTGGAATCAAAAATGTTGAAAAGCGGTTACAATTAATCTATCCTGAACGCCATTCGCTTAAATACCATGAAGATAATGGAGTTTTTAAACTTGAATTGAAAATCACAATGGTTTAAAATTGAAGATCCAAAAGGTAGTTTTCGTTTCGCTAAAATAACTATTAATCAGGAAGTCAAGTGGCAATGAAGAACATTTATAACTCATGGATTATTAGGATATTCTATAGCAATTGATTATATTTAGAAAAAAGACCTAATAATTATTACGATGAAAGAAAAATTAGTCTTATCCATTCTTTTCATTACCACTGTCTTTTGCTTGCAAGCCCAATCCGATGGCACAAATAGTTCCTGGGCGCCTGAATTAAAGGGAGGTATCCGAATTCAAAAAGCCCAGAATCTCTATTGGGAAAACGGGTTTTCGTTTGATTTTACCAGTCCTAAAATCGCTGACCGAAGTATTCATCTTGGAGTAAGTTATGTCACGAGCCGACTTGGAAGCGCCATGGGTTCCAATGCCATAAAACAGGATAATTTCCTGGTTAGTTCGGCGTACCATTTTCGTCACAAAAAGGAATTGCAGCCCTTTGCCCGCTTGAACATGGGATATTTCTGTGCTGATTACGAATCAGCCATTTTTGATGTACTTCCCAACACCTCTTTCCTGTTCTCGCTGGATGCAGGTTTGTCTTATGAATTCAAGGCACCGCTCACTATCAATCTGAGTGCAGGATATAATTTAATCTCAGGCAAAGGATCTTCCGGACCAGGAACTTTATTTCCTGTTTTTTACCAAATGAGCATCTATTATACCATCCTAAAACAGAAATAAAATGACAACTAAAACGATATTATTCAGACTATTCATACTTTTTTCAGTTAGCCTGACTTCCTGTTCGAAGACACCGGATATCAATAATGCAACCATGCTCGACGGAGATCAGATTTTTGACCCGTCGCTGTATAATCCGGAGAAATACCTGGTATCGGCAGGCATCGCTAACCCAAATGCAGCACAATTAAACACTCCGGTGGTAATTGCGGGTCATGGCTATTCGGCCACCACTTTTGAATGGGATGAATTCCGCACCTACTGTGACCTCAAAGCCGACATTTTGGTTTCGCAGGTTCTTTTGGGAGGACATGGAAGGACGTATGAAGAATTCAAAAAATCAACCTGGCAAGATTGGCAAACTCCGATTTTGACTGAATACAATGCCTTGCGTGCCAAAGGATATACCAACATCAACTTTGCAGGTTCATCCACTTCCTGCCCGCTGGTGATAGACCTGATTAGAAAAGGTGAGATTGGGGCAAATGGAATGCGCCATATTTTCATGGTCGATCCAATTGTCATTCCTTCTGATAAATTGCTGTCCATTATCGGGCTGGTCGGACCCATGCTGGGCTACATGGAAACAACAAATACCCCGGCAGAGGAAGGCCATTGGTATCATTTCCGACCTCAGGAAACCTTAAAACAGCTGCTGAATCTGACTGTCAAAACCCGAAAAGACCTTCAAGAGGGATATAGTCTGCCCCCAGGCATCAGGGTGAAAGTATATAAATCGATCAAAGATCCGACTGCTGACGCGGTGAGTGCAGTTCTCATTTATAAAGGTCTAAAAAATAGCGATGGATCAAAAATCGATATCGAAATGATTGATTCAGAGTTTCATGTATTTACCAGACTGGCCGGACGAGATAATATTACTCAACACGATCGGGACAACCAAACTCACGCGTTTGATGATATTTACAAAATACTGAAGCAATAAATTGACCGAGTTAAACAAGAAAGCCAGAGATGTTTTTTATTTTTGAAAACTTTCTGACTTTAAACACTTTGAAGTGAACTGCATCATCATCGAAGACGAACCCGCTGCCCAATCTATTTTGGAGCACTACCTCTCCAAATGCCCCGATCTTCTCTGTTCAGGCATCTTTTCTGATGCCTTTGCGGCACAGGCTTTCCTGGATACGAATCATGCCGACCTGATTTTTCTGGATGTTAATCTGCCCGAAATGTCTGGCGTTAGTTTTCTCCGATCATTGGTTCACCCGCCGCTGGTGATCTTTACGACCGCCTATCCGCAATATGCAGTGGATGGATTCGAACTGGAAGTGGTCGATTTTCTACTGAAACCCTTTTCGTTCGAGCGTTTTTACAAGGCAGTGAACAAAGCGCGCGAAAAATTCCATACCCGCACACAGGCCAATCTGCCCGCCAAAATCAGCCTCAAATCAGGAAAACGAATTTATCAGATCGCCATCGACGAGATCCGCTTTGTTGAAACCTGTGGCGATTATGTGACGGTCTTTTGCAGCGACAAAAAGCTGCTGGTTCACGGAACCCTTAAAAACTGGGAAGAAAAGCTGAAAGGTTTGTCGTTCCTGAAGGTTCATCGCACTGCCATTGTTAATCTTTCGAAAATCGACCATATCGAAGGCAACCAAATCCAGATTGGAGAACATAAACTCCCGGTGGCGGAATCATTTAAGGAAGAACTGCTTGAACGCATGTTTGGAAGAGAAATGATCTGAATATCAACTAAAATACCCTGCCGGATTCAATGCTCCAACAGGGTATTTCATTTTTTCCTCTTTGCCTTTTCCTATTTCACCAGTTTGGCATCTTCCATGATTACGTCATAGAAATATCCGTAGCCAAAATCTTTCTTCAAACTGATGGTTCCTTCAAAAGTGACCACCTCGTCCATTTTGACTTTATCAAGCGTAGTTACAGCAAGGTCGAAATCTCCGGTGGTTCCGGTTCCATCCTGAAGATGAATCCAGTTTTTGCCCATCACCTCTTCATTAATCTTAACCACCTGTCCTTTCATTTTCACCTTTTTCCCGCCAAAATTTGCAGCTCCGGCATACAACTGTGCAATTGAGGTGCTTCCTTCAGCCGGAGAAACCGATATTCCGTCCTTCTTTCCATCCATCACCTTTCCTTTATGCGGAATCGCAGCTTGCGCCGGAGCCGCAATCGGTTGTTTGCTCAGTCCCTGAACAAAATAGATCTTTTCAAAAGTCCGGTTCAGCTCTTTACTCTTAAAATTAGCCATCTCCAAGGCATCCTGATAGTAGTAGATTTCGTCCTTGGCTGCTTCCTGAGCGGTGACCGCAATCCAGTTCTCCGCACCATTTTCACTGACTTTCAAATAAGTGTATTGCGAGGTCTGGATTACCTCATTTACCTTCACTTCATGCATCGCCGGATTGGCCGCAGTTTGAACGGTTGGCACTTTATTCTTCTTTACACAGCCGGAAAGGCCAATCAGAACGGCAAGCACAACAAATAATGATCTCATATTTCAAATTTTAATGATATTTACATCTAAAAAAAACTCGGTTCAAAATTAACAATTGTATCGAGAAAAGGTTAAAATTAAAATTCATTTTCGTTTCCAGAGTCTGATTAGCCGGCAGATCATATTAAAAAAACTTATTCTTCAATTCACTTGCCTGAATCAGCTTTTCGAGCCTCGACAAACGGGTTCCTTCCTGTTTTGCGCTCATCACCCAGTAAAAACATGTCTTTTGATACGACGGAGCCTGAGCTGAGAAAAAGTCCCACGCAGCCAGATTCTCTTGAAAGTGAATTTCCAATTGCGGAGAAAGCTTTTCCGGACGGTTTTCATAACTGTAGATGGCCGACTTTGCTTTTAATCGTTTTTCATAGGCCGCCAATCCAGCCGGAGTCATTTTTCCCAACCTGATCATTTCTTCCACCTTTTTGATGTTCACCGCGCTCCACGTGCTTTTCGGATTTCGGGGAGTAAACCGGATGCAATAACCTTCATCATCAAATTTTCGCCGGATGCCATCAATCCAGCCAAAGCAGAGCGCTTCATCCACCGATTCCGACCAGGTCATGGTTGGCTTTTTCGTTGCAACTTTGTAATAACCAACCAATACTTCAGCTTCCTTCTGGTGGTTTTCTTCCAGCCATTTTCTGAATTCTGACGGATTGGCAAAAAATATTGGTTGATTCTGACTCATCATCCAGGCATTTTCTATTTCAAACGCTGGCTAAACATCCAGTTCAGCAAATCGGGTTCCTGATAGGCTTTTATCCATGAATCGTGTCTGACCCCTTTGTACTCGGTATAAATAGGTGAGCCGCCATGCTTTTTCAATACCTTCACGATATCCCTTGAATAATCTACCGGGTTAATATGGTCGTTGTCGCCATGGAATATCCAGATGGGAGTATTTTTCATTTCCTCGGCTCTGCTGGTGTCGGCAATGCCGCAAACGGGAACGGCAGCCGCGAAAAACTTCGGACGGCGCGTAATGATGTCAAAAGTTCCTTCACCACCCAATGATAATCCGGTGACGTCGATTCGGTGTCGGTCGATTTTTAGATTAGCTGCCAGTAAATCAAGTAGCTCTAAAGTAAGCCGGGTCGATCGGCTTGGTTCTTTGGCAGTCAGCCAAAGCGGATACTTTGGAAACCAGGCCCAAACATCATCTTTCGGGCATTGAGGGGCCAAAACAAAACAGGCATATTTATCGGAGGATGCAGCATCCAGCAACATTTGAGGCACCTCTTCCAGTTGACTTTCATTATCATCACCCTGCGAGCCGGCCCCATGGAGAAACAAAACCAACGGATACTTCTTTTTGGAATTGTATTTTTTCGGATATAACAAACGATACGGAAGATTTTCCATACTCTTATTCGTAAAGACTTCCTTCCTGAAATCAGGTTGAATCGAACCTGAGGTCTGAGCAGAACTTATTCCGGCAAGGCCAAGGAAAATGAGTATAAAAAAGATGGACTTCATGGCAACAGTTCTTATAAAGCTTATGGATAATCAATCGGCTCAGAAGAAATACTACTGAAATTTGGACCGGCTCCTTTTGGTCCGGTTTTTTTGAAATAATGTTGACCCGTTCTGAGGAATCAATTGACTGATTACCATCAGGATAATTCCAAAGATTAGAATTGGAATCATTAATCCAACCAATGAATCGCTTTTTCCCAAATTAAACAACAGGAAAATCAAGCTTGAAACCAGAACCACCGTTCCAAAAGCCAGCAATACAATGCTCAAAACTGATGAAATGCCATGAAGCTTCCAGTTTTCGTGCTTATGACTTCTGGTGAATTTACTTTGGATCATGTTTTTTGGTCTTTATAAATATGTTACCAAATTACATTAAAAAAGTCAGCTTATACACATTTTTGAACAGAAAATGCAGTTTATTTGTCTCTGTAAATCACTTAAACCAAAAACGAAATCGAATGAAAAACCTTAGAATTTTATCGGTTGCTTTGCTGATCTTGCTGGCAGGCAATACCTTTGCAAAAAAGCAGGAAAGCAACAAGTTAACCACGAAGGAAGCAAAAGCGGGCTGGACGTTGATTTTTGACGGTCAGCACAACTATCACTGGCGTGGATACACCCAACCAGCTTTTCCTGAAAAAGGTTGGAACATCGTCGAAGGAACCATTCATTGCCTTCCCAATGGCGGTGGAGGCGATATCATCTTCGATAAGAAACTGACTAATTTCGAACTTTCGTTAAGTTGGAAGATCAGTGAAGGCGGAAACAGCGGAATTTTTATTTATGCCAAAGAAGTTCCCGGAAATCCAATTTATTACTCGGCTCCCGAATATCAACTGCTCGATAATGAGCGCCATAGCGACGCCAAAGCTGGTAAAAACGGAAACCATCGCGCCGGATCGTTTTACGATATGATCCCTGCCCATCCTGAAACGGTGAAACCTGCCGGACAATGGAATGAGTCAAAAATTACGGCCAACAAAGGACACATTGAGTTCTGGCTGAATGGCACCAAAGTGGTTGAATTCCAGATTGGCGACCAAAACTGGAAAAAGATGTGCGCTGAAAGCAAATTCAAAGACTGGTCTGATTTTGTGAATAATCCGGCAAAAGACGGTTTCATTGGACTTCAGGATCACGGCAACGAAATCTGGTTTAAGAATATCAAGCTGAAGGAATTGAAATAGAAACAATGGATTCAAATAACAAACAGCAGTTCGGATGAGCATTTCGGGCTGCTGGTTTTTTTTGTTTGAGAAAATTCAGTAACCTACCCACTCAGGGTTCCATACCCTGATTGGGTATTACAACTCCTTCCAAAATTCAAACAATTTATCCGACTGAAATTCTTTATATTTGCTTAAAATTAAATGCCATGAGAGCAATAGAATTCAAATCGAAATTGAGTCACAATAGGATATTGATTCCGAAAATGATGCAAGAAAGACTCAAGGCACTGGATGAAAAATCCATTCGGGTGATGATTTTACCTGATGAAACGGAAGTTGACGATGATGTTGTTTTAAAACAATTGTCAACTGAACAATTCCTTAATGGATATTCTGATTCCGATTCAATCTACGACAATTATTAGAAATGGAACATTTGAAATTTGGGCAAATCGTTTTATTGCGATTCCCATTTACTGATGGAATATCTTTTAAAAGAAGACCAGCGTTAGTTATTCAGGATAGTGATGACGGAGATGTGATTGTTTGTAGAATCACAAGTAAAATTTATATATCTGATTTTGATATTGAAATCAACAATTTGGAAAAATCCGGATTAAAACTTCCTTCTGTAATCCGGGTTCATAAAATTGCTACTCTTGAAAAAAATTTAGTCGAAATAAAGATGGGACAAATTGGAGCCGGACTCAAGGGAAGGGTCCGGGATGCAATTAAATCTCTGGCTAATTAAGTTTGCCTAATTTGCATCATTAATTTTTTGCACTAAAACCTCCATTTCGCCATGTACTACCAATCCAATCCCCAGCTCGAACTTGCATTTGATTTTCTGCAATACACCAACCAAAATATTTTCCTGACCGGAAAAGCCGGAACCGGGAAAACTACTTTCCTGAAAAATCTGAAGAAACAATCTCCCAAACGGATGGTGGTGGTAGCGCCGACGGGAGTGGCGGCTATCAATGCCGGAGGAGTAACCATTCATTCGTTTTTCCAAATGTCTTTCGGGCCGCAAATTCCGCTCGATCCCAATCAGCAAAGGTCAGGAATTACTCCGGAAGCCAGTTTTGCAGCAAAACGATTCAGCCGCGAAAAGATCAACATTTTGCGGAGTCTGGACTTGCTGGTAATCGATGAGATCTCGATGGTCCGGGCTGATTTATTGGATGGCATCGACGAGGTATTGCGGAGGTACAAAAACCGCTACAAACCCTTTGGTGGCGTGCAATTGCTCATGATTGGCGACTTGCAGCAGCTGGCTCCGGTTGTGAAGGAAGACGATTGGAAAATCCTGAAAGCATTTTACGATACCTGTTTTTTCTTCAGCAGCCATGCCCTGAAACAATCGAAATTCATCGGCATCGAGCTGACACACATATTCCGGCAAAGCGACCAGCGGTTTATCGATTTGCTGAATAAAGTCCGTGAAAACCGAATGGATGCGGCCACCCTTCAGGAATTAAACCATCGGTTCATTCCTGGTTTCAATCCGGAAGAAAAGGAAGGTTACATCACACTCACCACGCACAATTACCAGGCGCAGCAGCTCAACGATTCGAAGCTTGGTCGGTTGAAAACCAAATCGTATTTGTTTGAAGCAACCATCGAAGGCGAATTTCCGGAGTATTCGTACCCAACCGATCCACAACTGGAACTGAAAGTGGGCGCCCAGGTGATGTTCGTGAAAAACGATACTGAAAAACGATTTTACAACGGGAAGATTGGCAAGATTGTGAATATCGTCGATGAAGTGGTGGAAGTACTTTGCCCCGGCGAAACTGAACCGATTGATGTGCAGGTTCAGGAATGGGAAAACAACCGGTATAAACTCAACGAAACCACGCAGGAAATTGAAGAAGAGCTGATTGGTAAATTCATCCAGTATCCGCTGAAACTGGCTTGGGCTATCACCATTCACAAAAGCCAGGGCCTGACCTTCGAAAAGGCCATCATCAATGCCCGCGACTCATTCGCGCACGGGCAGGTTTATGTGGCGCTGAGCCGCTGCAAAACGCTCGAAGGTCTGGTACTGAGCTCGCCCATTGCCGATTTCAGCGTGAAAAACGATTCCACGGTCATTCAGTTTAGCGAAGATGTGGAACGCAATCAACCCGGACCAGCAGAACTGGAAAAATCGCGAAAAGAATATATTCGCCAGCTGCTCACCGATCTGTTCGATTTCAGGCCAATGCTGCGGCAGATTCAGTACATGCAGAAGTTGTGGCAGGAGCATTCTGCACAACTGCTTGGTACGCTCAACACCCGGCTGCAAGCCATGAATTCGCCTATTCAGACCGAAATGATCGAGGTGGCCGACAAATTCTGGAATCAACTCAACCAACTGATTTCGACAAGCCCTGATGCCGAAACCAACCCGCAGCTTCAGGAGCGGATCAGGAAAGCTTCGGAATATTTCTCCGGAAAGCTCGATTCGGTAATCAATCAATCCTTTTCGGAAGCATCCTTCAGCACCGACAACAAAGTTGTCCGAAAAAGTTTCAACGACGCGGCCGATAAATTCCGGAAGGAAATTCAAATAAAAAAAGTGAGCCTGGAATTGTGCAAAAACGGATTTTCGATCAAAACCTACCTCGAAACCAAGTCGAAAGCCGCCATTGAAACTCAGGAATCTGGGCCAAAAGGTACGGGTTCAGGCAGTTCACCGGCTTTCTCCATGCATCCTGAATTCTACGCCAAACTCAAAAAATGGCGCGACGAAAAGGCAATCGTATTGGATGTTGAGGTCCGTCGGGTACTTCCGCAGAAAACCATGCTCGAAATTGTCGAGTCTTTGCCCGCCACCAAACGCGAACTTTTAAGCGTAAAAGGAATGGGCGGCACGAGGGTGAAACAATTTGGCAAAGAAATTCTGGAAATGGTGATTGAATATCGCCGGTCGAAAGGACTGGAATTGCCGGTTGAAGCCGAGAAAGAAATCAAAAAAGTCAGCCTGAATTCGCAGGAAACCAGCTTCGAATTTTTCAAAAGTGGCAAAACCATTCCTGAAATTGCCAAAGAACGAAACTTTGCTGTTTCGACCATCGAAGGACATCTGGCACATTTTGTCGGAACCGGAGAACTGAAACTCGATCAGGTGGTTGATCCGAAAAAATCGAAAGCAATTCTGGACTTCATCGAAAAAAATCAGATGCATGGAATGAACGAAATCCGTGCCAAGCTTGGAAATGATGTGAGTTATTCTGAAATCCGGTTTGTGCTGAAAAGCCTCTTTCCCAACCTTTCATCCTGATAAGGGAGGAAGAAATTGAATCCATTACCTCCTTAATCAGTTGTGCAGCATTCGTGTATCGGCTTTTATACCTTTTCGTTGAACCGGTCAGTTTATTTTCCCCTTTTGTAAAGCGGCAGACAGGCACTTTGGGCAATGTTTTCGGCGACCCAACCGCCTTCATTGCTAAAGGTCCAAACAAAGGCAGCCTTCAGCGGATGCTTTTTACGGATTTCAGTAATGGCTTTTAGGGAAAGCTGTTTGGTAATTCCTTTACGGCGGTATTCGTCCAAAACCAGCGCCGAACAAAGATAAATAGCCTCGTATTTTTCTCCGGGTTGAGTCAGGTAAAACAGCTCTTTCTCCGAGATTTTGCCCGACAGAAATTGATTCATCAGATCAAGTGAGGTCGGGATGAGCAAAACCCATGCAACCGGACCTTTTCCATCGTCTTTTGCCAAAACGGTGTCCGGATGGATTTGGCGCAGACGTTCCAGCACTTCCTGATCGACATCCAACTGATCGGGATCATTTTTAACGGCAAAAACTTTTTCTGCCAGGTGCATCATTCGTTCGAGGTTGCTTAAAGCCATGTGCTAAATGTATAAAAATTTACCTCCGACCTCATTGATAAACGTAGAATTCTTGCAAATATGATCTGAGAATGATACCATTGCGGATCTCGCGCAGTTTTACCTGATATTGCCTACCGAGTTTTTCACCGTATCGTGCCGGGTATTGGCGGCAACCACCTTATAGGTTCCTTTTTCGACCACAAAGCCAAAAAATACCCTCACTTTTGCAGCATCTTTTGAACCGGCATCCAGACTGATTGCCAATTCATAATCTCCGTCGGTAAGATTGGAAGGCATCTTAAATTCGTTGCCCGCATGATGGATTTCCCAGATTGGTTTTTCATTTCCGTAGTTGCAAACTGCGGCTGAAATGACCGCGCCACCTGGTAAAGCTCCACCCACAAGGGATGCTCCCTGTGCCAAAGCTCCTCCAGTCGCATGCAGTCCTGCATTTACTTTCGAAGTTTCTGAACTATTGAGTTGGTTAACTCTATTCGCTTCTGATTTTATGCTAAATGCCTGACTATTGGGAAACAAAACAACACAATTCCCATCGACAATGCCGGTTTGTACCTTCTCGCCAAAAGTGGCGCCCTGTGTTTGCTTGGGAACAGTTACATTCATCGAAATCCGGCTGGGCATTGCATTGTTTACATTGCTGACTTTATTCTCAGTCTGCCCAAAGCTTAGAATGAATGAAATAACAAGTAATACAAAGGTGACAGAAGCCTTTTTCATATTCTTACTTTTTATAGAAAGGAAGCACCAGATAAGTATAAATCATACAGCCTACACAAATCGCGAATAGGAATTCGAGGCTGGCAAAAAAGATGAGCACGCTGGCGATTACCACCGCTGCGATTTTCAATCCAAAGATAAATAGGCCAGTGATTACAGTAGTCATCAAAAAACCAAGACGTGCAGCAAATATTTTAGGAGCCTTGTCAATTAAGCGAACCGGGAAATTGAATGAGTTGCTCAAATATAGACTGGCATAGTTCAAAGGGCTGAATTTGATTTCGGTGAAAGCACGAATGAAGAAGTCGGCCATCAGAAAAACAAACAGAAATACTGAATTCAATACAAATGCCACCACAACGATTCCTATCGTAAACATGGCATTAAAGCGTGTAACCTGTTCATTGACTCGCTGATCTGAGATAGGGCAAACTAAATTTTTCATGTGTTTTCGAATTAAAGTTCAAATTGATTTGTCAATCGGACAGGCTTTCCATGCCCGGCACCAACAATAAAAGACAAATATGTATTTTATTTGGATCAAATTCAAATTTCAGACATTAATATCTTTTAATTTGCTGGTTTGTTAAGCAATTGTAAATGACTCTGTACTTCATCACAATAAACCGAAAAGTCAATTCAATTCAATTCTTCATTTAAAATTGGCTGCTTCATTGCATTTTCCTAATTTCACGCTTTTAATTTGATACGGATGACGTTTCCAAAACTTACCATTTCAACTCCTATCGGGCAAATCAATCAGTTCGCAAAAAACACTATGGTTGACGCCCTGGGAATCTGTTTTACTGCAGTCGGCGCAGGCTGGGTCGAAGCAAGCATGCCTGTCGATCACCGAACCGCGCGTCCGGGTGGATTTCTTCACGGAGGAGCCAACCTTGCACTGGCCGAAACGGTGGCCGGATTAGGTTCCATGCTGATGGTTGACATTCAGGAATATGATATTTTCGGAATTCAGGTGAGTGCAAACCATACCGGGAGTATGACTGAAGGAACGGTTTATGCCCGTGCCGAAATCGTGCATCAGGGCAACCAAACCCATGTATGGAATGTTGAGATTAAGAATGATGCCGGAAAGTTGATTTCTACCGGAAGGGTTACCAACATGATTGTAAAACGGAATGGAAAATAAATCAACGACTTCGGCTGCACTCGATCAGTTAATCGAAAATCAAATTGCTTTTGCATGCTGGTATTATCCCTGGGAGGCACGTTTGGGACTGATCATCGGCAATGTTTCAGATGTCCGGTTTTTTGATGGTTTTGATCAGCTGAACGGCGAAGCCGGATTTGTTTTTGCACCTTTCCGGATTACAAGGAAATCTCCGGTGATTCTTTTAAAACCGAAACTATATTTTGAGAACTTCAGTTCTGACGACAGGCTGAATATCAATGATTTTGAGGCCTTCGACCAAAAGGTAGAGAATGAAAACTGTACGGCCCAATCCAAAGATGAATTCCTGAAATTAATTGAAAATACCATTTCCGAAATTCAGAAAGGATCGCTTTCCAAAGTGATTATCTCGCGTCAGATTCCGGTAAAAAGAACAAACTCATCGCTTGGAGAAACATTTTTTCAGTTGCACGACCAAACTCCAAATGCCTTCACTTTTCTGGTAAACTTACCCGTGGCCGGAATATGGATGGGCGCAACTCCAGAAGTGTTGATTAAATCGGAAGGAAATCTTTTTGAAACGGTCTCCCTGGCTGGAACACAGGTTCGGAAACCGGGCACCCAGGAATACTTCTGGAGCACAAAAGACATTGAAGAACAGGCATTTGTATCAAGGTACATGCTCGACGTATTTTTTAATTTCGACATTCACCAGTATAAAACTATTGGTCCGGAAACGATGGAAAGCGGCAAGGTTGCTCATCTGAAAACCTCGTTCTTTTTCCCTGCTGAAAAAATAGCGAATCGTTTGGGAAGCTTTATTGCCGATTTGCACCCAACGCCCGCCGTTTGCGGATTGCCAAAGGATATGGCTGCTGAATTCATCAGGAAAGAGGAAGCCTTTGAACGAAAATATTATACCGGCTATCTGGGGCCCTGGCGGCTGAACCAACAAGTTTCACTTTTTGTTAACCTGCGGTCCATGGAAATTACCCCGGATGAGTTTATCCTTTATGCCGGAGGTGGAATTACTTCGCATTCAATTCCTGAGAAAGAATGGGATGAAACCAACCAGAAAGCAAAAACACTGCTTTCGGTCATCGATCCGGAAAAAACATACCAATGATAAGCGACAAAAAACACATTCAGCAACTGGCGGCCTTACTCCTTAAAAAAGGAATTACCGACATCGTCATTTCGCCCGGAAGCCGCAATGCGCCGATGATCAATACCTTTTCGGGCATTCCTGAATTCAATTGCAGGAATATTGTAGACGAACGAAGCGCTGCCTATTTTGCCCTAGGACTCGCCCTCGCCAAACAAAATCCGGTTGCCCTGGTCTGTACCTCCGGAACGGCCGCGTTGAATTATACTCCCGCAATTGCTGAAGCCTTTTACCAAAAGATTCCGTTAATTGTAATCACTGCCGACCGTCCGGAATACTGGATCGACCAGGCCGAGAGCCAATGTATCCGCCAGATTGGAATCTATCAGAATTTTACCAAAAAGGGAGCAAGTTTACCTTTAGGCGAATCGGAAAAGGAACTTTGGTTTGCTGTCTGTCAAATCAATGAATGCCTGAACCTGGCGGTTTCAGGTTCACCTGCACCGGTGCATCTGAATATTCCGCTGGAAGAACCTTTGCACCAGCTGACAGAGGCGGAATTGCCTGAAATTAAGGAAATTGAGTTAATCGAAATTCAATCTAAAATAACCGAAAATGAACTTGTCAGACTGTCTGAAACCATCCGTCAGTCTCAAAAAATTCTGATTTTAGCCGGACAACTCAATCCAAATCCTGGCTTGGAAAACTGTTTGACTGAATGGGTCTCTCAAACCGGAGCAGTGGTTTTGCATGAGCATTTATCAAACCTTTCTGATCCGAAGTTTTGTGGCAGTATCGATGCTCTGATGGCAGCCATTCATGATCAAAATTCACCCGATTTCCGGCCTGATTTGCTGATCACTTTTGGCGGACAGCTGGTTTCCAAATCACTCAAACAGTTTTTGCGGAAAAACAAACCGACAGAACACTGGCACCTGAGTGTAGATGGCGAACATGTTGACACCTACCAGTCACTGACCAAAGTTATCAAAACTGATGCGGCGGACTTTTTCAATTTCCTTCCGGAAAGATTGAAGCCAATCTCTAAAACCTATTGGCAACTTTGGGAAGATAGTGAAACCAAGATGAATCAGTTCCGTGATGAGTTTTCCGCAAATATCGAATTTTCCGATTTAAAAGCTTTTGAACTGATCGGTCAGGGAATACCTGAAAATACGATTATTCATCTGGGCAACAGCTCACCGGTTCGATACGCCCTGATTCATGATCGAGTCAAAAATGCGATGTATTTCAGCAACCGTGGTACTGCCGGAATCGATGGCTGTTTGTCCACGGCCGTAGGTTTTTCCAGCGAATCGGAGAAGTTGAATACCATTATTTTGGGCGATCTGTCTTTTTTCTATGATTCAAATGCACTGTGGAATAAATACATCGGCGCCAATTTGAGGATCATCGTGATTCACAACGGCGGCGGAAATATTTTTGGAATGATCAAAGGCCCTTCTGATTCACCTGCTTTTGCAGAACATTTCTTTACCGGGAACACGCACAAAGCTGAGGTACTGGCCAAAGCTTTCGGGATTGATTATCTTTCAGCCACTAACGAAACCGAATTAGAGCAGGCTTTGAACGAGTTTTATTCACCCAAACAACAAAAAGCGGCTTTGCTGGAGGTTTTTACGGATGCGGAAGTGAATACAAAGATATTTCGGGAATTGTTTAAACACGTAAAATCATAATATATGACTACAACCCGCCAATGGCAAACCATTCGCGAATACGAAGATATTTTCTTCGACTATTTCGACGGAATCGGGAAAATCACCATTAACCGCGAGCGTTACCGTAATGCGTTCCGGCCAACTACGGTAAACGAAATTTCGGACGCCCTGAAAATCTGCCGTGAAGATCAGCGAATCAATGTGGTTGTTTTAACCGGTGCCGGCGACAAAGCTTTTTGTGCGGGCGGCGACCAAACCGTGAAAGGGAAAGGCGGCTACATCGACAAAGATGGCATTCCCCGTCTCAACATTCTCGAAGTTCAGAAACAAATCCGCTCGATGCCAAAACCGGTGATTGCCATGGTCAACGGCTACGCCATTGGTGGAGGTCATGTTTTGCATGTGGTTTGCGACATCAGCATTGCTTCGGAAAATGCCATCTTCGGACAAACCGGCCCAAAAGTAGGTAGTTTCGATGCTGGCTTGGGTTCTTCCTATCTGGCAAGTATTGTAGGACAAAAGAAAGCGCGTGAAATCTGGTTCATGTGCCGTCAGTATTCGGCAGCCGAAGCCCTGGAAATGGGCTTGGTCAACAAAGTGGTTTCATTCGATCAGTTGGAAGACGAGGTGGTGGCCTGGGCTCAGCAAATGCAGGAACACAGTCCGCTCGCCTTGCGAATGCTGAAACTTGGCCTGAACGCCGAACTCGACGGACAAATCGGTATTCAGGAATTTGCGGGAAACGCGACTTTGCTGTATTACCTTACCGAAGAAGCACAGGAAGGCAAAAATGCATTCCTCGAAAAGCGCATGCCTGACTTTAAAAAATACCCTAAATTCCCATAATATCAGATATTTAACCATGTTACATTTTTGTAAGTTACATTTTTGTAAGTTACATTTTTGTAAGTTGAATATTAATGCATACATTTGTTTCAAAAAACAAAATGGAAACTCCTTTTGTATTTGGGAAATTGGCGGTTAATAGCAACTTCACCAACAGGGATGACGAAAGGCAACAATTAATAGGCAATTTTAATTCGCTCGTAAATACGATCCTTATTTCGCCCCGCCGTTGGGGTAAATCATCATTGGTTCAGATGGCTGCAAACGAAGCTATGGCAGAAAGCAGCGAATTGCATTTTTGTTTCCTTGATGTATTTAGCGTTCGGACAGAAGAACAATTTTACCAGCATTTGGCGATCGAGCTGTTAAAAGCTTCAGCTTCGAAAATGGAACTGTTGCTTGACAATGCAGGCAGGTTTTTGGGTAAATTTCTTCCGAAACTGTCTTTCAGTCCTGACCCACAAAATGAAATCTCATTGGGACTGGACTGGAAAGAAGTCAGAAAACAGCCGGAAGATATACTGAATATGGCTGAAAAGCTGGCCATCGAAAATGGATGGAAATTTATCATTTGTATTGATGAGTTTCAAAATACTTCAACATTTGAGAATCCTTTGGCTTTTCAGAAAAAGTTGAGGTCGCAATGGCAAAAACATCAGCATGTAGCATACTGCTTGTATGGGAGTAAACGGCACATGTTAATGGATGTTTTCAACAGCAGTTCGATGCCATTTTACAAGTTTGGAAGCATTATTTTTCTGGAAAAGATTAAAAGAGATAGCTGGATTCCATTTATTTGCGATCGTTTTGAGCAAACACAAAAACAAATCAATCAGGAGTGTGCGGCATTGATCGCCGACTTGGTCGAATGTCACCCTTATTACGTGCAGCAGCTTGCACAGCAGAGTTGGTTTCGCAGCAATGAAACGTGTTCAACTGAAATTGTTTTAGATGCTCATCAGGGTATAATTGCACAGCTAAGTTTACTTTTTCAGTCCAAAACCGATGAGTTGACCAATTCTCAGATAAACTTCCTGAAAGCCTTAATTGACGGCGTGACAAAATTTAGCTCAAAAGAAACGTTGGAGGAATATAAAATAGGTACTTCTGCAAATGTTTTGCGTGTTAAAAATACGCTCGAAAGCAAAGAAATAATTGATATTCAAGGGAACAATATTTCATTAACCGATCCCATTTACAAAAGCTGGCTGAAAAGCTGCTACTTTTAAACATTAGAAGCAATAAAAACATGGCATCACTAAAAAGTTGGGTAAAAGCGGCTCGGCTGAGGACACTTCCTCTGGCCATGTCGGGCATTTTGATGGGGGCATCACTTTCATACCTGGATCAGCCATTCAATCCGACAGTGACCATTCTGGCTATTGTGACTGCTCTGTTTATCCAGATTTTTTCGAATTTTGCCAACGATTATGGCGATTCTCAGAAAGGAACCGACAACCAACATCGTGTGGGCCCAAAAAGGACTGTACAAAGTGGTGAGATCAGTCCGAAGCAGATGAAAACAGGGATGATTATTTTGATCATTTTCAGCCTTGCAAGCGGCATC
>JANXYV010000137.1 GCA_025355875.1 Prolixibacteraceae bacterium | reverse complement strand
TGTTGTGGTATCAAATAAAACACCAGCAAACAGGCACCAATCTTGCGCCGAACACTAACAAGCATGCAAAAAGCTACAATGACAGTATGTTCATTTACTCCTGTTTTTCCCTTTGCAGCTTTTGCATGCCGACCGTTACCGGCAACCCTAAAAGACGACAGAACAACATTGACACAGTGGACAGAAATACAAACCGACAAGTACCCTGACAGTATCGTGCAGACAACTGGGCGACAGCTCATGCCGACCGCTTCGTGTTTTAATTTTTTCCCTACCGCACAAAAATTTAAAATTCATTGCCAGCCCGCATTGGCACATTTGGCTTTGCCCCTAACCGCACAAGCCGACCCAATGAGCAAAGCCAAAAGAGCCAATTTTGCCACCGCTCAGTTTGAAAATTGTATCTTAGAAAAATATTAATAACTAAAAATATTCAATGGCAAAGAAAGTAGCGAATAGAAACTTACAAGAAGCAAAAAGCAACAAGAAAGATGAGTTTTATACTCAGCTTCCTGACATTGAAAGAGAATTAAAGCATTACAAAAAACACTTTAAAGACAAAGTAGTTTACTGTAACTGTGACGACCCAAGAGTAAGTAATTTCTTCCACTACTTTTCTCACAACTTTGAAAAATTAGGACTTAAAAAACTCATTACTACTTGTTACAAAAGTCAGAGTATGGACTTGTTCAGCCAAAACAAATCTGAAAAAGCAATTTATTTAGAATATGACGGTGACAAGAATGGAAATAATGTTCCCGACCCTGACGAAATTGGAATAAAGAAATTAAAAAGCGATGGAGATTTTAGAAGTAAAGAAAGTATCGGCTTGCTAACGCAAGCCGATATTGTCGTTACTAATCCACCTTTTTCTTTGTTTCGTGAGTATGTTTCTCAACTCATCGAATACGACAAGAAATTTATCATTGTCGGACACCAAAATGCAATAAAGTATAAAGAGATTTTTCCTTTAATCAGGGACAATAAGATTTGGTTAGGCTACGGATTTAAAGGTGGTGCTGGTCATTTTATCAATGAGCATTATGAAGATTACGCAACAGCAAATGACCGAAAAGAAGGAATGATTAGGGTTTCGGGAGTTCATTGGTTTACCAATCTTGAAATCGGTAAAAGACACGAAGATTTAATCCTTTATAAAAAATACACTCCTGAAGAATATCCAAAATTTGAAAATTTAAATGCTATCAATGTAGATGTAACCAAGGACATTCCAATTGACTATGACGGAATGATGGGTGTGCCTATTACGTTTATGGACAAATACAACCCAGACCAATTTGAAATAATTGGCGTAGGTATCGCAAACTTAGGTCTTGAAATGGGAATACAGCCATACAAACCCGAGCATAAAAAGTATAGAAAAGAAGTTCAAAAAAGAGGTGCTGTTGATGGTGATTTGTATATGATGGTAAATGGTGAAGTAACCGTTCCGTATTCCCGAATAATTATAAAGAGAAAGAAATAATGAAAATAGAACTAAAAGAAATTACAGTCCGAGACCTTACAAACGGCTATCAAGACAACGAAGAAAACGGAGTAATTGGTTACGATGGTAAGTTAGATATTCGTCCGCCTTATCAACGTGAGTTTATTTACAAAGACAAACAAAGAGAAGCCGTAATTGACACCATTACAAAGGACTTCCCATTAAACGTAATGTATTGGGCAGTCCGTGAAGATGAAAATTTTGAAGTAATTGATGGACAACAACGGACTATTTCAATTAGTCAATTTGTAGAGGGAGATTTTGCATATAAAAACAGATATTTCCATAATCTTCAAAAGGACGAACAAGAACAAATCTTGAATTACAAACTAATGGTTTATCTGTGCAGCGGAGCGGACAGCGAAAAATTAGAATGGTTCAGGACAATCAATATAGCAGGTGAAAAATTGACCGACCAAGAATTAAGAAATGCAGTTTATTCAGGTTCGTGGGTTTCAGACGCCAAAAGATATTTCAGCAAAAGCGGCTGTGCTGCTTATGGTTTAGGTGGCGACTACTTAAATGGTGCTCCAATACGACAGGACTATTTGGAAACTACAATCAAGTGGATAAGCGGTGATACCATTGAAAAATATATGGCTAAACAGCAACACGAGCCAAACGCCAATGACTTGTGGTTGTATTTTCAAGCAGTAATAAATTGGGTAAAAGTAGTTTTCCCAAAGTATCGCAGAGAAATGAAAGGAGTACAATGGGGATTTCTTTACAATGAATTTAAGGACAAAAAATTTGACCATAAAAAACTTGAAACAGAAATTACCAAACTAATGCAAGACGAAGACGTGACAAATAAAAAAGGTATTTATGAATACGTTTTGACACGCAATGAAAAACATCTAAACATTCGTGCATTTACCGACAATCAAAAACGTGAAGCGTACGAAAGACAAGAAGGAATTTGTCCCGTTTGCACCGAGCATTATGAAATTGAAGGAATGGAAGGCGACCACATTACACCTTGGCACGAAGGCGGAAAAACTTCTGCCGACAATTGCCAAATGCTGTGCAAGGACGACAATCGCAGAAAATCTGGAAAATAAAAATTCAAATTAAATACTATGGATAAAGGGGCACACTTTTATAGATGCGATTTTCAAGTTCACAGCCCAAGAGATAGAGCATGGACTGGAAATAAATTTGGAGTTGATGCAGATGCTGTTGCAGCACTCACAGCCGATGAAAAAAAACAAATCACTGACGACAGAATTCAGTTTGCAAAAGAGTATTTAGAGAAAGCAAGAAACAAAGGACTTAATGTCATTGCGATTACAGACCATCACGATGTTACTTCTGTAAAAGTAATTCGGAAAGTAGCAGAAGCAGAAAACATGGCTTTCAAAGCAGCATCACAGTTTGAAAAAGTAATAACAGTTTTCCCAGGTATTGAACTCACACTTGCAAGCCCTGCAAGCCAGTGTCTTTTAATTTTTGATTCTGATTTTTCCGATTCAAACTTAGATTCTGTTCTGCATTTTTTAGGAATCAACCCGACAAATGAATTTGAAAAATTCACTGTTGAAACGCAAAGAATATCGCAAACAATAATTCATGACTTATCACACTTGCATGAAAAGTTGGATGAGCTTGTATATTGTAAAGGCAAATACATAATCTTGCCCCATGTTGGAAACGGTGGACAACACTCTATTTTAAGACAAGGGTTTCATGAGCATTATAGGAAAATGCCTTGCGTTGGTGGTTATGTAGACAAAACAATTTCTGATGAAACAGGTTATCAAAATAAAATAAATGGTGGTGATGTAAACTATGGCAACAAATCAATTGCACTTCTATCAACATCAGATAATCGCTTTGAAGATGGTAGAGAATTTGGACTTCATGCAACTTGGGTAAAGTGGGCAGAGCCAACAGCAGAAGCAATTCGCCAAGCCTGTTTAGCAAAGGAATCAAGAATATCACAAATAGAACCCGAACTGCCACAAATTTTTATCAAGTCAATTGATGTTACGATTTCAAAATTTTTGGGAGCAGTTAATGTAAACTTAAACAGACAATACAATGCTTTCATTGGCGGCAGAGGAACAGGCAAGTCAACCATCTTAGAATATTTGCGTTGGGGATTATGCGACCAAACAATTCAAAATACCGACTACGAAGAAATGACAGTGATTGAAAGACGGAGAGATGCACTTATTCAAAAGACATTGACTGATGTAAGCGGAGAAGTAAGAATAACAATGGAGAAGAATGGAATTCTTCATATTGTAAAACGCAATTCAACAAGCAGAGAAATACTTTTGAAAATTGGAGAAGGAGAATTCCAACAAGTAAAAGAAGATGATATTAGAAAGTTGCTTCCAATTCAATCATATAGCCAAAAGCAATTAAGTGATGTTGGAGTTAAAACCGAAGAATTAAAAAGATTTATTGAGCAACCAATTGTTGGTAGGTTGGACACCTTGAAATTTCAACTTAGCGAAACTGGTTTAAAGTTAAAGAGTTCATACAGTCAACTCATAAGAAAAAAGGAAGTGCAGCAGGAAATTGACAACTTCAATCTTGAATCACAATCTCTAAACACTCAAGTTGACAACATCCGAAAATCGTTGAAAGGCATTTCAGATGCTGACCAAGCAACAATCAACAAAAAATCAAAGTATGAAATTGAACAAACAATTGTAAGCAATACAAGAAATGAACTTACAGTTTTTGAAGGCAAGGCGGACGAACTTCTTAAACTTCTTGAATTGTATCCCGAACCATTGGGAAGCGTTGACGAAATTGAAAACAAATTACTGATTCAAAATATTTCGGGTGAAGTAGATGCAAAATTCGTTGAGATAAAAGCTGCAGCAACTTCTCTCAAAAATATTTTCAGCGCTGAAAGTTTGAAAAAACTAAACGCATATTTGAATGAGTGGAAAGAAAAGAAAGAAGCATTTGAAATTGCATACGAAGTCGCAAAGGGCAACTCACAATCAAGCCAACAGCAATTACAGGAAATTCAACGAATAGAAAAACGCATTAGTGAAATCAACAAAATAATTTCAGACAGAAAACTACTTCTCAAAGAAATTGGCAACCCTGAAACTGAATTCAGCTCGCAAAAGCAGAATTGGGAAAGATACCATACAGAGAAAATTCAACTGCTTAATGAGCAAGCAGTAAAGTTTACGGAACTATCAAAGAATTTAATTAAAGCAGAAGTTACGAAGAGTATTAATCTTCAACCTTTAAAATCACAACTTAAAAATATTTTTGAAGGAACGAGAATAAGAGAAGAAAGAATTGATGCAATTGTAGATGACATCAAGCAAGCCGAAAACCCAATTAAACAATACACAGCGATAATTGATGAATTCAAATTGTTAGCAGAGTTAAAAGTTTCAGAGGATAAAACTCTGAAAATCCCTGAAACACCAATTCTTACTTCATGCGGTTTTACTGAAGAACACAAATCAAAAATATGCACTAAAATAAATTCTGACAATTGGCTTTTGCTTTCTGCAAACGAATTAGAATTTAATCCTGAATTTTATTACAGAACCAATAATCAACTTGACGATGTAATTCCTTTTGCAGCTGCATCGGCAGGACAACAAGCAACAGCACTCTTAACGGTATTGCTTAATCAACCTGGGATGCCCTTGCTTATTGACCAGCCCGAAGATGATATTGACAACCGAGCAATTGACCAAATCATAAAAAACATTTGGGACGCAAAAAAGAAGCGGCAATTAGTTTTCACAAGCCACAATGCTAACCTTGTAGTTAACGGGGACGCTGAATTAGTTATTTGTTGTGATTACAAGGATTCAAACAGTCAGACAAGAGGAATAATAAAAGTTGAAGGGGCAATTGACACAAGAGCAGTGAAGAATGAAATTACTTCTGTAATGGAAGGTGGAGAGAAAGCATTCAAACTTAGAAAGGACAAATACGGATTTTAATTTGAAACACATCACTTGCAGACAATTTACTACAATGAAAAATCCGACACACACTTCCAAGCACATTTGCAATTCGCACAAACCGACTCACAAACCAAAAATTGCAAAAGAGCTTGCAAGTTTACAGCCCGAGAAGAATTTTAAATTTTTTCCAACGCTAAAAGAAAAAATTAAAACACCCGACACGCAAGCCAACGACAATGCAAACAGACAACAAAATAAATTTCAAAGTGGACAGACAAGGCACTGCACATGGACAGACAGAAGGGCAGCCGGTAACAGCGGTTTTGCGTTATGGCGGTGGACGTGCGAATATAAACAGTAGTGCATTTAATAAACTGTAACTATTCACCCCCGTGTTTCTTAAAAACCAGGGGTTATTAACAATTTTAAGGTTGTTTACTCTGGGTTCGTCCTGAATCCAGTTGATATTAACATTTTATGTTGGTTTTGTATTGATAAGATAGCTGGTTTTACTA
>JANXYV010000011.1 GCA_025355875.1 Prolixibacteraceae bacterium | reverse complement strand
ACCTATCCTACGGGCATTGTAATAACAAAAGAAGAAATGGATAAAATAAAAATTGAAAGAAATGATTTTCATGGGGAATGGAATTATACAATCAAACCAAACCACGAATCAAAATGATTAATTTAATTCGTTACAGCTCCTAAGTTCCTCTCCATATAAAGGTCTGTGTTTTTCATTTCTTCTCCATAAAAGCGTAAATAGCCAGATGAGGTGCAGTTTTGCCACTGATCTCAATGGTTTTCAATTCATCTATTTTGAAATAGGAATCGAATAGTTCTTTCAATTCATCTTCTGAGGAAAAATATAAGACGGTTCCCAATTGAGTTTCCCGGTATTTTCCTGAGCCACCAAATTGCGGATCCTTCTCACTAAAACATACCGACAGGTATTTCCCCTTTGGATTGAGTATGCGATGCACGTTTTCAACATATTTCTTCCTGTTCTCCGGAAAAATATGATGCAACATTTCCCAGTCATAGGCAAAGTCAAAAGTTTCCTGAACAACCTCCAAATCTCCCAGAACATCCGCAGCCAGAAATCTGCTCGCAACTCCTTGTTTCAGAGCATTTCCTTTGGCCTTGGCTACAGCTGATGGAGAAATATCAACTCCGGTTACATCAAATCCTTGGCCGGCTAGGTAAAACGCATAGTTTCCAAGCCCGCAGCCAAATTCGATTGTTTTACAAGGCTTTACCTTTTCACTTTCGATCAATTCAACCAAAGCGTCTGCCGGAGTGGCAATATTCCAGGGAATCTTCTCCGGAGGCTTATTTCCGTAAATTTCTTCCATTTCATCCTGATTCATAATCCTATCACTTTTTAAGATTTCGTAAAATCGGACATACTACCTAATGCTTGGGCTGGTTTAAGAAGTTGGTGAATTCGTACCACGAAACTTTCCGTCAGCATACTTATTCTTTTGTCGGATAAACAAACCCGGTTTCAATTTCTTTTGTCTTGATGGGTCTAACTTCAATGGTAGCTGACGGCACATATTCAAACTCGGGATTCTCTTTCGCAATTTGAATTGCTTCTTGAATGTCGTTAGCCCTGATGCGATAATATCCAACATGAGTTTCTCTGTCAGCTGAAATATCTTTTTCCGTCCAACTGTCAGCTGATTTTCTAATAACCACACCTTCTCTAACGATTGGTTGTGCATCTATCAATTTGTTTTCGCTTTTCAGTTTACCGATGTAAACTTCACATTGTTTGATGAACGCAAAATGGTCTTCAGGTGTCAAAAAGAGTTTGGCATCTTTTGCATTTCGAATGTAAAACATAAATTCTTTCATCGTTTTCTATTTTAAATTGAAATGTTTGGCACAACAGCTTTCATTGGAAAGTACTCATACCTGTTTATTTTCCCTGCTGGATCATTTGCGATGATGTCTTCCAGTTCTTGTTCATTTTCCACCGCGACAATTCCAAGTCCATAAATTTCTTTTGGGTCAATAACAGGTCCGAAAGCGTAAACTTTTCCTTGTTTCAGTTTTTCTGTCCAGTAGGCAACATGCTGTGCCATAATTGACCTTTCATTATCCGTCATTGTCATTGCAAAATCAGGTCTTGAAGGGTTTAGATAAACTGCATAAAATTGGTTTTCCATATCATCTGTTTTTATTTGTTATTGGCTCTCTACAATGTAATTCATCTCAGTTTGTTTTATGCTATATTTTAGATTACCTGTTTAATGCGCTATAACGGACGGAACTATATGCAGTTGCCTACTGCGGGCTTCGTCCCTGTCGCGCCGCACCGCCGCTGTTGCGGGCTACACGGCTTGTTATCGGCACGGAAACGGCAATTGACATATAGTTTTTGTTATGCCTTCGTTGTTTTTCTTGGTATTATATTCCTCTGTCAACTTTTCGGTTTAACAGTCGTTAATTGTTATTACATTATCCATTCTAAATCTTTATATTTCTCTTTAATCTTGTCCCAAAAACCGTTGCTCCAATCCATAACTACAGCAGGTTGCCAATCTTTTGGAAAGTCTTTAAAAATTGCGTCAACCATTTTACTCCCATTCCCTTTAACAGGAGAGTTAATGTCATAAAAGTCAATCGTTTTGTATTTATAGCTATATAAAATTTGTATGCCAATCGCAGTATCGTGGTTCATATGAGTAATTGGAACCTTAGGTCTGTTCGGGTAATTTTCACTGGAAGCTGAAAGTGACTCTTCTGTAATTCTTACGAATTTCAAAAAGTCTAAGTCTGCAAGATTCTTAGCCATAGTCACAATTTCGGGAGGCAATTCTTTAACTTTTGAAATTACCCAAACTTGTGTCCCGCTTTCATTGAAAGTCAAAAACTCCTTCTCAAATTCCTTTCTTTTTATCATTTATGTTGTATTTGTCATATTTTCTTGCTGCCTCCACGGTCGCGCTACAATGAGGCATAAAATTTGTATACCCGCAATTGGCAGGTATTTTTGCATTACCTTCGAAAATCAATTGCGCGATATCTCCTATTTTGACGAATACCTGTTATAAAACCGGGATGCATTCTTCCAAAGGTAAATAAAACATAAGTTTTTACACTTATTTTTACAAATGATTTTCAGCTTTTCGCAATAATAACCGCTCCGATGACACTATTTTTATGGACCATTTAAAATCAATCCCTCAATCCTTCAGTCCTTCAATTACTGATTCATCACGGGGGTGGTTCGTTTGAACTCCACCGATCGGGGCTGGTAGGCAAAGGTATATTCTGAGTTGTATTCTGGATGGTCTTCCACTTCCAGAATGACTTTAAAACGGTCGGTACTCCAGGCAGGCAGTTTGCATCGCGCAGTCGGTCCGGCCTGGTTCACATTGGCTTTCATCGGATTGTAATCCCAACTCAAAATTGGCACTTCCGAAGTTCCGGCCACCAGTTTAATTTTCACTTTTCCGGCGGGGAGATCTGACGGGAGATCGCTCAACATCCACAAATCGGCAAAAAAAGTTTCTCCTTCAGTCCATTTAAATTTCGAAAATTTGGCGCTGGCCAAAACCGGACGACAGGCATTTTTAACTGCATAAAATCCGGGCTTAGGAATGGACGGATAGCTGATCAGACTGTTATTCGCGGCAGTGGGCCAGGGTTCATCGTAACACCAGTTCGTAGCCATCGAGCAATAAGGTTTTTGTCGGCGGGCTTCTTCGTAAATACATTTATACCCTTCGCCTTGAATCAGTTGTCCGTTCGCAACCAATTCTTCGAGCGAACTGGAAACTCCGAAATAATCTTCAATGATGTCCTGGCATAACCAGGTATTTCCAACCCAGGCTTTATAAGCATGATGGCTTTCCCACGAAGTTCCGGGTTTGGGTGCCCAAAGTTCCTCTTTCGGGATGATGGTTTTCAGGACCTCCACTGAAGCCGGGGCTGGCATACCGAATTCGGTGTAAGCGGTGTAATGGGCACGCGCCATGTTGCTGAAAACTTCCTCTTTGTTTTTGGGGTCCAGGTCACGAAAAACGTAGTTGCCATGCCCCATTCCCATCAGCGGTGAGGTCGGAATAAACGGGCTGTTGGGATCGAGTTCTAGGCATTGACTATTCAACAGGCGAAGAGCCAGCGATTGGTCGGTCATGCCGCTCCACGCGCTAAAAAGTTCGTTTCCACCGCACCAAAAGGCCAGCGAAGGATGTTTTCTGACCCGGTTGATGATGGATGCCGACTCCTGTTTCAGAATCGATAGGTAATGCGGTTCGTCGGGGTAATTATTGCAGGCCAGCGGAAACTCCTGCCAAACGAGCAAACCTTTTTCGTCGCACAACTCGAAAAACGATTCCTTGTTCACGATTCCCCCACCCCACACGCGCAGTAGGTTGAAATTAGCTTCCACCGCCAGTCGGAGCAATTCATTGTATCTTTCGCGGGTAATGATTCCTGGGAAGATTTCCGGATTGACCCAATTGGTGCCTTTGCAAAAAATCTTCCGGCCGTTGATCTCCAGTTGTGCAGGAGGTACGCTGCGCGTCTTGGGAAAACCTTCGGGTTCGTTCCATGCGCCTTCGTTCATTACCAACCGGATTCTACGGAAGCCGATTTTTGATTCGCTGGTCTGAATTACTTTTCCGGAGGTATCCAAAAGCTGAATCGTTGAGGTGTACAGGTAAGGTTTGCCATGATCATGTGGCCACCAAAGCTGTGGATTCGAAAAACTGAGTTCAGTTTTCCCTTCCAATTTCAGGACTTCCTGACCCGTTTCATCTTTCAAGGTCCAGATAAAAGGCAGCCCTTTCAGGTTTTGCCCCGATAGTTCCAGTTTGATTTCGGCTTTGCTCAAGTCCTGATTCAGAGTATAATTCACATGGAAATCTTCGATAAAGCTGGAAGGACGTTTTTCGAGGTAGGTTTCATCCCAGATTCCCAGGGGAATGAGCCGCGGATGCCAGTCCCAGCCGTAACTAACCGCAGGTTTCACCGAATGAGATGCCTGAGTACGATCAACGGGTTTCGGATAGATTTTTGGCGCAGGAAAAACGAAAATTTTCAATTCATTCTGTTTCTTCAACTTGTCCGTCAAATCCAGACTGACCGGTGTAAACATTCCTTCCTGACTTAGCAGCTCCTCGCCGTTCAGGAATATTTTAAACTGATAATCAATTCCTTTGGAAACAAAGACTAATCGTTCACCGGAATTCAGTTCGGGTTTCAGGAATAAAGTCCGGTAGGTATAAAACTGGTCTTCCATCCACAGGTAGTCTTTCCAATGCTCTGCAAAAAAGTAAGGTTCGTACTTTTCGGCTTTGGCCATATCGAGTTGCACAGCTCCCGGAACGACTGCCGGTATCCATTTCGCTGGAATTTCGCTGGCCGTTTTGGCATAGCCGAGATCCCATTTCAGTGAGGTTCTATTTTCAGGATTGACCGATTTCAGGGATAAATTGCTTATTGCTATCATAAAAATAAGAAAAGTTGGTTTCATGGTCCGGGGTTCAAATTTTTCTACGAGCGAAGATAGTTAAACAATTCGTGTTTGTTTTTGACGCGTCGCAGAAACACTTATCTTTACCTTTCTAAATTAAAACTAAAACTATATCAATATGAAAAGATTCATCGGTTCATTGCTCATCGCCGGAATTGTGCTTTCCTGCTCGGCTCCGAAGAAAGAATTTACACCGTCGTATTCGAAAGCTGATTTCGAAAAAGTTGTCAACGGAAAGAAAACCACGCTTTTTACCCTCAAAAATGAGCAGGGAATCGTCGTAACACTTACCAATTACGGCGCGAAGATCGTATCCATATTTGCTCCCGATAAAAGCGGCGCGATGGAAGATGTGGTGCTGGGATATAAAAACATCAGCGAATATGTTTCAGGCGATGCCGGACAAGGTGCTGTGGTTGGTCCATACGCAAACCGGATTGCGAATGCACAATTCGAAATCGACGGAAAAGTTTACTCTCTGCCACAGAATAATATGAAAGCCTGTTTGCATTCGGGAACCGAAAGTTTTTACCGGCAGGTGTACGGTGCAAAAGAAATGCCGACAGCCAACGGCCCGGCTGTCGAAATGACGCTCCAAAGTCCCGACGGACAATGGGGATTTCCCGGAAATAAAAATATCAAGGTGACTTACACGCTTACCAAAGACAACAGCCTTAAAATTGACTA
>JANXYV010000010.1 GCA_025355875.1 Prolixibacteraceae bacterium | reverse complement strand
AGATAATTGCCAAAATAGCAACGAAACTGTCATCTGTCAGGCAGTAGCCTGATAGCGTGTCGATTAGTCAACTACTGAACAGATAATTATGAAACTTAACATGCCCTATTATCGGGCTTCAGATATGTGGGAAACTTCAATATTTAATTCTTATGATATTGAACACAAGCTTACATCTATCTATGTAGCTAGAAAAAAGATTGAACCATGAGATTTGCAAAAGATTTGATTTAGTCAGAGAGTCATACGTTTCCCGCAATTGTAATGTAAGAAAAGTACTTATATCAAAATCAGAAAAAAATAGTTCCCCTTCTCGTTTAATTGAATTTTTGCAATAATAGTTTAATATTTCAGTAAGGTGACTGTTACTTGTTATCCAACTACCAAGGAATTTCATGTCATCATCTTTAATAATATCAAATATTTTTCTTAGGGTCAAGAAGTCATTTTGCGATGGTGTTAAGTCAGGAGATTCCATAGATGCACATGGGTGGTTATGGAGAAAACAAATGCCATAGGCCTTGTGTTTCCTTGCAAGTTCAATAATTTGGTTTACATCAAATACAACCCATGAGGATTGACCCTTAATTTCGATCATACCTATCGGCTCTGTTTCTTTATTAAATAATCCGACATTAAGGTATTCAACCTTTCTCCTTTTTAAATCATATGATAATTCCTTTAAAAAACTTTCCAAATCTTTGCCTGGAGCTGTAATAACATCTTTTGCCATGACTTGCCTATTATGGGGTAAATAAGATTGCATTAATTTTATGCAGTGTTCATTTCAATTGTTTTTTACAAAAGAGACTGCCATAATATACCATAACCCTCTCCGAAAACTACTAATCCTTGAATAAATGGTTGATATTTTTGCACAACGCGTAATAACCCTAATTTATAAATCCACTTTTAATCAAAGTTCATACAATTCCAAGGACTTACCAAATTTAACCCTTTCGCCTCATTTTTCAAATCCACTTTACAAAAAGATATAAACAATTTTCGCATTGCAAATATCTGGAGATGAAAAAGTCCGAAGCGATTACCCGCTCCGGACTTTATAGTTTATTTAGCTACTGACGGGGTGACTCGAAGTCACCCATTTAGTCGATAAATTATGTTTTTTGTTCATTTTCGATCACCTCAAGTATCTGTTCCGCCAATTCCGGTATCTTGTTTCTAACAACATCCCAAACAATCGAATAGTTAACGCCCATATAATCATGAATTAACCGATCCCTCATGCCTGCCATGTTTTTCCAATTAATTGAATTCCACCTAATTTTAAAATCAGCAGGCACTTTTTTCGTAGCTTCTCCAATAACCTCAAGACTTCGAACAATTGCCCTTTTTAGGATCTCATTCTTAAATAGATCTTCCTTTGAGACCTCAACTCCGGTAACCGATTGAATGAATGCACATTCATCACTGATATGTTTCAAATACTCCAATGGATTTTTAGACATAAAATACTTCTTTTAGAATTTCAGGCCCTATATAGGGACTCAATCCATTTTTAGTGACTATTTCCACTTTTTCGTTGATAAAAAGTCTTTCAAAATAGTCATAAACAGCCATGTAATTATCAAAATTTTCCTTTTCCGGGACAAAATCAACTAGGATATCAATATCACTTTCTGCGGATTGATTTTCTCTGACGTATGAACCAAATAGTCCAACTGACTGAATACCAAAGCCTGAAAGTTCAGGCCTATGTTTCCGAATGGTTTTTATTATGAAGTCTTTTGTCGTCATCGCTAACATTAATGCTCAAATGTACAAAATCTTTAGACGTAAGTATGATGCAAATTTAAGACTGAAGTTATCCCAGCTTTTTGTATTTCACACGTTGCGGACCAACATCGCCCATCCGTTTTTTGCGGTTTTCTTCGTAGTCGGTGAACCCGCCTTCGAAGAATACCACTTTCGAATCGCCTTCGAATGCCAGAATATGTGTGGCAATACGGTCGAGGAACCAGCGGTCGTGCGAAATGACGACAGCGCATCCGGCAAAGTTATCCAAACCTTCTTCCAAAGCGCGCAAAGTATTGATGTCGATATCGTTAGTTGGCTCATCAAGCAAAAGCACATTTCCTTCTTCCTTCAAGGCCAAAGCCAGATGTAAACGGTTCTTTTCTCCACCCGAAAGGTATCCGCATTTCTTTTCCTGATCGGCACCACCAAAATTAAAGCGCGAAACGTAGGCACGGGCATTCAACTGTTTGCCGCCAACCGAAATCAAGTCGCTCCCTCCGGTAATCACCTGGTAAACTGTTTTCTCCGGATCTATTGCTTTATGAGTCTGATCGACATAAGCCAGTTTCACGGTTTCACCCACTTCGAAAGTTCCCTTATTGGCCTGTTCCAAACCCATAATTAGTTTAAACAAGGTCGTTTTTCCGGCGCCATTGGGTCCAATCACTCCCACAATTCCATTTGGAGGCAACACAAAATTCAGATCCTCGAACAACAGACGGTCGCCATAACCTTTGGCCACCTCCGAGGCCGAAATCACCCGCTCGCCCAATCGTGGTCCGTTCGGAATAAATATTTCGAGTTTTTCTTCTTTTGTTTTTACATCTTCGTTCACCATGCGGTCGTAGGCTCCCATTCGGGCTTTTGACTTGGCCTGACGGGCTTTCGGCGCCATCCTGATCCATTCCAGCTCACGTTCGAGTGATTTCCGGCGTTTCGAAGCCACCTTTTCTTCCTGTTCCATTCGTTTCGATTTCTGATCGAGCCACGAAGTATAATTGCCTTTCCATGGAATTCCTTCGCCACGGTCGAGTTCAAGGATCCAGCCAGCCACATTGTCGAGGAAATATCGGTCGTGCGTGATGCAGATTACAGTTCCTTTGTATTGTTGCAGGTGCATTTCGAGCCACTGGATCGATTCGGCGTCCAAATGGTTGGTTGGCTCATCGAGCAGCAACACATCCGGTTCTTTCAAGAGAAGGCGACACAATGCAACCCGGCGGCGTTCACCTCCGGAAAGTTCACCAACCGGCTGATCATCGGGCGGACATTGTAGGGCATCCATGGCGCGCTCCAATTTCGAATCGAGGTTCCATGCGTCGAACTGATCAATTTTATCCTGAAGGATGGCTTGTTCTTCGTACAATTTATCCATCACATCCTGATTTTCATATACCTCCGGATCACCAAATTTCAGGTTAATGTCTTCGTAGGCTTTCAGAACGTCTACAATCTCCTGAACGCCTTCCTGAACAATCTCTTTCACGGTTTTTGTTTCATCCAGCTGCGGATCTTGTTCCAGATAACCCACAGTATATCCGGGTGCAAAGACTAATTCTCCCAGGAAAGATTTTTCCAGACCGGCAATGATTTTCAGGAGAGTTGATTTTCCGGAGCCGTTTAAACCGATGATACCGATTTTGGCACCCAGGAAAAACGAAAGGGAAATATCTTTCAACACTTGTTTTTGTGGTGGGTAGGTCTTACTCACCTTATACATCGAGAAAATTATTTTATTTTCATCAGCCATTTTGTAGAGTTTTAAATGTTTCTGTTGTTTCTGTTGTTTGGGCAGAAATGGATGAGCAAAAATAGTGCTTTTTAGTCATCAAATTACTAGTTTTGCCTTGATATAGCGGATTACTCAAAAAAGACCCAGTGAAACTTCTCATCGTCGACGACAATTTAATCAATCAAAAGTTTCTCTACTATTCTCTGAAGAAGCATTTTGAGATTGAAACTGTGGAGAACGGCCTCCAGGCGGTCGACCTGCTTGAACGAGAAATTTTTGATGTGGTTTTGATGGATTTGATGATGCCGGTTATGGATGGAGCTGATGCAACCTGGCAAATCAGAGAATCTTCCAAAACCAGAAATAAAAATATCCCAATAATTTTTATAACCACGAACGACTCTGAATATGAACGGGTACGCAGCATGGATAGCGGTGCTGACGACTATTTGATAAAGCCGGTGGACCCCGACGACCTGCTTCAGATTATCGACAATAACATTAACAGAAAAAAGTTGAGCAAGGTTTGACGGTTAATCAATTCAGGAGGACTTCGCTACAGCTTAATCAATTCCAGAAGGAGTTCTTCAATTTTCCCGGTAAGTTCTGATTGACTGCACGAAAAATTATTCAGCATGATTGTGAATGACAGTTGTCTTCCGGTTACGGTTGTCAAATATCCGGCATAACAGCGCACCCGCGTCATCGAGCCACTTTTTGCGTGCAGGCAGTTGTTTGGAAATTTCACGCTGCTGAAAAGCGTCAATGTTCCATTTCCAGTTGTAGGTAACGATTTGTAAAAGACATCGGAATAATTGCTTCTGATTTTCATGTAATTCAGGATTCCAACCATCTGGCTGGCGGTAATGCAATTAAACCGCGATAAACCGCTTCCATCGTTCATGAAAAATCCGTTCATGTCCAGTCCCTTGTCTTTCCAGAACGCAATGATGGTTTTACAGCCTTCATTTGTTGAACCGAGACCTGTTTTCTGAAAAGCGAGATGCTTGAGCAAATGTTCTGCAAACAGGTTCACGCTTTCATGGTTGGTAATCCGGATAATTTCACTTAGCGGAGGCGATTGATTGATTGCCAACTGGTTCCATATTCCGGTTTTTCCCACATCGAAAACAGTTTCTCCTGAAATGGAGATTCCATTGGCCTGAAGTTTTTTCCTGAATTCGTGGGCTAGAAGTGCTGCCGGATCGGGGACCGACGCTTTTACGATAAAGTCAGCCTGATTCTTTGGAATTGTTCCCCGGATGACCCTTCTGTTTTCCATCGGGCTGCCGAAAACATAGGCCTGATCTGCGTTGAAATTTGAAGAAAGCACCTCGTTCCGGAGATCTAATCCGGGAATTTCAGGAACAGTACGTTCGATCTTGGTTGCACTTCCTTCTTCTTTTCCCGAACTCAGGTGGATTTCGTAGAGGTTGTCGCGATAGCTGATTCCCGATGCTCCGGCTCCGTAATAATTCCCGACATCTTCCCAAATCCAGGTATTCGGGATGGAATACTTCTCATAAATGCCAGCATCCAGATTCAGATTTCCGGAAATGATTTTAATTCCTTTTCGGGCAAGAACCCCTTTCCAATCGTCCAAAAAATTGCCGGAAGCAGGAAAATATTTGGAACCGAGGGTTGGATCACCACCGCCTTTGATTTGCAAATCACCGAAAAGCGTGTCATGACGAATAGTTCCGGAATACAAGAGCGCGGTTTGAAATCTGAAATCAGGACCAAAAACTTCGAGCGCAGTGGCTGTTGTCACCACTTTCAGGATGGAAGCAGGGACCAAACTAAGCTGAGGTTCTGATTTGAAGATTTGTTCTCCGGTCTGAACATCGCAAACCGCAAAGCCAAAACTTGCATGGGCAAGCTCCTGCAAGTTTTGCCAGTCGTTCATTTTCTCCGGAATGGAATTGCCCGGATTTTGAGCCATCAAAGCCGTTGCGGAGAGTTGAATGACCCACACAAAGATGAATTTCAGCAATAGATTTCGGTTATTCATGGTACTGTTTTGCGACGGAAAGATAAACAGTTTTCAGGAATAAGTCGGACATGGAAAACTGATTTGAATGTCCTTCCTGACTGCACGGATGGCAGCATTTACCGGGTCATTCTTCAATGTTTAAATTAAGGTTATGCCTTCTAAAATACCAAATGATTTTCCGAAGCTTTTCTTATCTTTGTGCTGCTTTGGTAAAAAGCGCTTATTGTTCTGATAATTAGAGAATTTATAAATCATATTTAAGTTTAATTCTAAACCGTATCACAATGTTTATTGATAAAGTAGTAGGTAGAGAAATTCTGGATTCGCGTGGTAATCCAACCGTTGAAGTTGAGGTAACCCTCGAGTGTGGTGCAATTGGTCGCGCTGCTGTTCCATCCGGTGCATCAACCGGAGAAAACGAAGCTCTTGAATTGCGTGATGGCGACAAAGGCCGTTATTTAGGTAAAGGCGTTTTGAAAGCTGTGGCCAATGTGAATACCGTAATTGCCAAAGAAATCCTTGGCATGGACGCTTCGAATCAGGTTGCAATCGATAAAAAGTTGATAGCACTTGACGGAACAAAAACCAAATCAAAATTAGGCGCCAATGCTATGCTGGGAGTTTCTTTGGCCGTAGCTCATGCCGCTGCTAATGCGCTCGACATGCCTTTATACCGCTACATAGGCGGAACCAACGCCAAAACCTTACCGGTTCCGATGATGAACATCATCAACGGAGGCTCACATTCTGATGCTCCTATCGCTTTTCAGGAATTCATGATTCGCCCGATTGGCGCTACTTCTTTCCGCGAAGGCTTGCGCATGGGCGCCGAAGTTTTCCATCACCTGAAAAAGGTGCTTCACGATCGTGGTTTAAGCACTGCTGTTGGTGACGAAGGTGGTTTCGCTCCAAAACTGGACGGAACTGAAGATGCTTTGAACAGCATCATCAAAGCCATTAAAAATGCCGGGTATAAACCAGGACGCGCTTCTGAAGGCGGCGATGTTTCTATTGCTTTAGACTGTGCTGCATCTGAATTCTACAAAGACGGAATCTACGACTATTCAAAATTTGAAGGTCCAAACGGAGCAAAACGGAATTCTGCCGAACAGGTTAAATTCCTGGCCGGTTTGGTTGCCAACTTCCCGATCGATTCAATCGAAGATGGTATGAACGAAGGCGACTGGAATGGCTGGGTGGCTTTAACTCAGGAATTGGGCGACAAATGCCAGTTGGTTGGCGACGATCTATTTGTAACCAATGTTGAATACCTGAAAAAAGGGATCGAACTGGGTGCAGCTAATTCTATCCTGATCAAAGTAAACCAGATCGGTACCTTGACTGAAACTCTGGACGCCATCGAAATGGCTCACCGTGCAGGTTACACTTCAGTGACTTCACACCGTTCAGGCGAAACTGAAGATGCAACCATCGCTGACATCGCAGTTGCAACCAACGCAGGACAAATCAAAACAGGTTCGCTGAGCCGTTCAGATCGTATGGCTAAATACAACCAGTTACTTCGCATTGAAGAAGAATTGGGAACTTCTGCCATCTACGGCTACAAAAAACCAGTTAAAAAATAAGCTAATAAGCTCTAAAATGAAGGCCGGTTCCGAAAGGAGTCCGGCCTTTTTTGTGGAAATAGTTTTAAGTAGCTGGCTCCTGGTTTCTTGCTTCAATTTGCCAACTGACAGTCTGCAGCCGCATTATTTTTCTCTCCCATGTAATGAAATCCTGCCGACTTCGTCTTAACTTTGAAACAATCAGAAAAGACTTCGAATGCTAGTCAGAGATTTTAAAACCGATGTACTTCCAATAAGCAACAAGTTGTTGCGTTTTGCCATACAGATTCTCCAGGATGAGGAAGAGGCAAAAGATGTACTTCAGGATATTTTTCTGAAACTCTGGCAAAAAAGGCATGAACTTGAAAAAGTAGAAAACTTCGAAGCATTTGCCATCCGCATGACCCGGAACCGCTGTTTGGATGTGATTCGGGGCCGCAGAACAATTTCGATGGAACTGGTTAAAAAGCAAAATGTGGCTGATGAAGAAAGTTTGAACACCGATCTGCTTGAAAACTCGGACTCAGTCAAACTGATCAAGAATATCATTTCAGGATTACCCGATTTGCAGCGAACCATCATCCAGTTGCGCGACATCGAACAACTCGAATATGATGAAATAGCCGAAGCTACTGAGATGAATGTGAATGCAATCCGGGTAAATTTGTCGCGGGCCCGGAAAAAAGTGAGGGACGAAATTTTAAAAATTCAAAACTATGGAATCACAGAAAATACATATTCTGCTTCAAAAGTACTTTGAGGCCGAAACCACGCTCGACGAGGAAAATGAACTGATCACTTATTTTTCTTCAGGAGAAGTGGATGATACCCTGAAAATGTATGTTCCCATGTTTTCAGGAATCAGGGAGCTTTCGGCTGAAGAGAATCCTTCACTGGGCGACGATTTGATGAATTACATTTTAGAATCGGAGCACAAGGAAAAACTGCATTACCGCTGGATGTGGCAGATTGTTACCGGTATTGCTGCCTCAGTGATTCTGGTGATGTTGGCCGTAAATTTTTACAGCAGTCAAAACCAATGGAAAGACACTTTTAACAATCCTGATCAGGCATACGCCGAGGCGAGCAAAACCCTTGAATTTGTTGCCGGCAAATACAACAAAGGCTTGGCTCAACTGAAGCCAATAAGGAAAATAGAAAGTGCAGTATATCCCTTAAATTCAGGAATGGAAAAACTGAGTAAAGGATTTGATAAGATAAGTGAATTGAATAAAAAACTAAAAAAAGAATAGCCATGAAACGAATTTTATTGACTTTGGTGTTGCTCATCCCATTGTTGGTGATGGCACAGGACAACAGTCCGATTGACAAGCTTTTTAATAAGTATGCCAATAGAGACGGTTTCACAACGGTAAATATCAGCGGAAAGCTGCTGAGTTTCGCCAGTAAATTCGATGATTCAAAGAGCAAAGAAACTGAAATGCTCGAAAAGTTATCGGGAATAAGGATTTTGTCGGTTGAAGATAAGGACTTAAATAAAGGTCTGAATTTTTACAAGGAACTGGAAGCTGACGGGTTCTTCAAAAACAATAACTACGAGGTTTTAATGGAAGTGACTGACAAAAATTCGGTGGTGCGGTTTTACGGCCGCAGCGGTGAAAAAGGAAAACTTTCGGAATTGCTTCTGGTGGTTGGCGGTGATGATAACACGCTCATCAGTATCCGCGGTGTAATTGATCCCGATGATATCGGAAAAATTACCGGATCGCTCGATTTGGGGGTCAAGACCAAATAGAAAAAAGAAAAGGTAAAAGAGGAAAAAGGGAAATGAGGATTGGATTCCTTTTTCCCTTTTTCCTCTTTTCATCTGTAAATTTTATGTCCCCGAATATCCAGACTTCCTTCTTTTTCGAGGGTTTTGACAGAACGAATCACGGTTTCTACACGCAAGCCTGTGAGGTCGGCGATGTGCTGGCGGGTCAGGCTGACTTCAAATTTCTGATCCTCCGGAATCCCTTCTTCTTTTTTAAGATAGTCAAGCAAACTTAAAATGCGATGTTCAGGTTTAAAACTCGAGATTTCTTTCAATTGCATCGATTTATACAGTAACCTGGTGGCCAACATCCGGGTAATCTCAAAATGAATTTCGGGATTCTCTTTTAGAAGCTTGAAAAATTTTTGCTTGGGCAATTTATACAAGCAAGTATTTTCTTCGGCAACAGTACAGGCCGGATAATTTGAATCAGTGAAAAGAGGTGGTTCACCAAAGCTATCTCCCGCCTCAAACATACCCTGAGTAAACACTTTGCCATCAGCATTCAGGTTAAACATCTTCATCTTTCCAGATTTAACCTGAAAGTAGCTGGCTGCCCGCTCCTTTTCATGAAAAAGAAATGCACCTTTTTTTAGTTTCTTTTCCTCGGCACCATATTGAACCAGAATCATTTCATCAATCATTTTGTCCGGCTTTGAAATAAAAATTACTACAAATGAATAAATAAAGAGGTTAAAATCTTTTAATTAGATCAATCTTCCATCAACAAAAAATATAAAACCTATTTCAATACGATTAATATCAGCCTGTTAGTGAATTTAGCACCTTATGATCCTACTCATAAAAGTACACTATTTACCCCAATTATCTTTATCTCCGAAAATTGAATTTCACAAAATCAAATTGTACTTCTTAAAATAAAGCTTTATGAACATTCGGAAATTATGGTTTGGGTTTATTGTGGTCATGGTTATCAGCTTTGGAGTACTTGGGTACTTCGGAGTTGAAATTTACCATCAGGCACCGCCGATTCCAGACAAAGTGGTGACTAACGACGGAACAGTCTTATTTACAGGACAAGATATCCGCGACGGACAAAATGTATGGCAGTCGATTGGCGGTCAGGAACTGGGAACTGTCTGGGGGCACGGCGCTTACCAGGCACCAGACTGGACTGCCGACTGGCTGCACAAGGAAGCTATTGCGATGTTGGATGCTTTGTCGCTTGAAAAAAATGCCAAAAAATTCAATGAGATTAGTACAGCCGATCAGGCTTATCTGAAGATCAAACTTCAGGAAGAAATCAGGAAGAATACCTACAGCGAGTCGTCAAAATTGATTACGGTAAGCGCTGTTAGGGCGTTGGCTATTCAAAATACAAGTACATTTTATTCTGGTTTGTTTACCAATAATCCGGCAATGGCCAAATTGCGTGAAAACTATTCAATTCCTGAAAATTCGATCAAAACTCAGGAACGAATGAATAAAATGACGGCCTTCTTCTGGTGGGCATCGTGGGCTTGTGTGACTGAAAGGCCAAACAGTGAGCTGAGTTATACCCACAACTGGCCGCACGAAGAGCTTGTTGGCAATGTTGCCACCGGAGATTTGCATATCTGGACCGGATTCAGCGTAATTATCCTGTTACTCGGGATTGCCTTACTTGCTTATCAGTATGCCCGCACCCGCGATGGCGAAGAACCGATTCAGATGCCTGCAACCAATCCGTTGATCAACCTTACATCGACTCCTTCGATGAAAGCTACACTGAAATATTTTATCATCGTAACTGCCTTGATCCTTTTTCAGATCATTATGGGTATCATTACAGCTCACTTTGGCGTTGAAGGTCACTCTTTATACGGATTAAATCTGGATACTATTTTGCCATATTCAATTTCACGAACCTGGCATGTCCAGTTGGCTATTTTCTGGATTGCAACCTCATGGCTTGCAACCGGTTTGTATATTGCTCCGGCTGTTTCTGGCTACGAACCTAAGTTTCAGCGACTCGGTGTAAACGTGTTATTTGGTGCACTTCTCGTCATTGTTGTCGGTTCATTGGCTGGACAGTGGATGGGTGTGATGCAGAAACTCGGTTTGACCCAAAACTTCTGGTTTGGCCATCAGGGTTACGAATACGTTGATCTGGGCCGGTTCTGGCAGATTTTCCTGTTTGCCGGATTATTTATCTGGCTGACTTTGATGGTTCGCCCGTTACTCCCGATCCTGAAAACTCCTTCGGAAAGCCGAAACCTGATTATTCTTTTTGTGGTTGCCTCAGCGGCGATCGGTTCGTTTTATGGCGCCGGGCTAATGTGGGGACAACAGACCAACCTGGCCATTGCCGAATATTGGCGCTGGTGGGTGGTTCATCTTTGGGTAGAAGGTTTCTTCGAAGTTTTTGCAGCCGTCGTATCAGCTTTTATTTTCGTACAACTGGGATTGCTTCGTATTAAATCTGCAACTACAGCAGTGATGTTTTCCACCGTTATCTTTTTGGGTGGTGGTATCATCGGAACTTTCCATCATCTGTATTTTACCGGAACACCAACAGCCATTCTGGCGCTGGGTGCCACATTCAGCGCACTCGAAGTCGTTCCGCTGGTCCTGATGGGTTTCGAAGTATGGCACAACTATAAGTTGAGCCGTCATACCAACTGGCTGACTGCATATCGCTGGCCAATTTACGGATTAATTTCAGTGGCATTCTGGAATTTAGTTGGTGCTGGTATTTTCGGATTCCTGATCAATCCTCCAACAGCCTTATACTATATGCAGGGACTGAATACAACCGCAGTTCACGGTCACACCGCGCTCTTTGGAGTCTATGGAATGCTGGGTATTTCGCTGATGCTTTTTGTTCTCCGGAACATGTGGGTTAAAAGTGTTTGGAACGACAAACCCTTGTTCATTGCTTTCTGGGCAATAAACATCGGGCTTCTGCTGATGGTTCTGATCAGCGTATTGCCGGTTGGATTGCTACAAACTGTTGCAAGTGTGAAATATGGCATGTGGTATGCCCGCTCTGCTGAATTCCTTCAACAACCGTTCATGCAAACTCTTCGCTGGCTACGTGTCATTGGTGACACTATTTTTGCTGTAGGCGTAGTTGCATTGGTCTATTTCGTTGCCGGACTGGTCTTTGGCTGGTCGGTAAAAAAAGAAGTAAAATAAAAATTTTAACCACAGAGGACACTGAGAAAATACAGAGATTTTTCATTCCCTCTTTCAAACTCTGTGTTCTCTGTGGTTCAATTGATAAACAAAAACAATTATTAAAATGGAAAACTTAAGAGACAAAACAGTAGGTGAAATTGTGAAAGACGATTTCAGGGCTGCCGATGTGTTCAGCAGCTACGGAATTGATTTTTGCTGTGGAGGGAAAATATCGGTGGCTGAAGCTTGTTTGAATACAAAAACTGACGAGGCATTAGTCATTACTGCGTTGGAAAACTTAAAAAATCAAACCGGATCAGGAGTTTACAACTTTGATAGCTGGAACATTGGTTTTCTGGCTGATTACATTATTCACACTCATCATCAGTATGTGAGCAAAGCCATTCCCCAAATCCTTCCATTGGCTCAGAAAGTAGCCGAAGTGCATGGTGAACACCATCCCGCAGTCATCCGGATTAATGAATTGTTTAATGATCTGGCTGAAGAACTTCTCTCACACATGCAAAAAGAAGAACGAATTCTGTTTCCGTTTATCAAGCAGTTGGTGGTCAATGAATCAGCAGGAAATTGCACGACGGAATCCTGTTTTGGAACAGTGATGGGTCCTATTTCGGTGATGGAGCAGGAACATGAAAACGCCGGAGTCATCCTGAAAGAGATGTTTCGTTTGAGTGATGGATACACTCCTCCGGAAGATGCTTGCAATACATTCCGCGTGCTTTTTGGTAAACTGAAAGAATTTGAGGATGATTTGCACCGTCACATTCACCTGGAAAACAATATTTTGTTCCCCAAAGCCATTGAAATGGAGCAGGCTTTGATGGTCGGCTGATTTGCATTTGAATGCTAAATTGCCAAAAATCCTGAGTCCGGTTTTTACCGGTTTCAGGATTTTTAGTTAAAAATGGGGTTTCCTTATCAAACAACTAAAAGTCAGTATAAAAACTGACATTTGATTTTTTTTATCTGGTGCAAATACCGTAAATTAAACTCCTAAATTCAGGATGTTCAAATGAAGGTACTTTTCCTATGTTCCGGAAGTAATTCATGCCGAAGCCTTATGGCCGAAGCAATTCTACAGGATTTGGATCAGTCGATTGAAGTTTTCTCAGCCGGCCTGCATCCCGAACCTCAGATTGATCTGTTCGCAATAAAGGTAATGGCTGAAATTGGAATAGATATCAGCAAAAAAAACACAAAAAGTTATCTTGAATTTGAAGGTTTGCCTGTTGATTACCTGATTACCCTTTGCGAAGGAACAAAGGACAAAATCACCTCGATCAATATTCCGGCCAGACATAAAATACATTTAGGATTCGAAGATCCCCGAAAATCGGATATTCCCGAAGAACAAAGGATTCATACCTACCGCAATATCCGCGACGAAATCAGGAATGAACTGGAGTATTTTTACAACTTTATCCTGATGACCGAATTGGAGGTTCAAAAATAATCTCCTACCCTCTTGAATTTCAAAGATATTTGATTATTTTTGCCGGGCTTTAAAAAATTAATTTTAAGCGGTTGTTATCGAAAGCGTTGCTGCTGCTTAAACATTGTACCACAATTTAAAAAACAATTCATGTTATCATCTGAAAAGAAAGTAGAATTTTTCGAAAAATACGGCAAATCAGCCGTTGACACAGGTTCCTCAGAAGCGCAAGTCGCAATGTTTTCATTCCGCATCAGCGCACTGACCGACCACCTGAAAACCAACAAAAAAGATTTCAGCACCCAGCGTGCTTTGATCACCCTGGTAGGTAAACGTCGCAGCCTTTTGGATTATCTGAAGAAAAAAGACATCGAACGTTACCGTGCAATTATCAAAGACCTTAACTTACGTCGATAATTTATCACTGAAAAGGCAATATTTTATTGCCTTTTCTTATTTTTATACACTGTTAAAAATATGTCGGTACCATGCTTTTAGCGGAAAATTTCAGGTTTACTGAACAAATGCCCCACCACAACCATTTGTAGTACCTTGTAAAAATTTATTTATTCAAAAAATTATGAATCAAGCAATTATTAAAACGATTGACCTTGGCGATGGCCGCACCATTTCCATTGAAACAGGACGTCTGGCGAAACAGGCTGACGGTGCGGTGGTTGTAAGGATGGGCGACACTATGGTCATGGCAACCGTTGTGGCCGCAAGAGATGCCAAAGATGATGTGGATTTCATGCCACTTTCGGTGGATTATCGCGAAAAATTCGCTGCTGCCGGACGTTTCCCCGGTGGATTCCTGAAACGCGAATCGCGTCCGTCGGATGAAGAAGTTCTGATTGGCCGTTTGGTCGATCGCGCATTGCGTCCGCTTTTCCCTGCCGATTTTCATGCAGAAACAGCCATGATGATCTCGCTGATTTCATCAGATTCTGAAGTGATGGCCGATTCTCTGGCCGGACTTGCTGCATCTGCCGCCATTGCCGTTTCGGATGTGCCCTTTGAAACGCCGATTTCTGAAGTCCGCGTGGCACGCATCAACGGAAAGTTTATTGTAAATCCTACTTTATCCCAGCTCAAAACTGCTGATCTGGACATCATGGTTGGTGCATCGTATGACAACATCATGATGGTTGAAGGCGAAATGGACGAGGTTTCAGAAGAAGATATGCTCGAAGCCATTAAAATCGCTCACGATGCCATCAAAATTCAGTGCAAAGCTCAGGAAGAGCTGGCCGCTTTGGTTGGAAAAACCAAGCGTACCTATTGCCATGAGGTGAACGACGCTGACCTGAAAGCCAAAGTTTTTGAAGATTTATATCCTGCCTGTTACGCACTCGCCACTCAGCGTTTGAACGACAAAGCGCTTCGTATTGAAGGGTTTCATGCAATTGTAGAGGAATATATTTCGAAGTACAAGGAAGCTAACGCTGAAAACGCCGAAATCAATCTCTCGGTTAACATCAACCTGATTAAAAAATATTACCACGATGTGGAGAAAGAAGCCATGCGCCGCATGATTCTCGACGAAGGTATCCGTTTGGATGGCCGCACCACCACACAGATTCGTCCAATCTGGGGCGAAGTGGATTACTTGCCGGGTTCACACGGATCAGCAATTTTCACCCGTGGCGAAACCCAGTCGCTTTCTTCCATCACTTTGGGAACGAAAATGGATGAAAAGAAAATCGACAGTGTGACCTACCAGGGCGTCGAAAAATTCCTGTTGCATTATAACTTCCCTCCATTCTCTGTTGGTGAAGCCAAAGTGCCTCGCGGAGTTGGTCGCCGCGAAATCGGTCACGGAAACCTCGCTTTACGTGCCCTGAAAAAAATGATCCCGGATGAATTTCCTTACGTGGTAAGGATCGTGTCTGACATCCTGGAATCAAACGGTTCGTCATCGATGGCTACGGTTTGTGCCGGAACCATGTGTATGTTGGATGCCGGTGTGAAGATGAAACGTCCGGTTTCAGGAATTGCCATGGGTCTGATTACTGATCCGGCCAACAATAAATTCGCAGTACTTTCGGATATTCTTGGTGACGAAGATCACCTCGGTGATATGGACTTCAAGGTAACCGGTACTTCAAAAGGTATTACCGCTACCCAGATGGACATCAAAGTCGGCGGACTTTCTTACGAAATTCTTTCTCAGGCTCTCCTTCAGGCCAAACAAGGCCGCGAACACATTTTGGGCGAAATCCTGAAAGTGATTTCTGAACCTCGTGAAGATTACAAACCAAACGTTCCGCGTGTGGTAATTATCCAGGTTCCGAAAGAATTTATCGGCCCAATTATCGGCCCGGGTGGAAAGAACATTCAGAAACTTCAGGAAGAAACCAAAACGGTTATTTCAATTGAAGAACGCGATGATATCGGTTACGTTCAGATTTCGAGCGTGAACAAAGAATCATTGGAAGCTGCTGTTGCCCGCCTTAAAATGATTGTAGCTATTCCTGAAAAGGGAGAAATCTACAAAGGAAAAGTAAAATCAATCACCTCGTTTGGTGCCTTTGTCGAAATTATGCCGGGAAAAGAAGGCTTGCTCCATATTTCTGAAATCAGCTGGAACCGTTTACAGACGGTTGAAGAAGAACTTCAGGAAGGTCAGGAAATTGAAGTGAAATTGCTGGATATGGACCGCGATGGCAAAATGAAACTTTCGCGTCGTGTATTGCTTCCAAAACCTGAAGGAATGCCAGACAGACCGGAGAGACCAGAGCGCAGTAATGATGACCGCCCTCCTCGTCGTGACGATAACCGCGGAGGTGGTGACCGTCGTGGTGGCGGAGATCACCGTGGTGGTGACCGTCGCGATAACCGCGGTGGCGGAGACCGCAGATAATCAAGATTTAAATCTTATCAGATATTTCAAAAAATGCCCGCTGGTCGGGCATTTTTTATTAGAAGCTCAGCCTTGAAGACTTTTAATCGTTTGCCTTACAGCCATTCGGTTCTCAACCGGCGCAAAGTTAAACTTCGAGTTGAATTTGGAAGAATCGAAGTAATAAGGCCGATCGAACTGGTAGATCATTTCGGGCATTTCCCTGAGAATCGGGATAAACAATCCCAGAATCCGTAGCATCCACGCCGGAACCGTTTGCACTTTTTCTGAAGCATTTAATTCTTCGGCAAAGATTTTCACCCATTCCCGACCAGTCAGGGAATTCATATCAACAGGCAAATTCCAGATTTGGTTATAAGCGTCAGGAGTGTTACCTAAGATGGCAGTCCCTTTGGCCAGATCAGGCGTATAACCCATGGTATGAATTACATCCGCATTCCCAAACCATTGCGAAGTTTTTCCCTTCATCATGTTGTCGTAAACGAGGTTCAGCAACAGGCTGTTTTGCTTTTTTACCGGGCCAAAAAAGTCGGGAGCACGGGCAATAATGGCTTGCAGCTTACCTTTCTCAACTTGCTCCAGAATATATCGGTCAATCCAGGCCCTGACTTCACCTTTTTTGCTGGTAGGACTTATGGGCGAATTTTCGGTGATATGGTTCACATGATCCTTGCCTATGGCATACACATTATCAAAGAAAACGAGTTTCGACTGATGATGAATGCAAGCTTCAACAACATTCTGGATAAAAACTGGCCATTCCCGCTGCCACACCTTGAGCTTGTATTCGAATCCAACAGTGATGTAGCAAATTTCACTACCTTCCACCGCCTTTTCGATTTGTGTTTGATCGGTAAAATCAGCAGAAAAAAGAACGTCTGTTTCATTCACTTTTACCGGATTTCGGCTGACCAGTTTAATTTGATCGGTATACGATTTGAGCCCTCTGGCAAGGTCTGTACCAATTGCTCCACCCGATCCAAGAATGGTTTGCATATTTTATATTTTAAGATTGCTCCCTAATTTCTTTCTGTACCACAAAATTGCATCATTTTGACGCAAGAATTTCAAATTCAGACCATTGTTTTTACGCATGAATTGGATTACATATCCATCCTTCAACAGGAAAAAGCGTTCAAGGTTCATAAAATTGAGGCAAGGCTCATGCAAAATATCGCTGATCATCAATTTTCTTTTACTTTTACGGCATTCATTAGATTTTTGATCAACTTTTAGCAATAATCGCATATGGAAAAATCAGATTTCAAAATTTATGGTTATCGCTGGGTCATGCTGGCGGCCTATATGTTCATCGTGGCAATGAACCAGATGTTGTGGATTACTTTCGCTCCAATAACCAGCGAAGCAGCTCATTACTACGGAGTTTCTGAACTTTGGATTGGAATTCTTTCCATGAGTTTCATGGTGGTCTTTATCCTGGTTTCGATACCTGCCTCGTGGATTATTGACACTTATGGGATTCGGATTGGGGTTGGATTTGGAGCGCTATTGACCGGTGTTTTCGGTTTGACTCGTGGAATTGCCACCCAAAATTTCAATTTGCTGCTCATTTCCCAGATAGGAATTGCAGTCGGACAACCCTTTTTGCTGAATGCAATCACCAAACTTTCAGCACGCTGGTTTCCAATCAAGGAACGGGCAATGGCTTCAGGGCTCGGCACCTTATCGATGTATGTAGGAATCCTGGCCGGCATGATCATCACGCCCTTTCTCACTGTCGGATCCGGAATGAATGGAATGCTCTGGATTTATGGTATCATTGCAGCCATTGCCGCATTACTTTTTATGGCATTGGTCAAAGAAGAACCACCAACAGCTCCCTGTCTTCCAGGTCAGGAGGAACGCGCCCTTGCGCTCGAAGGTCTGGGAATTATCTTCCGTTCTAAAGATTTCCGATGGTTAATGTTCATCTTTTTTATTGGATTGGGCGTATTCAACAGCGTGACTACCTGGATAGAAGGAATCCTGAACCCGAGGAATATTTCGATCGAACAGGCGGGCATTGCCGGTGGAGGAATGATTGCCGCCGGAATTGCCGGAGCCGTTGTCATTCCGGTCCTATCTGACTACTACCGGAAACGTGTGCCATTTATACAAATCGCGCTGGTTGGTGCAACGCTCGGATTGATTGGGATCTCCTTTGCAACAAATTATCCGGTGATTCTTTTCTCCGGAGCATTATTCGGCTTTTTTCTCCTGAGTTCCGGCCCGATCGGGTTTCAATATGGTGCCGAGATTACTTATCCTGCTTCTGAAGGTTCTTCTAATGGTTTGCTCTTACAAATGGGGCAAATTTCAGGAATCGCCTTTATTTTTGGCATGGATATTTTCAAGTCGAAAGCGGATGGGTCGATGTCAAATCCGCTGATGGTCCTTATCGGACTGATGGTCGTCAGCCTGATTGTCTCTTTCCGCTTAAAGGAATCGGCGATGCTGGATAAACCAATTGAACTGGAAATAGATCCCGTCGTCCGATGAATGCGGCCAAAGCCTGGCGGCCCATAAAAATCATGATCTTCTTCCTGATTTTCGCTTCTCAGCATGAAATTCTGAAAGCTCAAAGTAAAGAAGTTCCGGATTCACTGGTTGCCGAAAGGCTTCATTTCATCGAAAACACAATCAAACAAGATGAAATCCATACCCGACGCTGGTGGAATAGATGGTTGTACGGGTATGGCACAGCAACCCTTGCACAGGGAGCAATCTATTTGGGCAGTTCGGATATCAGTACTCGTCAGGATATGGCATTGGGAGCGGCAACCTGCTTTCTGGGCGTGGCGGGACAGTTTATTTCTCCGCTTGTTCCGGGAAAAGAGCGCGAAAAGTTGACTGCAATGAACGAAAATACTCCGGATGAACGGATGACAAAGCTGACTATTGCTGAAAATTTGCTCAGAGAAGTTGGTAAACGTGAAGAACGCGCCAGAAGCTGGAAAAGCCATGTGTTGCCCACGGCAATTGATTTGAGCAGCGGACTGGTTACCTGGCTGGGTTTCGACCGTTCAGTTTGGGCAGGGATCGGGAACTTTGCCATGAATGCGGTCATCACCGAAACACAGATTTGGACTCAACCAATTCTTGCCCGACGAAACTATAAAAAATACCAGGAGCGTTATCTGAATGCGACTGACGATCTGTCGTTTGCACCCAATGCCACCTGGTACCTGAATGCCAATGCCGGAGGAATCGGGATCAGAGTGGTTTTCTGAGCATCAATTCACCACTATTTTTGAGGAAGAATGGATTTTATTACCATCGATTTTCAGCAAATAACAACCTTTTGGAAACCCGAAAACTTTGATCATGAAGTCAGGATTTGAGGTAACTTCGGTAAAAACGGCATTCCCGTAACTGTTCATCAGTTCAATTTTGCAGTTCCCCGGATTCGGATTCCCTAACCTGACTTTCAGGATATCTTCTGTCGGGTTTGGCCAGACAGTTGCTTCTACCTGATTTTTTTCAGGAATTGCAGATGGACCCTCGTCATGGATTTGAATCGCCTGATTAAGCACCCATTTAATTCCTTCGCGAAAACTCAATTCCTTGTTGGTACTGTGATCCTTGTCAAAATTCACATGATACGACGAATTGAAATTTTCGTAGTTACGACTTTCCAGAACATCTTTCATCCGGTTGAAATCATCAACCATCGATCCTTCCAATGATCCAACCGTCATATAAAAATTAACTGGTAATATTGAAGTCTCATTATACAAGGCATCTTCGCGCGAAAAAGCCTCATATCCGTTGGGCCACCAAATGCTCGGGCTGGCAGCAATCAGGTTGTGGAACGGAATGTTGTTGTAATCGTCATATTTGAACATGGTAAACAGAACGCAAATTCCACCGAATGAATGGCCAAAAAGAGTCCGCTTCATGGGATCGATATTAAATGCCAAATCCATTTGCGGAATGAGTTCCAGATTCAGGAATTGATAAAAGTTCGCAAAACCATAGGTATAATCCCGGTTTCGCTGCGTTGCCCCGGGATATCCAATTCCGATGGTAATGACCTCCGGAATAGTCTTCGCCTGCATGAACTCGTAAGTAATGGTATGAAATGTCGGACTTCCGCCATCAAGAAAATAGACCACCGGGTATTTCTCAACCCTGGAACCATTGTAATTTTTGGGAAGACTGATGAAAATTTTAAATTCGTCGAGAACATACTCCGACCAGTAGACTTCTTCAATAATTTCAGGAGTATCCAGAACAACCTGCGATTCACGGATTTTGCTGTCGATCTGACTGGTAGCCTCCTGAGCATTTGAAATTTGCAGGCAAAGAACAAGGGAAACCAGAAGTATGAATTTCTTTTTCATTGGTCCGAAATTTAATTGGATGTGAACTTCACCAATAAGATGTTTCAGAAGCAATTTACCCTGAACTCAAATTCAATTATTCCTGTCGTTTTATGAATTTCAGGTTTTGCTGAAAGTTTCCACCCGAAAGCTGAACAATGTAAATACCTCCCGATAGATTGGAAACAGACAACCTCAGGCTGTTTTGCATTTCTTCCTGAGATATTCCTGCTTTCACTTCTTTGCCTATTGTATCGAAAATCCGGCAGCTAATCTGTTTCAGGTTCATTCCTAAAGGTAAAAGTATATGAATCTCGTCAGTGGCAGGATTAGGGTACAAGCTGGCCAGGTGACCTTCCGCAGTGGTACTCATACCAGATAAAAGACATTTCGTATATGCCGTTCCGGGCGAACCTCCCACACAACCTTCAAACCAGTTCGACGGATTGCTCAGGTTCAGGTTGGGATCTTTCAATTCAAGGGTCATCCCTTTGTCAAACGCGCCTGTTGGCCACGGAAGCTGCGCACTGTATTTCACCCCGGCGATCAGTCTGCCCGAATTGTTAAATATTAAGACAGAGTCGGCAGGCGATGCTAGTCCAAACCCGAACGAACCCACTACGTTCGCCACATTCGGATAAACACTTCGGAAACTAATGATGTTTGAAGCCAGAACCAACCTTTCGTTGGGTTTTAAAACCACTGAGCCTGGAATGACCCATTTGTGCCCGTGGTCAGAATTGGTCAGGTACCATCCGGAAAGGTCTTTGGAGGTTTCACCGTAATTATACAACTCGACCCAGTCGCCTGCCGGAAATTCGGGAACCGAACTATAGTTGATCTCGCTGATGGTAATGGCATCCTGTGGGGTTTTCAGCTTAAATTTCGCGATAAACTGATACCCGTTTACTTTTGCATCGGTTTCAAGTATAGGATTCTTCACATCATTGATCAGGTTATTGGCAACCCATCCGTCGAAAATGTAATTTCCGGTTCCTTTAGCCTCCAGTCGTATTGGAACACCTGCAAAATAGACACCCGTCCAGGGAAAAACTTCGGGCGAAAGGCTATTAACTTGGATCATTCCTGTATTTTCAGGTTGTACCTGTAACTCGAGCGAATATTGGCCTTGCAGACCGAAATTTTTTATAAGACTTGAGCGGACCGTAGTCGAACGGTTGGTCAGTTCACTTTTAAAGACGCTCAGATTGTTCGTGTACTGGGTCATTTGAGCGGTCGCCTGGGAGGTTCCACCACCCCACAGAACATATTCGCCTCGCATCTCCGAAAAGGAAGCGTCATAAGTCGACTGCGCAATTGAGGTGGTGTTTTCGGGCAGATAGGAGGAGTTCATGATGTCGGCAAAGCGGTTGATGAAACGCTTTTTATAGACCGGATCTTTGATCAGCTCAAGCCAAAACCGGATATATGGCATATTCTGGTCATAACTAAGCATATAAGCGATATGATCGAAACCTGAATCTGTCCAACCATTGGGGTTGAGTGACCATTCCAAATCCTGCAAAATAAACCTCCATCGGTTCCGGCTAAAATCGCCTTTCACAATTTTTATGTTATTAAAAGGCCAGTCTTTATCGGCAATCCATGATTGGGCAACAATGTAATCGGTATAATAGTCGAGGTCGAGGATCTGGTCAGCTTTCTTTAGATAATCGCTGGTGGTATGATTGAGCTTCAGGAAATTGTTATAGTCTGTATAAAAAACGTTTACAGAACCGTTTAAGGCCCGAAGGATCGAATTATAATAATAACTTAGGGATAGAAGATTAAACGATGTATCGATGCTTGCGTTGTAATTTTCCTTAAAAAACTCATCATTTGTTTTTTCGCGCATTTCGTATACACCAAAATAGGAACCATTGATATATACTACCGTTGGTGTACATGCCGAATAGTAATTTTGTGTATGGTTGGCCATCATTTTACATTCCATAGCATCCTTAAACTGAAAAGTTAGCCACTGATTACTTCCGTTTCTCAGGTAAACCGACTTGTAAGTTTTTCGGTCAGGACGATCGGGGATGAGCGCATAATCAACCACATTACTGCCATAAGTCCCGTTATCAAACTCAAGCCGGAAAGAATGCTGCGGTTTTTCGCGGCTTCCGCCTGCCCCGCCGTCTACCTGAATGCCCGAAAACTGCTCAAACTGCTTTTGATGGTTTGCGTCAAAATATTCCACATAACAGGGTTTATCCCATTCCTGCTGCCAGTTGTCGAAAATTCCATTGCTGCCGTACAAGTTTAAACTGTCGGTAATCACTGAAAGTACCGGGATTGAATGTTTGGTATTGTTGATGAAATAGGTATTTGCCACCGAACGCCCGGGCAACTTTCCTGTTTTCCCAAAACATGCTGCACGAAGGACACCGGTCACAGAAACCGAAACCGGAACTCCGGAATACAATTTAGATGAGGCAACTGGCTCAGCCCCATTCAAGGTATAGCGGATTTCGGCAGTTTCAGAACTGGTGGTTAAACTAACTGACTGCTTCCCCGGATAAAATCCTTCAGGAACCGAAAACACCGGCTCCTGCTCTCGTTCCGTAGAATATGATTTGGTCGTATTTGCCTTCGCCGGAGTGGGTTGTATAAATACGCCCCAGGTGTTTGAACCATCGGCAATTCGCCCAAGCGACCATCCTGCTGAGAGATTCTTTACCCAAACCGACTCAGTGGAATTGGTATTTTTATTGAAAAGAAATATTTCTTCACCCTTGCTACTTATCTTAAAGTCGGTATGCAGATTAATCACTGGGGTGGTTATTAAGCTTGACGGTGTTTTTGAAAATACAGAAAGGGAATTGCTAATCAAAAAAGATAAAAAAGGAATGAGATTTAAATCGTTTGAATTTGCGATATAGTTATGCACCTCAACGGCAAGCACATTCTTACCTGTTACCAGCAGCGATCTGACTTTGGCAGTATCAAGTACCATTAATTCAGGTTTGCCGCCTGTTTTCATTACTGACTCATGCGGTGCGTTTGCCGGAGAATTCCAGGTTGTTGATCCGACAATGTTTTTACGGGAAATTTCAACCCCATTTAAATAGGCAACCACCCCATCATCGAAATCCAACTGCAAGGCAATATCCCGATAACTGAATCCTGAAGGCAAAACAAATGATTTCCGGACATATATTGCCATGGTGCCATTTGGGACGACTGAAGAAACATTATTGACGCCATAACCAAAGCCTGCCTTACCCTGTTTCCAGCCCGATGCAGCGAAATCAGGCATGTTCCAGTTTGCCGGAGTTGAGGCAGTCGGCACAATGTAATCAAAGGTTTGATCGGCCAGAATCGGACTTTCCCAATGATTATCTTCGGGCGCGACAATCCTGTTTTTACCTGAAGCAAAAACGACCAAATAATTGCCCGAATGCATAGAATACTTTGGGAATTTCCATTTTTCAGGATTGCCGGCATCGTCACTCAAATAATAATTGCCGAGATCGCAAGCTGAAACTGAAGGATTGTAGATTTCAATCCAGTCTTGCAGTTCATTATCCTCGTCGAGGATTTGGCCTGAGTTTTTGTTGGATATTTCGTTCAGAATTACCTGTGCTTTGGAAACAATGCAAGTAAAAACTGTTAAGAATATTAATATTAGAAGTTTAGCCTTCATCATGACGGTGAAAATTAGCGGTGCAAAATTGCACTTTTAACCGATCAATCCAGCAATTTTAAAAACATATTTTTGACAAGGAAATCCTTCTTTTTCAGATTCTATCATTGTTTTCAGGCATTTCACCGAATTGGCGACCTAACCCTTTTTGAATTTCGGGAATTTCATTGCAAAAGATAATTTTAACAAGATTGATTTTATTCACCTTTTGTCTTATCCAATGTCCCGAAAATCAAGTTTATTTACCAAAACTCCATATCCCAATTCCTGTAACTTTCTCAATGATTCCTTGAAAGCGGCTATTTCGGTGAGCTGACTGCTCAGCCATTTTTCGTCATTTATTCCTGTGTCACGCTTCAGAATTTGCTCGTAATATTGTTTCACCGCCAGGATTGGTCTCGCAAGGTCAACAATTACGAGTTCCCGACCTGCTGAAGTCTCAGTGAGACCATAATTTATGCCATACCACCGGCTGTTTCGGTTGAGAAAAATGTTTCCTTTCAGATATCTTCTGAATTCATCTTCACAAGCTTTAAAAGCATAAACGTCAAGTTTCTTTGGAACAATGACCGTCATTTTAATGTCTTCGGTGTTGAAGGAAAGAGGTTCCTTGTCATCCGGATTCTTAAATATTTTGAAATCTCCGGAATTTATTTTATCCGAAACCGGGTCAAGAAAATTATAGAAATAACCGACTGAAAGACTTATGCTTATAAAATCGTCTTTCTTTTTGGTTACCGATTCAAAAAACTTTTTGGCGGCGGCCACACCAAGGTTAACCGCAATTTCTTCCCATGCCATGATGATTTATTTTACTGAATTTCTGCCTACTCTGTTTGGTTTTCGGCTTCCCCGGACACTTTATCCCCTGTATACGGAAGTTTTGTGCAGTTAAGTTTCAGATCAGGGCATAAGGCTCACATGGGTTTTTATTCACACCAAAATAAATGCTCCTTCCAATTTCGGATAAAATTGTTCCGAAGGAATGGATCAAAAAAAAGAGCGACCCATTTGGATCGCTCTTTTCTAAAATTATTTACTTTTCGATTATTTCACCATTTCTTTGAAACGGGCTTCGTTGAAGTATTTTACAAACTCCATATCGGTAGCAGCAGTCTTCTTCAGATCAGGGTTCATCTTGATTGCTTTTTCGAGACTTTCGTACATCAGGTTTTCTTTGGCTGTCCGGGCGCCAACAACTCCCTTGAAGTATTCTTTCATGTAACAACCTTGCCATGTACAGTTTTCCAACGATTTCAAGGCGCCGTTGTTGTCGCCGGTCAGGATTTTAGCCAAACCGGTATTCGGAGAATCAGAATCACCAAAATATTTAACTGCTTTGGTGTAGTCGCCTTTGATGATGCATAGGATTCCCAGGTTATTATTTACAGCGTCTCCAGCTCCCGAAGCAGCTCCGAACAGAGTTTCAGCTTTGGCCAGATCGCCTTCTTTCAAAGCGCAAACGCCCAGGTTATTTTTAATAATTGGTTCGTTATTGTTCATCTTTTCGGCTTGCTCGAACAACGGTTTTGCATCGGCAGCTTTGCCTTGTTTTACCAAAACCATTCCGGCATTGTTGAAACCTCTCCAGTCTTTCGGAAATTGTTTCATGGCCGAATTGTAGATAGCCAGTTGTTTGTTCAGGTCTTTTGTGAGGGTTGCTGCATAAAGCAATTCAGCAGGATTCAGTTTCGAAGGATCAGAATCAGCCAGTTTAGCAATCTCTTCGTCCGATTTACCAATCAGGTCGATACTGGTAGTAAATTTTGAACGGCGCAATTCCGGTAAAATTTGAGCAGCGACTGCAGTGAAAGCGCTGGAAAGATTTTTGATTTCACGTTCGCGAACTTCAGGATCGGTGTACATGCTCAACACACGAAGGATTAATTCTTTATCCTGAATATTAGATTTGGCCATCAAAGCCTGGAAACCTTCCCAGTCTTCAGCAGTGAATTTGGTTTTGAACTGAGCTTCAACTTCGTCTTTTTTCAATTCCTGAGTCAGGAATTTTGAAGATGCATCCTGACGTTTTTGAGCCAGTTTTGTATTCAGGTCAAGAGCTCCATCAGGCGATGCATAAGACGAAACTTCGATGCTTTTCAGCTTTTTGTTTGGATCTTTTGCTGCCGATTTGTTGTATTCGTTCAATTTGGCAATCTCGTCTTTGGTCAACTCAGTTTTACGGATTTCAGCCTTGTTGATCAGGTATTTGATATCAGCCGTATATTCATCTCCAATAATACGCTGGAAAGCATCAATATTTGGATCATATTTTCCGGTTGTATTTTTCTCACGCTGAACACCGATAATTGGCATGGGGTAATTCACAACCAGAGTTGGAGTAGCAATTACGCCCTGTGCCAGTTTGATTGGAGTAAAATCAACCGTTTTCTTGCCTTGTGTGCCGGTAATCCGCAGTTCAAGGTTCGATAAACGCATGGCATCAATGTAGGCAACCTGATCTTTGTAGGCAAAGCTTCCGCCATTGGTATACGAAATTACTTTATTGTTGGCCTTTACTTTTTCTCCCTGAAGAGTAACCGGCTCAAGTGCCTTTTCTCCGCCTTCATATTTCAGTACCGGAGTAGCAACCAAGGTAACCTTTTTGGCAAAATACTTCGTTGGAATTTTTCCATCGACTGCTACATCCACTTTTCCCGCATGTGTTTCAAGAATTTCGGGAGTGGTTTTAAATGATAGGAGGTTTTCGTTTTTTTTCATTTTCTGCAAGCTGGCACAGCTTGAAAAAAATACTGCCATGAGAACAAAAATGGCAAGTGGTTTAAAGGTAATTCTTCTCATAGTGACTTTATTAAATTTGATGGTTTATAAATTGACAGTTGAAGCCCCAAATTTAGCAATATTTTTCCATCCCACGCAACAATAATTCGCATTTACTTACCGAATATTTCTTCGTTTTTTCTTTTCATTCCCTTGTTCAGCGCGTTTTCCATCCTTTCACAAATTACTTTTCCCTCTTTCCTTTTTCTTTTTACTTTTTCCTGAACTCCATCCCTAAATGAAAAAACACGAACGACCAAACATCGGTGTATTCTTCGATCACCTTGGCAGTGGGTTTTCCTGCACCATGACCGGCTTTACTGTCGATACGGACCAGCAGTGGAAGGTTATTTCCAGAATTATATTCCTGAAGCCGGGCCATGTATTTAAAAGTGTGTGCCGGAACCACGCGGTCGTCGTGATCGGCCGTGGTAGCCAGGATGGCCGGATAAGTTCCATTTTTCCGAATGGTGTGATATGGCGAATAATGGAGGAGATAGTTGAACATTTCAGCATTGTCGTCGCTGGTGCCATAATCACCGGCCCACGACCAACCAATGGTAAATTTGTTGTAGCGAAGCATATCCATCACTCCAACCTGTGGAAGTGCAGCCTTAAATAAATCAGGACGTTGATTGGTTACCGCTCCTACTAGCAAACCACCGTTCGATCCGCCTTGGATGGCCAGTTTTTCACTGGAAGTGTATTTCTGGCTAATCAGGTATTCTGCGGCCGAAATAAAATCGTCGAAAACATTTTGCTTTTTCAGCTTGGTTCCGGCCTGATGCCAGTCTTCGCCATATTCGCCACCACCACGCAGGTTGGCCATGGCAAACACACCACCGTTTTCGATAAAGGCAATCCGCGAAGCCGAAAAGGCCGGAGTCAGGCTGATATTGAAACCTCCGTAACCATATAAAAGTGTCGGATTCTTGCCATTCTTTTCCATGCCTTTTTTATGAACGATGAACATCGGAATCTTCGTTCCATCCTTTGACGGATAGAATTCCTGATTGACTTCAAAATCGTCCGGGTTAAATTTTACTTCCGGCCTGAAATGAAGGGTCGATTTATTTGTCCTGAAATCGTATTTGTACACTTCGCCCGGTGTATTAAATGAGGTGTAGCTGAAATAAGCCACGTTATCTTCCTTTTTACCTGAAAATGCACTAACGGTGCCGATTCCGGGAAGTTGAATTTCGTGTTCCAGAACTCCGGCAGCGGTATAAATTTCAGTTGTGCTATGTGCGTCCTTCATGAAATCCACCACCAGTTTGCCGTCGATCATGACCACCGATTGCATCACATCTTTTTGTTCAGGAATGACTACCACCCAGTTCTTTTCTTCCGGATGACTCGTACTGATCTTGATCAGTTTGTATTTGGGTGCCTTGTAATTGGTAAGTACAAAAAGGTCATCACCAAGGTTGTCTACCGGATGAAACTCAAATTCGTAGCGATCCATCACCGTAACAAAGGAGCTGTTCTGCTTGTCGAGGTCTTTAAAATCGAGCGCATTTCCGTGCGAGGCAACGCTTCTCGAAATAAGCAGGAAGCGTCTGTCGTCGGTGACACTTGCCCCGAACATCTGTTTGGGATTTTTCAGATCGTTCATAATGAGCCGATCGGCTGACTGTTCGGTGCCAAGCTGATGAAAGTATACTTTCTGAAATTCGTTTGCCTTCGAGAGTTCGCTTCCTGCTTCCGGCTGGTCGTAGGCGCTGTAAAAGAACCCGTCCTTGTACCAGCTGACACCCGAAAATTTCACCCACAAAATGTGATCCGGAAGCATTTCACCGGTTTCGATATTTTTCACAAAAATCTCGTTCCAGTCTGAGCCGGATTTGGCAAGTTGGTACATCAGGGTTTTGCCGTCGTTCGAGATTTCGATGCTGGTCAACGCCGCAGTTCCATCGCTTGTTAAAGTGTTTGGATCGAGCAAAACTTTCGGTTCTTTGATGAGGTCATCGGTCATGTACAAAACACTTTGATTCTGAAGACCATTGTTTTTGTAAAAGAAATATTTGCCTGCTTCCCTGAAAGGTGTTCCGTATTTGGGATAATCCGAGAGTTCGGTCAGGCGTTTTTTGATTTGATCCCGATACGGAAGTTTGGCCAGATAATCGAAGGTGAGTTTGTTCTCAGCCTTCACCCATTCGGCCGTTTCAGCCGAGTTGTCGTCTTCGAGCCAGCGGTATGGATCATCAACAACAGTTCCGAAATAGGTATCTTTTACTTCCCCTTTCCTGGAAATTGGATACAGAGTTGGTTCTTTAGCAGACGAAATCATAGTGGAAAGAACTAAGAAAGAAATAATTACTCGTTTCATAAAAATAGAATTTGGTGTAAAAATAACCGGATATTGGAAGAATCAGTATTTGTTCAGGAAATTCTGTTACAAATAAAATTGTAAGTGCACAAAATTCTCATTATCGCACCCGACTATAAGAAATTCTTGTCGAGGTATTCCTGAAATTTGTCTTTGTACTGATCGCTGACCGGGATGTAGGTTTTCCCGAAAATGATCCTGCTGCGCTCGATAGTGTCAATTTTTTCGAGGTTGACTATAAACGAACGGTGAACCCGCATGAACCTGCTTTCCGGCAGTTTTTGTTCGAGCGATTTCATCGAATTGAGTGATAAAACCGGCTTGTCTTCGCCAGTCGTGTATACTTTGATGTAATCTTTTAATCCTTCGATATATAATATATCGTCAAAGTTGATCCGCCGGATTTTGTATTCCGATTTGAGGAAAAGAAACTGGTTGTTTGCCTCAATCGAAGTATGAGCATTTGCTTCCAGTTCAGACTGTTTCCTTGCTTTCTGAGCCGCGGTCAGGAATTCTTCATAACTGAATGGTTTTAGCAAATAGTCGATGGCGTTTAATTTGAAACCTTGGAGTGCATATTTTTCGAAAGCAGTAGTGAATACTATTTTGGGTGCCGTTTCCAGACTTCGGGCAAACTCAATTCCACTCAGGTCGGGCATCTGGATGTCGACAAAAATCAAGTCAGCCGTCGCCGATGAAAGGAATTCGATGGCATCCAGCGGATTGTCGAAAGCCCCAACCAACTCCAGAAAAGGTGTTTTGCAAATATAATCAGACACCAACCTCAGGGCAAGCGGTTCATCATCTATTGCAATTGTTTTCAGCTTCATAGCAATTTCCTTTCATCCCGGATGGAAAGTTCAACACGAAAAATACTTTCCTTCTTGTCAATTTTCAGTTTATGTTTGCCCGGAAACAGAAGTGCAAGTCGTTTGCGCACATTCTCCAATCCGATTCCGGAATGTTGCATTGCTTCTGTCTGGATGCTTTGTCCAATACTGTTTTCAGCAACAAAGTTGATCTCTTCATCTTCAATGGTCATGCGGATAATAATAAACGAACGATCGCGGTAACTTATACCATGTTTAAACGCATTTTCGATAAAAGGTACAAAAAGTAAAGGAGGAATCGTGAAGTCCGAAAAATCAGTTGGAAGATCGATTTGCAATGCCACCTTCGAATTCAGCCGGAGTTTCATCAGGTCGATGTAGTTATTCATGAAATCAATTTCATGGCTCATCTGAGTTTCGCCATGTTCCGATTCGTAAAGCAGATAACGCATCAGTTTCGATAGTTTCAATACCGAATCCTGTGCAGTCGGTCCGTCGATTCCAATCAGTGAATAAATGTTGTTCAGGGTATTGAAGAAAAAGTGCGGACTCACCTGGTTTTTCAGGAATGCCAGTTCTGAATTTAACTTTTCTTTTTCAAGTTCCTTTTGCTTTTCTT